>JAYZFQ010000110.1:0-29843 GCA_036336695.1 Myxococcota bacterium
GAACCGCCGGTCGTGTCGTGCTGGATGAACGCGAGCAGCAGGAGCGGGACCTCGGCAAAGTGGGTCGCGAGCCATTCCGCCGACTTGAACATCCGGGTGAAGTTCTGGCTTTCCGGCGCGTCGGGATCCTCGCGCGCCGCATCGATCCGGTCCTTGTACAAGGTGCTCCAGAGCTGATCGATGCAGGATCGGTAGAGGGCACCGAGGCGCTTGCGCATCTCGGCGTCGTCGATCAACAGGAAACGCCATCCCTGCATGTTCCCACCGGTGGGGGCACGGATCGCGGCATCCAGGATCTTCCGCTGCACATCTTCGGGAATGGGGTCGGGTCGGACGCGCCGCATGGCGCGCGTCGTGTAGAGCGCTTCGTAGACATCCATGACGCGCAGCATGGCACGCTTGCATTCACAGCGGAAGGCCGGAGAATATGGCCGGATTCGACCGGGAGGAGCCGTGGAGCTCACAAAACAGTACCGCGCCGTGCGCGCCGCGAGCGAAGCCCTCGCCGCACCGCTGAGCCCCGAAGACTGCTCCCTCCAGTCGATGGAAGACGCGAGCCCCGTGAAGTGGCACCTGGCGCATACCAGCTGGTTCTTCGAAACCCTCGTCCTCGAGACCGCCGACCCGCAGACGCCCGCCTTCGAGCCTGCCTTCCGCGTCCTGTTCAACTCGTACTACGAAGGCCTCGGAGAACAATTCTCGAGACCTCGTCGCGGGCTGCTCTCCCGGCCAGGCCTCGACGAGGTCTACGCCTACCGCAAACACGTCGACGAACGCATCCTCGCCCTGCTCGCCGAAGGACTTTCCCCGGAACGCCAGGCGGTCATCGAACTCGGGCTGCACCACGAACAGCAACACCAGGAACTCCTGCTCACCGACGTAAAACACGCGCTTTCCTTCAACCCCTGGCGCCCGGCGTATCGCGCCGCCCCGCCCCCCGAAACCAGTCCCGCGCCGCAACTGCGGTGGTTCGACTTCGACGCGATGGTTCGTGAAATCGGTCACGGGGGCGAGGGATTCTGCTTCGACAACGAGCATCCGCGTCACCGGGTTTTCACCGAAGCGTTCCAACTCGCCTCCCGCCCGGTGACCAATCGGGAATACCTGGAGTTCATGGCGGACGGGGGCTACGAGCGCCCGGGACCTTGGCTCTCGGAAGGCTGGGACCGGGTACAACGCGAGCGGTGGACGGCGCCGCTCTACTGGGAACCGGGGGAAGACGGGTGGACGACCCTGACGCTTTCCGGGAGGCACCCGGTCGAACTGGACGCACCCGTGTGCCATGTCAGCCGCTACGAAGCCGATGCCTTCGCGCGCTGGGCGGGCTGCCGGCTGCCGACCGAAGCCGAGTGGGAAACGGCCGCAGGGGGACCGATCGCGGGAAACTTCGTGGAAAGCGGAGCGCTCCAGCCCCGCCCGAGCCCCGACCTCGCCGACCGACCCGCCGCCCTCTTCGGCGACGTCTGGGAGTGGACATCGAGCGCCTACGGCCCCTACCCGGGCTTCCGGCCCTACGGCGGCGCCCTCGGCGAGTACAACGGAAAGTTCATGAGCAACCAGCTCGTCCTGCGCGGCGGCTCCTGTGCCAGCCCCGGGTCCCATCTCCGGGCCAGCTACCGGAACTTCTTCCATCCCCACCAGCGCTGGCAGTTCTCCGGCGTCCGACTGGCCCGCGACCCCGCCTGATTCCAGTTCCCCGCGAACGTTCCGCTCCCGCGCGACACGACCCACCGATCGGCCCAGCGCGGCTAAGGCCGTAGCTGCCGACTTCCGAAGACGTCGTCAGGACCCCGCTGGAAGGGGTTTGGGTGCATCGCTTGCACACGCGAGGAGTCCCATGGCCATGGACCCGACCGTCCGGACCGCGAGGCAGCCCCGTGCCATGCGCTCGGCAGCAAACCTCGCGGTCCTCGCGGCGGTCGCGTCCACGCTGGGCTGCGCGGCCGTTCGCCCCACGCCGCTCGCGGACGCGGAACGCGCCTACCGGGAAGGTCGTACGGCCGATGCGGAGTTCATCTGGCGCGAAGTCCTGGCGGACTCGAGAACCGACGGGACGGACGATCGGCGCATCGCCCAGTCGCTCCGGATGCTGGCAAACCTGCAGATCCAGCAGGGCCGCTACGAAGACGCGCAGTGGAACCTCGAGCGCTGGCTCCGCATGGCGGACCAGGGCGACTCGGCACCGGGGGATGTCTACGCGGACACCCTCGATGCCATGGCCGGAATCCACACGCTGCGGGGCAGGACCGCCCGCGCCATCGAGTTCTACGAGCGCTCGGTCGAGATCCGAACCGACGACGCATCGGCGGACCCCACCTCCTTCGCACACACGCTCGAAAACCTCGGTCGGGTCTACCGGGCCGCCGGGCGCCGCGACGCCGCGGAACGAAGCTTCACCCGTGCGTTGGCACTCCTCGAGAACAGCTTCGAGGGAGCCCGCACGCCACGTGCCGCAACCCTGCACCACGAACTCGGCGAGCTCTACCTGGCACAGGACCAACCCGGCGCAAGCGAAACGCACCTGCGCGCCGCCCTCGAAATCCGACAGGAAAACGGCGCACCCGATTCCCCGGAGACTGCCGAAGTGCGTCACGCCCTTGCCGACGCGCTGCTGCGGCAGCAGAACACGGCCGAGGCGGAGACCCACCTGGAAACGGCGCGAGCGGTCCGGGAACAAGCGTTGGGATCGCAGCATCCCCTCGTCGCCGAGAGCATCGCCCTCCAGGGCCTCGTCTACAGCCTCGGCGAACGGCACCCCAGCGCCGAGCGCGCCTTCGTCGAGGCGATCGCGATCTGGGAACAGCATCCGCCGCCGGACCCGCTCAGCCTGGCACGCGCATTGGCGAACTTCGCCCAGTTGCGGCGGGTCCAGGCGCGCCACGCAGAAGCCGCCGCACTCTACGGGCGCGCGATTCCGCTCTTCCGGGACCGCCTCGGCGCCAGTCACCCGACGACGCGCCGCGCGCTCGCCAACGCCGCGCATGCCCGAAACGCCGCGGCGTGGGAAGCGACCGGCGAAACAGGCGCGGTCGCGCCAACCCAGCCCCCCGCGGCGGCGGCCCGCTTCTACCAGCGGGCCATCAACCGTCTCGAAAGCCGTCCGCAACCCACCCCGCCCCTCGAACTGGCCGCGCTCACGGCCCGGCTGGCCTCGGCCACGGCGCGCAGCGGCGAGCCATCGGAAGCCGGCCCGCTCTACGACCGGGCCCTGGACATGTTGCGCGGGGTACACGGCTCCGAGAACGAAGCAGTCGGCCGGCTGTTGAAGGAACGAGCCGACGTCCACGCGGTGCTCGGCGAGTGGGACCAGGCGTTCGCCGGCTACGAGCGGGCGCTCGCGTTGAACGAGGAAGTGCTGCCCGACAACCATCCCCTGTTGGCGATGACCCTCGACAACCTCGCGCTGCTCCTCGTTCGCCAGGGCAACTTCGACCGCGCCGAACACCTGCTCGCCCGCGCGCGCGCCATCCATGAAGCGGCGCGGCCGGTCGATCCGGTGGCGCTCGGGCACACCCTGAGCAGCTTCGGGCTCCTTTACGCCAGCCAGGATCGGATCCCCGCCGCCGAAACCGCGCTCCGTCGGGCGCTGGAACTGCTCGAGCCGGCTCTCGGTGCGGCCGACCCGCTCGTGCTCGAAACCCGTCGCGAATACGATCTCGTGGTGCGCGCGCGCCAGGTCGGCGCGGAGACCGTCGAGGGGCTCTGACTTCGGCGGACGCGGGAAACCGCGCCCTAGGACGCCACCATGCGCCGGTAGCTCAGGCGCGTCGGCCGATCGGCCGCCTCGCCCAGGCGTCGACGCCGGTCCTTCTCGTAGTCCTCGTAGTTGCCCTCGAACCACTCGACGTGACTGTCGCCCTCGAAGGCCAGGATGTGGGTGGCGATGCGATCGAGGAACCAGCGATCGTGGGAAATGACTACCGCACAGCCCGAGAAATCGAGCAGCGCGTCTTCGAGCGCGCGCAAGGTGTCCACGTCCAGGTCGTTTGTCGGTTCGTCGAGCAGCAGGACGTTGCCCCCGGCGAGCAGCGTGCGGGCCAGGTGCACGCGGTTGCGCTCGCCGCCGGAGAGCTGTCCCACGAGCTTCTGCTGGTCGGCGCCGCGAAACCCGAAGGAGCCCACGTAGCTGCGCGCGTTGACCTCGCGCTTGCCGACGCGAATGCGTTCCTCTCCGCCGCTGATGACCTCCCAGACCCGACGCTCGGGATCGAGGGCGTCGCGACTCTGGTCCACGTAGGCGAGAGACACGGTGTCACCGACCCGGAGGTCGCCCGCGTCGGCGGACTCTTCGCCCACCATCATGCGGAACAGGGTCGACTTCCCGGCGCCATTGCCGCCGATGACCCCGACGATTCCGCCCCGGGGCAGGCTGAAGGAGAGGTCGTCCAGGAGCAGTCGATCGCCGTAGCCCTTGCACAACCCGTTCGCGTCGACGACGAGTTCGCCGAGACGCGGCCCCGGCGGCACGGCGATCTCGGTGTTGCTGGATGCGCGCTGCTCTTCCCGGGACGCCATTTCCTCGTAGGCCTTGAGCCGCGCTTTGCTCTTCGCCTGGCGTGCCCGCGGGGCCATGCGTACCCACTCGAGTTCCCGTTCGAGGGTGCGCTGCCGAGCCGAGGCCTGTTTTTCCTCCACGGCCAGGCGTTTCTGCTTCTGCTCCAACCAGGAAGAGTAGTTCCCCTTCCAGGGGATCCCGCGACCGCGGTCCAGTTCGAGAATCCACTCGGCCGCGTTGTCGAGGAAGTAACGGTCGTGGGTGATGGCGACGACCGTGCCCGGGTATTCCTGGAGGTGGCGCTCGAGCCAGGCCACCGATTCGGCGTCCAGGTGGTTGGTCGGTTCGTCCAGGAGCAACAGGTCCGGTTTCTGAAGCAGCAAGCGGCACAAGGCCACCCGGCGGCGCTCGCCGCCCGAAAGCGTCGCGACGTCCTGATCTCCCGGCGGAACGCGCAGCGCTTCCATGGCCACCTCGAGGGTGCGGTCGAGCTCCCAGGCCCCGCAGGCATCGATTGCGTCCTGGAGTTTCGCCTGCTCCTCGAGCAGTGCGTTCATCTCGTCGTCTTCGAGGGGTTCGGCGAAGCGCGCGCTCACCTCCTCGAAACGCCGCAGCAGGTCCCGGGATTCGCCGACCCCCTCCTCGACGTTTCCGCGCACGTCCTTCGCGGCGTCGAGTTCCGGTTCCTGGGGCAGCCAGCCGACCGTGACTCCCGGCGTCGGCCGGGCCTCGCCGTCGAACTCCGTGTCGACACCCGCCATGATGCGCAAGAGGCTGCTCTTCCCCGCACCGTTGCCGCCGATCACCCCGATCTTGGCCCCGGGCAGAAAGGCCAGGGTGATGTCGTCGAGAATCACCCGGTCGCCGGAAACGACCTTGCGCAGCTCCTGCATCGTGAACACGAACTCGGCCATGGGCGCAGAAACTAGCCGACTCCTCGCCCCCGCAACGGGCCGGGACCGCTAGCGGCTCCGGAACACGCTGGGAGGCGGCGCTTCTTCAGGCTCGACCGGGAGCCCGTCCCGGTAGACCACCTCGCGGGAACGCACGGCCGGCACACGCCGCCCCGGGGTCAGGATCCCGACGAGGTTCAGGGGGTCTGCGGCCGAGAGCCGCACCCACTCGCCTGTACGCGGCACCCGGCGCGTGGCGCGCAGCGCTTCGACGGCACCGGGCAACGCGTATTGCTCGCCTGCGAACCCGGTCACGAAGCGCCCACCGCGCACGGCGCCCCGGTCTTCGAGGCGCCGGAGCGCCCAGAGCACCTCTCTCCAGGGAACCGCAAAGCTTTCGCGCACCAGCAGGTCGCGAAAGACGACGCCCCAGCGCGCCAGGAACTGCTCGGCCACGGCCTCGGCAAGCTCGTCGGCCGCGACCGAACGCGACGGGGGCGCGAGGAGGGCCCAACGCCCTTCCCGTGCCTGGCCACGCTGCGCCCCGCGGCGCAAGCGCCGACGCTGGGACGGCCGTGTGCGCGCAAACCGGCGCCGGGCGCCGAGGAGAGCGCGAACGGATTCGAAACCATCGGCGGAGACCACGCCGCGCGACACCAGGTCCCAGAGGCCTTGTTCGACCTGTGTCGGGAGCAGGCCCGTCGCACCGGCCAGTTCGCCCAGGAACAGGGCACCGCGTTCTCCGAGCGCCCGGTGGAGCAACGCACCGGCCCCCGATGCCGGCGGCACGGCCACCTCCTCCCCCCGCACCGCCGAGAGCAGCCAGTCGAGATCGGCGCGACACGCGAATGTGATGGGCGTCGCGCGAGACGGAGCGGCAGACCCACCGGCACCCGCCTCGCCATCCGAAGCGCGCAGACCCAGGCGTCCCCAGACGACCTCCCCCGAGAGGCAGAGATCGTCGAGCCAGGCGGGCCGGTACTCGGCGACACGGGCCGGGAGCACCGCTTCCTCCCAGGCCCCGGCAGCCAGTTCGAAACCCTGGAGCTGTTCCACGGCGGCCAGCAGCCCCCGGCCCCCCTCGCGGCGGGTCTCGGGGACGACGTGGTGCCAGCGCAGCAGGAAGCGCAGGAAATCCTGGGCCGTGACCGGCTCGATCTCGCGCCGGAGCCGCTCCTGAGTGTGGAGGTGGATGCGCGCCAGGAGCCGCCGCGCACACCACTGTTCCGTTTCGCAGCCGGGATCGAAGCGACCGCGCAGCGCGAAACCCTCGGCCTCGAGTCGCGCCGCCGCCTGGGCCACGTGGATCTCGCGGAGCGCCGTGCGCTCGGCGAGCTGCTCGAGACCGACGGGACCCACCAGTTCGAGGTGGCCGCGCACGGCAGCCACGGCGGCTTCTTCCGCCAGGTGGGGCCCACGAGCCCGGGCCTCGGCGACGAGGGCAGCGGGCAGGCGCAGCGCCGGGACCACCGGCGCACCGGGAAACAGCGCCTCCACGCCGGCCAGCCGCTCCGCCGCGAGCCAGCGCGACCCGCACGGCGTCTCGACCCGCGCGGCGCGCCCCGCGCCGGCCAGCACCTCGAAGGCAGCCTCCCACTCCGGGCGCGGGGTCAGGACCACCGTCGCCAGCAGGAGATCGTGCAACTCCTCGGCGTCCCGCACGTCGGGCGCCGCCTCTTCTCGGACCCGGGCGATGGCCTCGGGGTCGAGTCGAGCGAGATCCCGGGCATCTTCCGGGAGTCCGCGCCGGAGGGTCAGGGCGCGGGTCCGCCGCTCTTCGAGGGGCGCATCGTCGAGGAACGTGTAGGGACGTCCGTTCAGGATCTCGTGGGACAGGGGCGAAGGCTCGGTGGTATCACAGCCGTGAACGCGGACCCGACCTTCCGCCACCGACGCAAACAAGGCCTCGAGCGCGTCGACATCCATCGCCTCGTGCAGGCAGTCCTCGAGGGTCTGGTGGACGATCGGGTGGTCCGGCACCTCGATCGGTCCGCTCTGGTGCTCCTGGCAGGCAGCCAGCCCGGGAAAGATCGCCGCCATCAGGTCGTCCGCTTCCATGCGCTGGATCGGCGGCGGCATGCGCTTCCCGCCGCGCATGCGCAGGATCGCGAGGGCCCGACCGAGGTTCCACCGCCAGCGTGCGGTGAACATCGGCGAGAGCAGTACCGCCTGGGCGAGCGCCTCGCGCACACCGCTCGGAACGAACAGGAGTTTCGGCGTATCCCCGATCGGAAAGCTGTGTTGGGGACCCAGGGACAGGACGACGGCGTCGTCGTTCGCCGCCGCCTGCAACTCGAAGTTGAAGCTGCGGCACACCCGCTTCCGGATGGTGAGGCCGAGCGCCCGGTTGAGCCGCCCTCCGAACGGCGCGTGGACCACCAGCTGCATTCCGCCGGTCTCGTCGAAGAACCGCTCGACGACGACATCCTCCTGGGTCGGCAGCACGCCGAGTGCGTTGCGCCCCGCCGCGAGGTAACGCGCGACTTGCTCGGCCGCAGGGGCCGGGAGCTCCGCTTCCCCGGTCAGCCAGGCGACCAACCCGTCCCGGTCCCCGGCTGCGAGAAAGACCTCCGACTCGCTGCGCAGGGCCGAGACCTCGGCGGAGAGTTCCTCGGTACGCGCGGGCGCCTCGCCGAACCAGAACGGAATGGTGGGCGGCAGTCCCCGCGCGTCCTGGACACGCACGACCCCGGACTCGATGCGCCGGATCTGCCAGGACGTGCTGCCGAGCAGGAAGATGTCGCCGGCCATGCTCTCGATTGCCCAGTCTTCGTTCACCGTGCCCACGAAGGTGTCGTCGGGGTCGGCAACGACGCGGTAGTCCGCGGTGTCCGGGATGGCGCCGCCCGATGTCAGGGCCGCGAGCCGTGCGCCGCGCCGCCCGCGGATCACGCCGTGGATCCGGTCCCGGTGCAGCCATGCGGCCCGCCGGCCACGACCCGTCTCGATCCCGTCGGCCAGCATCGCCACCACCGCGTCGAACTGTTCCCGGGGCAACGCGCGGAAGGGCGCCGCGCCTCGGACCAGGGCGAAGAGGGCGTCCTCCTGCCATTCCTCGGCGCCGCAGGCGGCCACGATCTGCTGGGCCAGGATGTCCAGCGGCGCCTCCGGGGGGTGCACCCGGTCGAGACGACCGGCGCGAACCGCGCGAAGCAGTGCCGCGCACTCCACCAGTTCGTCGCGGGTCGTCGGGAAGAGGCGGCCCTTCGGCGTCGCCCCCAGGTGGTGACCCGAGCGGCCGACGCGCTGGAGCAGGGTCGCGATGCTCCGCGGAGAACCGATCTGGCAGACCAGCTCCACGGGTCCCACGTCGATGCCGAGTTCCAGCGAGGCCGTCGCCACCACCGCGGTCAGCTCGCCCGCGCGCAGCTTTTCTTCGACGGCGAGGCGCCTTTCCTTGGAGAGACTTCCGTGGTGCGCCGACACCCGCCCTTCCCCGAGGCGTTCTTCGAGCAGGTGCGCCACCCGCTCGGCGAGTCGACGCGTGTTCGTGAAGACCAGGGTCGTGCGGTGGGACTTCGTTTCCCGCGCGATGGCGTCGAGCACTGCCGCGAACTGTTCGGCCGGCATCACCGCCTCGAGTTCATCGTCGGGCACGCAGAGCGACAGGTCCAGGGCGCGGCGATGGCCGACGTCCACGATGGCGCAGTCGGCCGAGCCATCGGGCTGCACACGGTCCGAACGCGTACCGACGAGAAGTTGCGCAATCGTCTGGATCGGATGCTGGGTGGCCGACAACCCGATCCGCGTCGGCGGCCGCGTCTCGGACAGGGCGTCGAGACGCTCGAGAGAAAGGGACAGGTGCGAACCGCGCTTGTCTCGCGCCACGGCATGAATTTCGTCGACGATCACGGTGTGGACCCGGCGCAAGCGGTCCCGGCTCTTGTCCGCGGTCAGCAGCAGGTAGAGCGACTCCGGGGTCGTGATCAGAAGCTGGGGCGGCCGACGCAGCATGGCGGCGCGCTCCGACGCCGGCGTGTCGCCGCTGCGCACGAGGGCCCGAATGGCCGGCGCGGCGAGACCGAGTTCCGCCGCGACCTGGCGAATTTCGGCAAGCGGTTGCTCCAGGTTCTTCTGGATGTCGACGCCCAGGGCCTTCAGGGGCGAGACGTAGACGAGTTGGGTCTCGTCCTCGAGAACGCCCGCGCCCTGGAACTCCCGGTAGAGGCGATCGATGCAGACGAGAAACGCCGTGAGCGTCTTGCCCGTGCCGGTGGGCGCGGCGATCAGCGTATGACGGCCCTCGGCAATGGCGGGCCAGCCCTGGGCCTGGGGTTCGGTGGGCCCGCGGGGAAAGCGCCGCGCGAACCAGGTCCGGATGGCAGGATGGAAGTCGGCCAGGGCGTCCATCGTCGTGCCCGGATTCTATCGAACGGAAGCGACCGAAACGGTCACGGGCGGAGAGAATTTGCGACCCACGCCGCCTGCATTCCGAGCCGGATCCGGCGGGGCTAGCCTGGGGGCGTGCGCATCGTCTCCCTGCTCCCCAGTGCCACCGAGATCGCCTGCGCCCTGGGCTTCCAGGGGCACCTGGTGGGACGCTCCCACGAATGCGACTACCCGCCCGGGGTCCGGACCCTCCCCGTGCTGACCCGCGCCCGACTCGACGCCACACAAGCGTCGCAGACGATCGACACGCGGGTACGAGAACTCGTGCGTTCCGGGACCTCGATCTACGAGGTGGATGCGGAACGACTCCGCGAACTTTCGCCCGACGTGATCCTGACCCAGGAACAGTGCGAAGTCTGTGCTGCCAGTCCACGCGACCTGGAAGCTGCACTCGCCGACTGGCTCGGCCGCCCGCCGCAACTGATCTCCCTCGCACCCCAGTCGCTCCGAGAGGTCTGGAACGATCTCTCGACGGTCGCGCACGCGTTGGGGGCGCCCGAACGCGCGAAACAACTCACCGCGAGGCTCGAAGCGCGCGTTGCAGCGGTCGCCGAACGAGCCGGGCGCTCGCATCCCCGGCCGCGCGTCGCCTGCATCGAGTGGATCGACCCGCTCATGGCGGCGGGAAACTGGGTGCCGGAACTGGTCGCCCTCGCCGGCGGCAGCGACGTCCTGGGAACCGCGGGAGCGCATTCGCCCTGGCTGGCCCCCGAAGCCCTCGCCGGCGCCGACCCGGACGTGGTCGTCGTGCTCCCCTGCGGGTTCGACCTCGCGCGGACCCGCACCGAACTCGCCCCCCATCTCGCACGCCCTCCCTGGAGCGGACTCCGCGCGGTCCGGGAAGGACGGGTGTTCGTCACCGACGGGAACCAGTACTTCAACCGTCCCGGCCCGCGGCTCGTCGAATCGCTGGAGATCCTGGCCGAGATCTTCCACCCCGGGGAATTCGCTCCCGCCCACCACGAGACCGGCTGGGCCGCCTGCTAGACTAGGCGTTCATGAGCATCGACTTCAGCTTCCCCGAAGAACTCCAGGTCGTCATCTCGAAGGTCCGCGACTTCTGCGACCAGGTCGTGCGTCCATCGGAGAAGGTCATCGACGAAAACGAGGGCAACCGCAAGATCCTCGTTTCCGAGATCATCGAGATGCGCAAGAAGGCCCGGGAGTGGGGACTCTGGCTGCCCCACATGCCCGAAGAGTATGGCGGCATGGGCCTCGGTCACGTCGCCATGGCCGCCGTATCCGCCGAAGCCGCACGCACGCGCTTCGGACCCTTCGCCCTCAATGCTCAAGCCCCCGACGAGGGCAACATGCACACGCTTCACCACTGGGCGACCCCGGAGCAGAAGGACAAGTACCTACGACCCTTGTGCGAAGGACGCGCGCGATCCTGCTTCGCGATGACGGAGCCGGACGTCGCGGGCTCCGATCCCACCCTGATCCAGACGCGGGCCGTCCTCGACGGAGACGACTGGGTCATCAACGGTCACAAGTGGTTCATCTCCGGGGCACGCGGGGCGCAGTTCGCGATCCTGATCGCGCGTACGGAAGACGACCCGGAGGTCCGCCAGGCGGCCAACTCCGCGTTCCTCGTCGACATTCCCTCCGATGGCTGGGAGATCGAGCGCGACGTGGAGACGATGAGCGGCAGCCACAACCACTGCGAAATCCGCATCACGGATCTGCGCGTTCCGAAGGCCAACCTGCTGGGCGAACGGGGCCAGGGGCACAAACTCGGCCAGGCGCGACTGGGCCCGGCGCGTCTCGCCCACTGCATGCGCTGGATCGGCCAGGCCGAGACGGCTCTCGAACTCACGATCGAACGCGCGTTGAACCGCTACGCCCACGGCTCGCTGTTGGCGGAGAAACAGGGCATCCAGTGGATGATCGCCGACAGCACGATGGAGCTCTACCAGTGCAAGCTCATGGTGCTCCACGCTGCGTACAAGATCGACACGGGTCAAGACTTCAAGAGCGAAGTCTCCATGGCGAAGCACTTCGTCGCGAACTCGCTCGGCCGAATCATCGACCGCGCGATCCAGGTCCACGGCGCACTCGGCTATTCGACCGACACCCCCCTGGCCCAGATGGCGACCCAGGCACGCTGGGCCCGGTTCGCCGACGGCGCCGACGAAGTCCACCAATGGCGGATTGCGGAGCGCGCCATCGAAGCGTGGTCCAAGACGGGAAGCGTTTCCCCGGCGGCGGGCGACCTGCCGCTCTGAGCGTCGTGAGCCGCATACGCGCGTTCTGGGCCGTCCCCACCTACCGATTCGCGGCTTCCTTCCTGCTCTACCTGGGCGTGATCGCCGCGGCCTTTCCGCTCTTGCGGGAACAACTCGGAGATCTCATCCACGCTTCCGAAGTGGGCACGGCTCACGTCGTCTACCACGTGATGGCCCTGTTTTCTTCGGACGTCCGGGTCGGCCCGGAAGCCATCGTGCGTTACGGGAATTTTTCGGTCACGATCATCGAAGAATGCACCGGCGTGTACGAAGCCCTGATTCTCGGCGCTGCGCTTCTCGCCTACCCGACGCGTTGGCGCAACACCTGGATCGGCCTGGCCATCGGGATCCCGATGATCTACGTGATGAACGTCGCGCGCATCATCGTGCTCCTCATCGTCGGGCAGTATTCGAACGACTGGTTCGAGTTCATGCACGTCTACTTCTGGCAGGTGACGATGATCGCAATGATCGCCTCGGCCTGGATGGCCTGGCTGTGGTGGGTGGTACGAGATGACGCGCATCCTGCGCCTACTGGCTGAATTCCTCCTGCTCACCATACCGCTGACGTGGGCTTGGCTGCGGTGGGGGAACGACGCCTACACCAGCCTGATCTTCTGGGTGGTGGACCCCCTCTACGAGTTCCTGGGAGCGACGCATGTGAAGCGGGGCCCCACCGGACACCGATTCATCAGCTATGTGCCGTTTTTCGTCCTGATGGCCATCACGCCGCGGATTCCCGACCGGCGGCGCATCTGGGGAACCCTGGTGGGGTCGGTGCTCATCTTCTGTTCCCACGTGGTCATGCTCTACGTATCGGACCGCGCCTATTCCCAACACGGGGAGGACGGCCGCGCGGTGGCCCAGCTCTTCCCGTTCCTGCTGGTGACCGACGGTCTGCCGCTCCTACTCTGGTTCGTGCTGGCCAGAGACTTCCTGCGCGCCGCCGTTCCCGGACTCCGGGAAGACCCTCCCGGGCGAGACGGCTCCGACGTCGAGAGCGGGTGACTTCCCCAGCACGAGTTCGGCGACCAGATCCGCCGTCACCGGCGCAAGCAAGACACCGTTCCGGGTGTGCCCGGCCGCCAGCCAAAGGCCCTCGCGTCCGGGGACCGGACCCACGCACGGGAGCCCGTCCGGGGTGACCGGCCGAAGACCCGCCCAGGCCGCGTGGAAGCGGCTTCCCGCCAGCTCCGGCGCCAGCCTCTCGGCACCGTGGAGCAGGCTCGCAACACCCCGCGCCGTCACCCCGGCATCGAAACCCACGCGCTCGACCGTGGCACCGACCACGACGCTCGCGTCGCGCTTGGGAACCAGGTAGAGCGCGTCTCCGAACACGATCGTCCGAAGCGCCGGCCGCAGGTTTTCGACCGATACGGTCTGGCCGCGAACCGGCTCGACCGGGAGACGCAAGCCTGCGAGCCGGGGCGACCACGCCCCCGCGCACAACACGACGTGGCCAGCATCGCGAGGACCCCGGTCGGTGTCGACGCCGTGGACCCGGGACTTCGTTTCCCGCAGACCGGTGACGGTGACGCCGCAGAGGACTTCGGCGCCGAGCGATTCGGCGGCGGCGGCGTAGGCCCGGGCGAGCAACGGGCTCCGCACGTGCGCCTCCCGCGGCCCCCACAACGCACCGTGCAACGTGGGCGCCAGTTGAGGCTCGGCAAGGCGCAACCCCTCCGCATCGAGCCACTCGGCGCCCTCCGCCGCGAAGCCTTCCGCCTTGCGCTGCAGGACCGCCGCCGATTCCGGCGTTTCGGCGACGTAGAGCGCGCCACACGCTTCGAATTCCGGATCGATTCCCGAGCGTTCCCGCAAGTCGGCGCAGAGTTCGGGAAACGACGCAAGGCTGCGCCGGGCCCAGGCGCGAAAGAATTCGGTTCGCGCGTCTTCACCGATTCCGAGCAGCATGCCCGCCATCGCCCCCGAGGCACGTGTCGCGAGGTCGTCGCGCTCGAGAAGCGTCACGGAAAGCCCCTCGCGCGCCAGGCCCCACGTCACGGCGCAGCCGATCACGCCGCCGCCAACGACGATCACGTCGGAGACGCCCGACCCCGTTCGCCGCATGCCGGGATGGCGATTCATCCGCCGGAGACCCGAACCAGGGCGTCTCGAAGATCCCCGGTGTCGTGCTCGAGCCCGAGAAAGTGCTCGGCGATCCGGCCCTGTCCATCGACGATGAACGTTGCGACCAGGTGGTCGATGGTTCCATCGTCCCGGCGCACGCTTCCGACGCCGAAACCCCGCACCACTTCGGCGACCGCTTCGGGATTCCCCGTGAGAAAGCTCCAGTGCTGAAGGTCCGCCCCACGCGCTTCGGCGTAGGCACGCAAGGCCTCGGGCGTATCGCGCTGCGGATCGAGGGAAATCGAGACGAAACGGGTGCGCTCCCGCAGCGCCGGGGCCAGTTCCCGTTGGAGCGCCACGTGGCGGCTCGTCAGGATCGGGCACGGCCCCGGACACTGGGTAAACACGAAGTCGACGAGCAGCACGCTGCCACGCAGAGCCTCGGACGAAACCGGCCGACCGGCCTGGTCGACCAGTTCGAACGGCGGCGCCGGTGCGCGGAGTGCAGCGAGGGCCCCGAGCCCCCCGGAGGCGGCCGCATGCTCCCCCTCGTCTCCCAGAACGCGCACCTCGACCACGCGGTAGCTGCGACCGTCGTAGGCAATCACGAAGTCGATCACCTGGCCGCGGGACAGTTCTTCGAGGATCTCCGGGTCGGGGACGTCGAAGGACATGGTCATGGCAGACATGAAGCCGGGAATCTCTTCGTGCTCGATCAGTGCCTGGGCGTATTCCCGGTTGACGTCACGCACGATCCCCTGGGTGGAGTAGTGGCGCACGCCCTCCACACACCCCCCGGCGCACAAGAGCGCAGCGAGCAGCAGACGGGAGCTGCTCATTCCACCTCTGCCCGGAGGGCGGCGTCCACGCCGGCCGCATCCATCCCATAGGTGCGCTGGAGCGCGCGGCCCACGTCGCGACTCCGCACGGCGCGTTCGATGAAGTCGCTCAGCTTCCGCTCGCCGAACCGCTGGACGAGCAGCGTCACCATTCCGTAGGACTGGAGATAGGCGAGGGAGGCGCTCTCGGGGCCGAGCCCCGCGAAGGTCGCCCGGCTCAGCGTGCCCATGGGGAGCCATCGGCCCGAGCGACTGGCCTGGTGGAGCGCGCTCCGCTCGCCGACACTCAACTGCCGCTTCGACAGCGCGCGGGCCTCGAACCACTCGGCGACACCTTCATTGAGCCAACCGGGCCAGACCAGGGAAGGAGCCGCGGCCTGGAACGCGGCGTGGACGAGTTCGTGGTGGAGAACCCGGCCGAGACCCACGGTCATCTGGGTGGCTCCGCGGATGTGGATCGCACCGTTGTAGAAGCCGGCCGCAGAAAACCGGAAGCGCCCCCCGAACTGCTGGTCGAAGATCGCGGAATCGTAGACCCAGACCTCGATCCGACGCGGCGGGCGCAGGCCGAGGTTCGCGTCGAGTCGATCGTAGGCAAGCTCGAGCTCGTCGAGCACCTGCTTCTCGAAGCGTCGCGAACCGCGAAAACCACCGGACTCGTCGATATCCACGTCCTGGTACAGGACGAAGTGAGACGACGTCCGCTCCTCGAAGCGGCCGTCCGCGCCGCGCCCCTCAGCACCCGCGACGGCGACGAAACCGAACAGCACCACCATCAGCGCGAACGGAACCCAGCGGCGCCGGCAAGCGAACGCGGCGCACCGCGCGCTCCCGGGGGTCGAGCCGTCGCGATTCACCGTTTCAGTTTATCAAAACGGTCCCGCGGGGCCGGGGGAAGGAAGCGGTGACTGGGAATCGAAAGGCCCGATACATCGGGCGCCCGATCAGAAGCCGGCCATCCCGAACGTGAAATAGGTCGCAGCGCCCTTGGCGGCGATCTTCAACAGCTGCACGAAGGCTTCGGACGCCTCGTCGACGGGAACGTCGTTCGGGCAGCGTGCCGCCTGGACGCCGCGCAACAGGTTGGCGTGTTCTCCCACGCGGCCAGCCCAGTGGGCGTTGCCGAGCTGTTCGGCGCGCGCCTGCATGCCCGCGACATGGTCGATCTGGCGACGCAGGCGGGAGCACTCGGCGGGGTGAGCGTTCGCCTCGCGCAGGGCGAGATGCTCCTGCGCCTCTTCGGCACTCAGGGTTTGCGCACTTGCTACCGGTGCCGCCAAGGCGATCACCAGGAACATCGAGACGAAACGGAATTGCATGGGTCCCCCCCACACCGCTCGCGGCGGTACCCCACCTCATCGGCACAACCCGGTCGTGGGTGTAGGGCTACAGCCCGTCGGAAACCGCGGCAGCGGTTCGGTGAGCAAGCGCCATCCCGGTCCACATGGGGTTTACCGAGGGGCACTGGGGGAAGACACCCGTATCGGCGATGTAGAGATTTTCGACGTCATGGGAACGCCCGAACTCGTCGACCACGCCGCGGCGCGGATCCCCGTGCATGCGCGTGGAGCAGAACGCGTGATTGCCCCCCGTCATGAAATCCGACGACTGGAAATCCTTGTTGCGCAGTACCTGCGCATCGTCCAGGGAATGGATCTCCTCCGGAACGCCCTGTACGCCGGTCATCACGCCCCGCGCTCCCGCGGCCAGGGCGATCTCGCTGAGTGTGTAGAGCGCCTGGCTGAGAATCGGGATGTCCCGTCGGTCGAGACGCCAGGAGAGCCGGGGCGAGAAGCCGCGGCGGCGCGCGCGCACCGTCCCGACGGACCGGTTGCAGCTCCCGATGGCGTCCCAGACCACGGAGCGGGGGATGCGGCCCAGGCGATTCTTCAGGGCATGGCCCGAACCGGGCATCCGGACCGCGAGAATCGCGGGCGGGGCCCACAACGTCTCGAGCTTGTAGCCGTCGCGCAGGAACTCGAACGAGTGATAACCCTGGGTGGCGCCAAAACTCGGGTCGACGGTCTCGTCGAAGAATGCCGTGATCGCCACACCCGGATGAAAGCGCAGGTTCTGCCCCGCCTGGCGCGAACGATTCGCGAGACCGCCGCTCTTCTCCAACAAAACCGGCGTCGCCATGCACCCCGCAGCGAGCACCACGGCACGCGCGCGAATTTCGAAGCTGCCGGCAGCGCGCTCGGTAAACGGCTCGACGAAACGCCCTTGGACCCCGGTTGCGCGCCTCCCGACCGACACCACCTTCTCCACGCGCGCCGATGTCAGGACCCGGGCTCCGGCCCGGACCGCAGCCGGTACGTAGGTGATGTCGACCGACTGCTTCGCTCGCGCCCGACAACCGGTGAAACACTCCCCGCTGCCGCGACAGTCGCGCACGTTGCGCAGAATGGGTTCGCTCGAGTAACCCAGCGCGTCGCATCCCTCGCGGAACAGGGTGTTCCGCCGGCCGAGCACCTCCTCCGGCGTCGGCGCGATGCCCAGAAAATCTCCGACGGCCTGGTAGTGCGGGTCCAGATCGGCACGTGTCGAGTGACGGAGCGCGTACCGCTCACACCACTCGTCGAGAACGAACTCGGGCGCTCGCACGCAGATCGCGGAGTTCACCACGGATCCACCGCCGAGACAGACCGCCTGCATCGTCGGCATGACCGTCCCGAGGGTGGTTCGCAGACCGCTGTCGCGCATCGTACGCGCCATGGAGATCGCGCCGTCGAGCTCGAAATCCTCGGGGGTCAGCGGAGGACCCTCTTCCAGGAGCACGACATCGCGTCCCGCTTCGGCGAGTTCCTTGGCGGCAACCGCGCCCCCAGGACCCGAACCGACGACGACGACGTCCGCGTCCTCGATGCAGTCGCTTCGGTAGTCGGCAAAACCGCGGACGGACCCGCTCACGAGCCAGGCTCCGCGTAGCGAGGGTCGATGGGCGCCTCGTTGGCGAGGGGGCCGCCGGGCCGGATGCTGCGGGGCGCGATCCCCAGTTCCCGCAGGACCGGCGGGTACGACAGATACCCCATGGCCACGATCGACCGAAGCGCCTGGAACACCAGGCGCCGCGGACCCAATCGACTCGTACGCCAGCCCTCCAGCGCGGCCTCTCGTTGTTCGGGCCGCAAGGACGAAAACCGCCGCCAACCGCCCCACCCGGGGGCGGGGAAGAAGAGCGTCGCGTGCTCGACCAGGAAGAACAGGAGTCGCATCAACAACCGCACCCGCGGTTCGACCCGCACCAGCCAGCGGTCCGTGTGCACGGTGATGCTCGCCTCGCCACCCGAGGGCTAAACCGCGCCGCCCGGTGGAAAGATCGCCGCCGCGGCAGCCTGAACGAAGGCCGCTTCCCGCCGGGTCAGGCTCTGAAGCGGCTCGACCGGCGGCGCGTGCCCCCAGAACACCCGCACCAGCACCCAGGCGAAAAGCGCGAGCCCCAGCAGGGCGCCGGCGTCCAGGGTCTCACCCAGCATGGGCGGTAGGATACCGGCGGAGCCGGCTTCCTCCCGGAAAATCCGCTCGCGCGGCCTGGAATCCGGGGGCTCGCCGAGCGGCAGAAAGCCGCGCCATGGCCCACTCAAGCTTCGGGAATCGCCGTCCGATGCAGACGGCGAGGTGGACGCTTCACGTCACACGACCCGGATCCTGGTGGTTTGCGCCCTGGGCCTCGCCCTCTCTCTGCAAATCGCTGCGATCTTCACCACGAACGTCCACTGGGACGAGTTCGCCCTGCTCCATCTGGCCGACCTGACCGCGGAACGCGGACGACTCGAAGCAGGCGGGCGAGGCGGTCTCGTGGTCGCCCTCCTCCTTCCCTTCGTCGAGGGCTGCGACAGCGAAATCCAGGTCATTCGACGCGCCCGCTTGCTCTGGGTAGGCATCACCTTCCTCTGGCTGGCGGGAGTCGCCGCCTGGCTCGTCCAGCTCGCCCCACGGGCGCCGACCCGCTGGGGAGACGCGGCCTGGGGGGTCGCTCTCCTCGCCCTCACCCCGGCCTGGCTCGACAGTTCGATCCAGGTGCGCACCGACCACGTGGCGCTGGCGGGCGCCGCCTGGGGCGGCGCGTTCCTGCTCGGCTCACGGCGGCTGCCGCCCTTGGCGCTCGCCGCCGGCGTTTGTTTCGGCTTGGGTTTCCTCGGCTCCCAGAAGGCGCTCTACGGCATGGCGCTCGCCGGCCTGCTCGCCGCGGGCACCACACTCCGCGAGGACCGGTTGCGTCCGGGACGGGAAGGCCTCCGCTGTGCCGGGTTGGCCGTGGGCCTCGTGGCCACGCTCGCCCTCTTCCGGTTCTGGGTCGGCACGCAGTTCGAGATCGCGGAGGCCTCCCAGGTCAACCGGCCCCTCGACGCACGCTTCGTGGCACACGGCCTCTCGCTCTTCGATTTCTACCGAAACACCATCGGCTGGAGCCAGTACCGGGCGATGCTCCCCGACCTCGTTCCCCACCTGCTCGTCTTCGCCGCCGTCGTCGTCGCAACCCTGCAAGCCCTCCGAACCCGGAGCCAGGACCGCAGCCAACTGCTCCTCGCCGCTGCCGTGCTGGGCCTGGGCGTCGCGATCGCCCTCTTCCACGCCGCCGCCTTCCGATATTTCTGGCTGACCCTCGGCCTGTTTCCCGCAGCGGCGCTCGCCCTCGCGCGCGGTCCGCTCCTGGCCCGCATCCCGGCGTCTGCGCGGCAAGCCGCGACACTGGGCTTCGTGGCCCTGCTCGGCGTTCCGGCCCTGCTCTACGGGGCGGCCCGGCTCACCGACGGCCAGGCGATTCAACGCGAAAGCCTGGCGTTCGTGCACCGCAACTTCCCTGCCGACACGGCGGGGTTCCATCCCGAAAGCGGGCTCTTCTGCCAGGAGGGGATCCAGCCCCTGCCCACCTTCTTTTCCCAGCACATCTACAAGCGGTTTGCCGGGCCGCAACGCGAGCTGTACACGCGCCGGCTCCTGGACACCTTCCGCGAAGCCCCGGTGGAATTTCTCGTGCAGTCCTTTCGCCTGAACCAGTTTCCAGCCGACATTCGCCGGTTCTGGCACGACAACTACCAGCCCTACCGCGCGTCCGTGTTCGTGGCGGGCCGCCGGCTGTCTGGAGACCGGGGGCAGAGCGCGAACTTCGAACTACTGGTGCCCGGCCGCTACCGCTGGCTGCCCTCGGGCGGCGACACACCGGTGGCCATCGCCGACCGCGTGCTCGCGCCCGGTGAAAGCATGCTCCTCGACTCGGGTCGGCACACCGCACGCTTCCTCGAGCGCGTCCCCGACGGGCTGCTCGTACTCGCCTTGAACGAACCGCCGGGCGAAGCGCCGGCCGCCTTCTACCGGCAACCCTGAGGAAGCAGTCGTGAGAGTGGCCATCCTGACACCCATCCTGGCGCCCTACCGGGTGCCTGCCTTCCGCGCCCTCGCAGACACACCGGGCTGGGACGTGCGCGTCTTTCTGAACGCGGAAAGCGAGTTCGATCGCTCGTGGGAAGTGGATGCGGGAGCACTCGACGTGGCCTTCGTCACCACGTGTTCGGTTCGGCGAAGCGACCGGACGCTGCACCTGACTGCACCCTGGAGCCTCTGGCAAGCGCTCGACCGCTTCCGGCCCGACGTGGTCGTGAGCGCAGAATTCGGAAGTCGCAGCCTGGCGGCCTGGGCCTACTGCAAGCGCCGAAAGCTCCCTCTCGTGTTGTGGGCCCTGCCCACCCGGGCGCACGTCGCCGCCTGCGGCCCCCTGCGACGCGCCCTCGGCCCGTTCCTCCTGAAACGCGCGGCGGCAGTTGCCGTGCCCGGGAAGGAAGCGCGCCGGGCCCTCCAGCGCTGGCCCGTCGACACCGAACGGATCTTCACTGCTCCGAACTGTCACGACAGCGAAGGCTTCGACAAAGCCCTCGCAGCCTTCGATCGCGAAGCGTCGCTGCGCGACCTGCGCGCCGGCCTGGGAGCACGCGGGCGCATCGCCCTGGTGGCCGGGCGTCTCTTTCCCGTGAAGGGAACGGCCGAGGTGCTCGCTGCCTGGGACCGGCTCCCCCCGGAACTCCGCGAGAACTGGACGCTCCTTTTCGTCGGAGACGGTCCGCTCGCAGATCGGGTCGCCCGCGCGGCGCGGAGCCACCCCCCGGGCGAAATCATTCGGTTGCCGGCGGTGCAACCCGCCGATCTCGTCGAGTTCTACGCCGCTGCCGACCTGCTGGTGTTCCCGAGCCTCGGAGATGTCTGGGGCCTGGCCGTCAACGAAGCGATGGCTTGTGGTCGTCCGGTCGTGTGTTCGACGCGGGCAGGTTGCGCCGAGGATCTCGTCGTCCCCGGCGAAACGGGCTGGCTCGCCGATGCGGCGGATCCCGACGCCTTTGCCGCAACGCTCCGGGAGGCACTCACCTGTCCCGTGCGGGAAGCACTGGGGAAGAACGCGCGGGACCGGGTGGCGGACTTCAACCCCGCCGCGATGGCCGAGGGCTTTCGGCGCGCCATCCGGGCGGCACGGGAGCCGCGGAGCTAGGCGTTGAACGGAGGTCGCCGGGGGGCGATGCTTCCAGCGACCAACCTGGGGCGCCATGGACTCGGACCCGCAGCTCACCGCCGTTCGCAACCCGATGCCCCGGGTGCTGCTGGCCCTGCTCCTGGCGGCG
The DNA here is from genome assembly GCA_036336695.1 of Myxococcota bacterium. Classification (GTDB taxonomy): domain Bacteria; phylum Myxococcota_A; class UBA9160; order UBA9160; family SMWR01. The sequence goes on from JAYZFQ010000110.1 coordinate 21,523, forward strand.
TTCGCCTGGGCCTTCTTCGCCAGCGCCTGGCTGGCGGACGACGCCTGGATCACCCTGCGCACGATCGACCAGTTCCTGGCCGGAAACGGCCTGCGCTTCAATGCCGCGGAGCGGGTACAGGCCTTCACCCATCCTCTCTGGGCGCTGCTCCTGGCCGGTGCCATCGGCACGACCGGAGAGTTCTACGTCACCACCCTCGTCGTCTCGGGCCTCTGCACGGCGGGCGCCCTGGCACTCCTCGTGCTGGGAATCGCTCGGGGGCCGGCTTCCGCCGCTCTCGGCGTCGCAGTCCTCCTCGCCTCGAAGGCCTTCGTGGACTACTCGAGTTCGGGACTCGAGAACCCACTCCTCCACCTGCTGCTCGCCGGCTTCCTGGTCCTCTGGCTCGCGCGGGACGACCCGCCGCTGCTTGCCATGACACTACTCGCGAGCGCCGTCGCGATCACACGGCCCGACGCCGTGCTCCTCGTCGGACCCGCCCTGGTCGCCGCCGCCGTGAGCCGCGGGCGCGACGCCCTCGGACCCCTGGCCCTCGGCCTGCTGCCCCTGGTCGCCTGGTCGAGTTTCTCGCTCGTGTATTACGGCTTCCCGTTCCCGAACACGGCCTACGCAAAGCTCGGAAGCGGGGCGCCCATGGGCCCCCTCGCCGTCCAGGGATTCTTCTACCTGGCGGACGGCGCCACCCGGGACCCGGTCACCTTCGTCGCCTTGCTCGGAAGCTGCGCCGTCGCCCTCGGACTCGGTGTGCGTGGCGCGGGCGCCGTCGCCACCGGCATCCTGCTGAGTCTCGCCTATGTGGTGTGGATCGGCGGAGACTTCATGGCCGGACGCTTCCTCGCCGCGCCACTCTTCTGCGCCGCCGCACTCCTCACGCGAATCCCGCCACGGAAGCCGGGCATGCTCGCCTGGATCGCCGTCGCGATCGTGGGGGTCGGCTTCCTCGGCGACCGCCCGACCCTCGCGTCGGGGCGCGACTACGGCGTGAACTGGCCCGAAGAAACCGACACCCACGGCATCGTCGACGAACGCGCGGGGTACTACCCCTTTACCGGCCTGTGGCGCGTACTCGGGGGAGACACGCGCCCGGACCGACACCCCTGGGCGCTCCAGGGTGCCGCCGACGCCGCCCAGCCCGTTCCGGTCAAGGTGGTCGGCCCCGCCGGACTCTATGGCTTCCATCTCGACAGGGACCAGCACCTCGTCGACGAGTTCGGCCTGGTCGACCCGCTCCTGGCGCGCCTGGCCATGGAACCGGGGGCCACGTGGCGCATCGGACATTTCCCGCGCCAAATCCCGGCGGGTTACTACGAGACCCTCGTCAGCGGGCGGAACCGGATCCGAGACCCGGAACTCGCCGCGCTCTGGGCCGACCTCGCACTCGTGACGCGGGGACCCCTCTTCTCCGGGGCCCGGTGGAGCGCCATCGTGCGGCGCAACCTGGGTCTGCCGCCCCCGTCCGCTGCAAGCCGGCGGCGCTAGGCCGCCAGCGGCAGGTCAAGTCCGCCCACACACCGCGCGGTAGACCGCGAGCAAGCTCTCGACACGACTTTCGGGCGCCAGTCGCTCCTCGAAGACGTCGCGGGCCTCGGCGCCGAGCGCGCCGCAACGCGCCCGGTCCCCGGCGAGGCCGGCGCAGGCTTCAGCGAGGGAACCCGCATCGCCACGATCGAACAGGATTCCACCGCGTCCATCCCCCAGCAGGTCCGCCAGGGCCGTGTTCCGCGGAACGACGATCCCTCGTCCAGCGGCCAGTGCCTCCGCCGGAGCGAGGCCGAAGGTCTCGTAACAAAGCGACGGCGCAACGAGAAAGGCGGCCCGAGCGAGTTCCGCCTGGACACCCTCGCGGCCGATCGGACCCGTGAACCGCACCCGGGGAAACTGCCGCGCGCGTTCCCGCAAGCGACGGAACTCGGGTCCAGCGCCGACGACGGTCAGCGGGAAGTCCGGAATGGCCTGCCAGGCCTCCAACAACAGCGCGACGCCCTTCTCGGGAGAGAGTCGACCCACAAAAATGGCGCCGCGACCCAGTTCCGCAGGCGCTCCGGGATCCTCGACCGGGTTCGGCACCACGGCGATCCGTTCCCTGGGCACCCCACTCGCCGCAAGTTTTGCGGCGGCAAACCGACTGGGGGCCAGGAAGCGCGCAACGCTGTCCCACACGCCACTCCTGCGATGGGCCCGGGTCGCGTCGGCCCACACGGCCGTCGCCGCGCGGGAGCCGCGCCAACAACCGTGGCGCACCGCGTTCCAAGGCCCCGCCGAAACGCAATCTTCGCAGTTGCGCCCGTCTCGCAAGAAGTCGCCCCGCGCACAAGCCAGCCGGTAGTTGTGCAGGGTCTGGACGCTCGGAATTCCGTGCTCCATAAGGACCCGGTGCACGGCGGGCGTGAGGAGAGGAAAGAAGTTGTGGACGTGACCCACATCGACCGGACCTTCGGCGAGAAATTCCGAGACGCGTGCCGCCATGGCCGCGCCGCGCCGCGCTGCCAAGGCGGCGCGGATCGTTCCTGCGGCGCCGACCGGTGCGCTGTCGACGGTAAAGACCCGCACGTCGACTTCAGCTTTGCGCAACTGCTCGACCTCGCGATCGAACGCCGTGTCTTCGCCCCCCCGTTTCGCATAACGATTGTGAAAGAGTGCGACTCGCATCACGCGGACTCCTGGAGGTTGCTCGTCATGCGTACTCCTGAAAATCGAGCCCGAAAAACGCCCAGAGGTGGCCGACCTGGGTGGCACCGCGCAGCCATAGGCGCGCGGCCGCAGCGCGCCCGCCGAATGCGGCGACGGGAAGACCCACGACAACCACGGAAAGCGCAGCAAGCGCCCGCGGAATTCCCCGCCGCGCGGCCGTCCACGGTCCGACACGCCGCCGCTCGAGCAACGTAGCGACGAATCCACCGCGAAACGCACGTCGTGTCAGCCACCGGAGGCAATGGCGTGCGGGCGGAATCCACTCCTGCACCCGCGCGGTGTCGCACCAGATGAATTCGGCCCCAGCCCGCCACATCCGGGCGAAGAGTTCCGAATCGCTGCCCCCGCGAAGACCCAGGTGCGGGTCGAAACGTCGATCCGCAAAGAGTTCGGCACGGACGAAGGCGTTCCCCGTGGCGAACGCGCCCGGACGGACCCGGGCTCCGTCTTCGAGTCCGGGGCCGGCGAAGAAGCGTTCGACTTCCAGCCACGGCGTGACCACGCGTTCCAAGCGGCGCTGCACCGGACCAAAAAATCCGTCACACGTCACCGCCGCAGCGCGTGACCAGTAGACTTCGAGCCAACCGGCGTCGACGACCTCGTCGTCGTCGACGAATGCGAGCCAGCGACCCCGCGCCTCGGAAATCGCCCGGTTGCGCGCGTGAGCGATATTGCGACGCGGCTCGGAGAAGCGGCGCAGCACGAACGGCGCGTCGAAGTCTTCGAGAGCGGCCCCGGCCGAACCTTCCGGGTCGTTGTCGACCACGAGCAGCTCGACGCGGAGTCCGTCGGGGATTCGCATTGCGGCGAGGCTCGTCAGCAACCGCGTCAGGCCATCGGGCCGGCGGCAGGTCGCAACGCAGATCGAGACATCCGGCGCCACGGCTAGAACGCTCCGCGGCCGAGCAACACTGCGCTCGCGGTACGCAAGAGGATCGACAGGTCCAAGGCCATCGAGCGGTTGCGGATGTAGTAGAAATCGTATTGGAGGTTGTCGTGCATGGGCAGATCCTTTCGGCCCAGGATCTGCCAGAGACCGGTAATGCCCGGTTTCACCGAGAGGCGGCGTTTTTCCCATTCTCCGTAGGTGTCGACGATGAACGGCATTTCGGGCCGCGGACCGACCAGGGACATGTCGCCCCGAATCACGTTGATCAACTGGGGCAACTCGTCGAGACTGGTGCGGCGTAGCCAACGCCCTGTCGGCGTGATGCGCGGGTCCGCTCCGCCGCGCGGCGCTTCGGCGTAGAGGTCCGCATCGCGCCACATGCTGCGGAGCTTCCACATCTTGAAGGGCACCCCCTTCCGACCCACGCGGCGCTGGGAGAAGAAGGCCGGACCAGGGCTGGTACACCGGACGCGCCAGGCACACACCGCGAGGATGGGGGCGGCCAATACCAGGGCCAGGCACCCGGCCACGAGGTCGAAAGCACGTTTGGCGGGCTCGTAGAAGGGGTGCGCGAGCTGTCTTCCGAGACGAACCACCGGCAGGTCGTCCACCAGGTCCAGAGGAGACCCGGCGGTGAGCACCTCGAAGAGGTTGGTCACGACGCGGAAGTTCACGCCGAGATCCTCGCATTCCAGAACGAGCGAGAGCATCCGGGTGTGACCCAGGGCCGTGTCTGCGATGAAAACTTCCCGTGCGCCGGAGGTCTCCACGACGCGCCGGAGGTCTCCTGTCGCGCCGAGCACCGGATGCCCGGCGACATCCTTTTCCCCATCGAACGAATCGTCCAGAAAACCGACAACCCGGTAACCGATCTCGGGATGATCCTGGAGCTTCTGGAGCAGGCGGATCGCAGTGACGCCTGTTCCGACAATGAGCGCGGAAACATCGTTGGCGCCGGACGCGCGAAGGCGCCGCTGCAGGCGGTGGAACACGACCCGGCTCGCCCCTTGGAGCGCGAAATTCAGGACCACGCTGGTGAGCACGATGAACCGGCCGAAGTACAACTCGCGAAAGAAAAAGCCGATGGCGCTGACGACCAGCAAGCCCAGCGCCGCGCTCTGGAACAGACATTGGAGTTCGTCGACCCCGGTCTTCATGCGCCGACTCCGATACAGACCGAAGAGCCAACCCGTCAGGACCCAGGGGAGGACGACCAGGGGTAGAGCACCCACGTAGACTTCCAGGTCGTTGATCGGACCGAGGGTCGGGACGAGTGCTGCCCGAAGGCCGTAGGCCGAGAGCCAACCGATCGAAACGAGAAGACAATCCGTCGCGACGTGGAGACGGCGCAGGGACGCAAACCCCGGCGCGAGAGCGGCTTGCCGACCCATGCCTCAGCCCCCGTGCACCCGGCGATATTCTTCGTACCGCCAGCCGAGGGACCCGAGAAAACGACCCGCACCGAACACGGCGAGCTGCAAACCCCGCAGCGACGCGGGTCGACCGCCCCAGAAGAAGCCGAGTTGCATCGCCACACCCTTGGCGAGGCACCAGCAACCGTGGGCAACGATGCGCCAGCGCGCTTCGGCGGGGACCCGACACGAACGCCCGATGAAGGCGCTCGAAGTGCCCACGCGAAAGGCGCGCTTCAAGATCCAACGACACCGGGCCCGGCTTCGCGGCACGAACTCGAGCACCTGGGCCTCGTCCGCCCACACGATCCGGCGACCGCTCTGCGCAAAACGCTCGAAGAATTCCGTATCGCTGGCACCGGTGAGGGCCAGGCGCTCGTCGAAGAGTCGGTCGAGACGAGCGAGGGCACGCGTCGCAATCAGCACATTGCCCGTATGGGCGACGCGAAGGCGCTCGCCGGTGACATGACGAGGGCGATCGAAGAACCGCTCGATCCATGCAGGAGCCGGAGCTTCGAACACCGGCACCACGGGTCCGCCGACGGCATCGGCCGCGTGCAGGCGCTGGACGCGGATCAGCTCCAGGAGCCAGGACGGCTCGGGCACTTCGTCGTCGTCCAGGAACGCCACCAAGTCTGCGCGCCCGAGGGCGATTCCGAGCGCCGTGTTGCGCGCCTGGGGAATGCCGCGGCGCTTTTCGACCCGGTAGACGAGGGGGTGCCGGAACCACAGACGCGCCCCTTCGCAAACCGCACGGGCGGAACCGGCCGCGTGGTTGTCGATCACGACGACGCGTAAGTCAATTTCCGGCTCGAGGCGCAGCTGCTCGAGGCCACCCAGGAGGCGCTGCAGGCCCACGAGGCGGCGATACGTCACGATGCAGACGTCTACCTTCACGCCATCGGCATCGGCCCGTCGGAGCCCCGAGTTGAATCGGGAACTTTCGATCGGAGCGCTCCCGGGCTATCGCGGCAGGCGACCCTGGCCGACGAGCTGGTCCCGAATCCACGCATAGGTGAGTTCGAGGCCCCGCTCGAGGCTGACCTGGGGCACCCAGCCCAGCACTCGCCGCAGCTCGGTGTTGTCGCTGTTGCGGCCGCGAACGCCCTGGGGCTTGGACACGTCGTAGGCCTTCTTCACGGGTTTCTCGGCGGCCCAGGAGACCATGTCGACGAGCTCGTCGATGCTCACCATTCGGTCCTGCCCGAGGTTGAGCGGCTCCCGGTGCTGGGAGCGCATGAGGCGATGGATCCCCTCGACGCAGTCATCCACGTAGCAATACGAACGCGTCTGCTTCCCGTCGCCCCAGATCTCGATCGTGTCATTGGGCCGAGCCAGGGCGATCTTGCGACACATCGCCGCGGGCGACTTTTCCCGACCCCCTTCGAAGGTGCCGAGAGGCCCGAAGATGTTGTGGAAGCGCACCACCCGGGTGTCGAGTCCGTGGTCCTCGGCATAGTGGCGACACTGCCGCTCCGAGAAGAGTTTTTCCCAGCCGTAGCCGTCCTCGGGGTCGGCCGGATAGGCGTCTTTCTCCTTCAACGGAGCCACGTCGGGTGTCTCCTGGAGATATTGCGGGTAGACGCACGCCGACGACGTGTACAGATACCGATCAGCCCCGTTCACGCGCGCGGCTTCGAGCATGTGGGTGTTGATGAGCACGTTGTCGTGCATGATGACGGCCTTGTTCGCCTCGATGAAACCGATGCCGCCCATGTTCGCAGCGAGGTTGTAGACCTCGTCGACCTCGCGGGTTGCCTGGAGGCACGCGTCCCAGCGCCGGAGATCCAGCCGCTCGAACGCGTGTGCTCGCGTCGGAGCAAACTCGGGAAGCTTCAGGTCGACACCGCGAACCCAGTACCCCCGTTCCACCAGGTGGTCGACCAGGTGATGACCAATGAATCCCCCCGCCCCGGTCACGAGCACGCGGGCCCTGTACGCAGTCACTCGACGTTCCTCCCGAAGACGCTCTGGAAGATGAACCGTGGGTTCCCCACGAGATACCGACGTGCAAGACGCCGCGGTTCGTGGATGAGGCGAAAGAGCCACTCGAGGCCGCAGCGCTGCATCCAGGCCGGAGCCTGGGCCTTCTCGCCCGCCAGGAAATCGAAGGCCGCCCCGACCCCGACGAGGGCACAGGGAAGCCGAGCGCGGTGATCCGCCATCCACCGCTCCTGCTTCGGGCAACCGAGTCCCACGAAGACGACGTGGGCTCCGGAAGCCGCCATCGCCTCGGTAATTCGCGCGTCCTCCTCCGAGCCGAGCGGCGCGAAGGGCGGTGCAAAGGCGAAACGGATCTGGAGACGCGGGTAGCGTTTGTGAAGGCGGGCACACAGGGCGGTCAGGACGCGCGGCGTACCCCCGTAGAGACCGATGGTCAGTTCGCGCGCCTCGGCGCGCGCGCAGATCTCCGACATGAGTTCGGGCCCGTAGACACGAGTCGCGTCGGAAATTCCCCGGCGCCGCAACGCCCAGACCAGCGGCACGCCGTCGGGAGTCACGCGGTCGGCCGCGTTGACGCAGCGCCGGAAGGCCGGATCGTCGAAGCTTTCCATCACCATGTGGACCGTCGCAACGCAGATCATCCCGCCGGTCCTCGCGAGTCCCATCTCAAGCGCGGTATCCGCACACTCGGCGTAGGAGGTCGCGTCGACACGCATGCCCAGAATGCGGCGCGCTTCGGGAACCGCCCCGGACGCGGACTTCGGCTTCCGGGAATCGGGCGTGTCTTCGAGTACTTGGGAGCGCGCCTGCGGGCGGAGCATGTCCCTACATCGGCCGGGAAGCCGCCGGGGTTGAGGGGAGGCCCGGGAGCAGGACGGCGCGCCCGAGAGAACCCGGCGAGGCGCCGTTTTCCCTTCGAAAATCGGTCAAGAAGCGGCGCCGTTGCGTCGATGACGCACGTGGAAGAGCCGCTGCACCGCCTCGAGGGAGCCGTCGTGAAGATTCGGGAAGTCCTTTTGGCGACGACCGTCGCCGCGGCCCTGCTCGCCTGCCGCGCGCCGGAACCGGTCGAACCGCCGGTGGCAATCTTCACCGCGCGAACCGCGAACGTGATCCGCCTGCTGGACCGGATCGCCCGGCTCGAAGGCACCCGCCTCGGGCACACCGCGGCCGCACTCCGCGCCACCCTGCCCGATTGCCGCGCCCTCGGAGCCTGGGTCGCCGAGCCCGACCTACCGGCCCTGCTCGAAGGGGTTCGCTGCGTCGACCAGGACCCGCGACTCACCGAGTTCGACCGCACACGGGGCAACCACGACCTGGCCCTGGAATGGCCCCTCGGCGGAGCGCTGCGCGCCCAGGTACGGCTCGCGCTCGACCGTTCCGAC
>JAYZFQ010000111.1:0-7181 GCA_036336695.1 Myxococcota bacterium
GCCTAGGGGTAGCAGGCCGGGAAGCGCCGGCGCAATCGACCGGGGGTGGGCTCAGGGACCGTGGGTGGCGAAGACCGCGGTCTTGCCGCTGACGTCGAAGGTAAGGACGTCGTAGCGCACGGGGTTGGGCCCCTCCATCCCCGGGGAGCCGATCGGCATCCGGGGCACCGTGAGCCCGGCCACCTGGGGCCGCTCTTCGAGCAGGCGCTCGATGTCCTGGGCGGGGACGTGCCCCTCGATCACGTAGCCGTCGACGAAAGCCGTGTGGCACGACGCAAGCCGCGGGGAAATCCCGTTGCTCTGCTTGAGGTGACTGAGGTCCGGCAACACCACGGACTGGACTCGGAAGCCGTTGGCCTCCAGGTGCTCGACCCACTTGGTGCAGCAACCGCAGGTGGGCGTCTTGTACACCTTGACGGCGGCGCCCTCGGCCGCCGCGGCCGCGGCGAAGCAGAGCGCTCCGGCGATGACGACTACCAGCCTTGCAAAACGTCCCACGCGGCGAACTCCTGCTTGCGTCTCGGACCCGTTGCCCGAACTGCGCCCCGGTCGGGGCAACGGGCCTAGGGTACCCCGCCCGCCCGAAAGCGCCGCTCCCGGCCGGCCCTAGTCTTCCAGCAGGGTCGCGACGAGGTCCTCCTCGTCGTCGTCCTTGGGCGGCCCGTCGGTGGGCAGGCCGTTGCTTCCCGTCGCGGCAAACACCGCGTCGAGTTCCGAGTCGAGTTCCCCCGCAGACCCGTTCACGCCGTCGTGGGTCTCGGTCAACAGGATCGTCGCGTCGAGATCGCTCTGCAGCGGGGCCTTCACCTCCAGGGTGGCCTCGGCCTCATCGGCGCCGCCTCCGCCAGACCAGCCGAGTTCCTCGTGGGCGCAGATCACGTCGGCTTCGCTCACACGCTGGCGGCCGCCGAGAAACGCGCCGAAGAGGGCGTTGTCGGCGAGCGTATTCATCAAGCCGGGCAGCCCGCCGCTCCGGGCCCGCAGGGCTTCCACGGCTCCGCTCTCCAAGATCGTCGGGTCCCCACCCGCGGCGCTCACGCGCTGGCTCAGGTAGTCGGCGGAGGCCATGGCATCGAGGGCCGGCATGCGGACCTTGATCTCCACTCGCCGCGACAAGGTCGGATCGGCCGCGATCGCCGTCTCCAGTTCGGGACCCCCGGCGAGCACGAGCGAAAAGAGCCGACGCTCTTCGTACTCGAGTTTCAGCAGGCCGCAGACGTCTGCCAGGGCGCCGCTGGCGGCGAGGGCGTGGGCGTCGTCGATGAGCAGCACCGCGTGGCGCCCATCTTCCCGCACGATGGACAGCTGCTCGTACACCTGGGCGAGCTGGGCCTCCCGCCCTTCCGCCAGGGCCTCGATCCCGAGTTGCCGGGCGAAACTCGCGAGGAGCCAGTTCGCGTCGGCGGAACCGTTGAGCACCACCAACATGCTCGCCTCGAAGACTTCCTCCTCGAGTTCGTCGAGCAGGCGGCGCACCACCATCGTCTTCCCGCACCCCACCTCTCCCGTGAGCACCAGCAGGCCCTTGTTCTGGCGCAGGCCCCGGTCGAGGCGTGCGAGCGCCTCCCGGCTCGCGGGAGAATCGATGAAGTCGCGCAGGCGCGGCTCGTTGCGGAAGGGATCCTCTGTCAGGCCGAAGTGCTGGAGATGCTCCACGGTGTCTCCTCAGACGAACGAAATCTTCTTCTTTCGACGTTTTCGGGCTGCAGGCGGCGCGTCGGGGGAAGACACGGGGCCGCTCGTCTCGCTGGGATCGGGGGACGACACCGGGCCGCTCACTTCGCCGGGATCGGCGGCATCCGGGGTGTCCGAGACCGCGGCGGCTTCCGCGATCAGGTCGTCGAAGGACTCCAGGTCCTCGCTGCCCTCTGCAGACGCGGCGCCCTGGGCTTCGTCGTCGGGCTTCTCCGCTTCCAGGGCCGCGAGCCGGGTTTCCACGTCACAGAACGTCGGGTCGGCTGCCGCGACGGCGCGCCAGGCCGCAAGCGCCTCTTCGACCCACCCTGCCGCCTCGAGCGCACAGCCGAGATCGAAGGTCAGCGCCAGGCGCTGTTCGTCGTCCACCTCGCCGCTTCCCAGGGCACCCTCCAGGTGCTCCACGGCCTCGGCCGCGCGGCCGAGTTCCAGGCAACACAGGCCCAACATGTGGAGACAGGCGACGCGCCGTTCGGGGCTTTGGGAAGCCGTGTTGAACTCGGCAATCGCGTCCTCGACCAGGCCCATTTCGCGATAGGCAATGCCCAGGTCGTAGTGAGCCTCGTAGTCGGCCGCGTCCAGGGTCTTGTCCACGCCCTTCTTGAACTCCGCGAACACCGCCGAGAAGACATCCTGCTCGGGGTCCGAAGTCAGGCCGCCGCTCAGGGAAACCGACCGGCTCCCGTCGCCGTCCTCATCGAGGGCATCGCTGAGTTCCGCGGCGAGGTCGAAGCTGTCCGCGGCGCTTCCGTAGTCTGCGTCGTCGTGCTCGACCGCGAACGCAGCCGCCGCATCGCCGCTCAACTCGGCCGCATCCAGGTCGTGCATGGAGTCGCCCGCGAGCAGCGGGGCCAGGTCGGAACCGGACAGGCTCTCGCCCAGGTCGTCCGCGGCGAGGTCTTCGCCCACATCCGGGAGCGCCGCTCCCGGGAGCGCGACTTCCTCGGGCGTGTCCACGACGTCGGGAAATGCAACTTCCTCCGGCGTGTCCACGCCATCGCGGTGTGCAAATTCCTCGGGCGTGTCCACAGCATCGGGGTGTGCAAATTCCTCCGGCGTGTCCACGACGTCGGGGAATGCAACTTCCTCCGGCGTGTCCACGGCGTCGGGGAATGCAACTTCCTCCGGCGTGGTCGGGTCGGACTCGGGTGCCAGCGGGCTTACCGCCTCAGGGGCAATCCCGCGAGCGGTTGCGGCCGTACCGGACATCCCCGGTGTCACCACCGAAACGACCGGCTCGAACGCTCCAGTCGAGGCACCGTTTCCCGCTTCTGCCGCGAGCTCGCCCATGCGAACGAGGGCCAGGGGATGATTCGGGGCGGCCTCGAGCACCCGCCGATAGACGGCTTCCGCCTCGTCGACGAGGCCCTGGGTGCGGTAGAACTCGGCCTCCTCGAGGTCTTCGCGGATCCGCTTGGTCGTGACGGCACTCGTGCTTTCGCTGGCACCCAGGCTGAGACTCGATTCCTCCGCCGCATCGGCAAGGGACAACTCCGGCGCGTCGGCACCCACGGCCTCGCCCACCTCAGCCCCAGCGGGCCCGCTCGCGGACTCTTCCGGGCCGTCGCCACTTTCAGTCGGTGGCGCCAGCACCGCGGCGGCTGCGGCATCCAGCGCCGTGACCCGCTCGTGCAGGGTGGCCAGGCGCGCTGTGTCGCCCGCCTCGCGTGCCAGCGCGCCGGCCCGCAACCAGGCACCCACCGCGGCATCGGCATCCTCCCCGGCAGCGTGCACCTCACCCAGCTTTTCGAGCGCTTCCAGGTGGTTGGGGTCGCGAGCAAGAATCGAATTGAGGTTCTCGAGGGCTTCGTCCCGCTTCCCGTAGCGGAGGTAGACACTCGCCTCGGCCAGTTCCTGCTCGGTATTCGCTTCGGGATCGCCCGCGTCGGGTTCCGCAGCCGGGACAACGGGCGCTTCCTCCGCTTCTGCGAGAGACACCGCCTCCGAGCCGGTCTCTTCAGCGAGAGGCACCTCCTCCGCAGCGACCGCTACGGCGAGGGATACCTCCTCCGAATCGGTTTCTTCGGTGAAGGACACTGCCGCGGGGTCAGCCAGGGAATCCTCGAGATCGAGCTCTAGCTCGGGAATCGAGCCCTCGACATCGAGCGAGAGTTCGACCGCATCGCCGGCTTCTTCACATTCCGGCGCCGCACTGGGTTCAGCGAAGGAGACCTCCTCCGCCCCGTCACTTTCAAGCTCGGCAACACCGCCTGAACTGTCGTTGCCCAGCTCGGGCATGGAAACACCGGCCGCATTGTCATCGCCGAGGTCCGGCGCGTCACTGGCGACATCGGAAACCGTGACCTCCGCCACGTCCGTGGGAGGCACCGGCTCCGCAAGCGAGACTTCCTCGCTCAGCTCTTCGATGCCGGGGTCGACGAGCAGCGGCCCCGCCCCTTCCCCGGTCTCGGCAATCGAGGGCGCTTCTCCTTCCGCGGCGGCACCCATGTGCTCAGGCGGAACGAAGCGTTGGATGATGTCGCGTGCCCGGTCTTCGTCACCGCGGCGCCGGTAGAGATCGGCCAGGCCGCGATAGGTCTCCGCGAGCTCTGCTTCGCAACCCCGGTTGCGGTAGACGTCGGCGAGCAGTTCGAAGTGATTCGGGTCGTCGGGCTCCGCCGCCACAGCGCGCTTTGCGAAGGGTTCCGCAGCGTCGGCAAGTTCACGGTGCAGCAGGTTGCGCCCCATGAGTGCGAGGGCGGAGGGGCGCTCCGGCTCGATCTCGAGGATCCGCTCGAGCACCGTCCCCGCGGCCTCCAGGGAACCCTGGCGCTGCAGTTCGTCGTGGGCGCCCTCATACTCGGCAATGGCTTCCCGATCGAGACCCTCCTTGCGGAGCAGGTCCGCGACCTTGATCCGGCTCGTCGTGTTGCTCGGATCGAGGCTCGCCATCTTGCGCAACAGCTCGAGGGCGTCGTGCTTCTGCCCCGCCTTGTTGAGTCCATCCGCAGCCGTCTGGAGCGACTGGATCGCCTCGGAGGTGAGCCCCATGCGCTGGTAGAGTTCGGCCAGCGGGACATAGGACGCCCAACAAGCCGGGTCGAGGTTCTGGATCTGCTTGAAGACCGCCACGGCCCGGGCGTCGAAGCCCTCGTCCATGTACTGCTCGGCGACCTTGGTGTAGGCCGCGATGGCTTCCGCGAGCTGACCCCAGCGCCGGTAGGCATCGCCGATCTCGAGCCGGAGCTTGGCGTCACGCGGGTCGAGCTTGAGGAGCTTCTCGTACTCCTTGAGGGCTTTGTCCCGGGCCCCCTTCTGCGCGTGTTTGCGCGCCGCTTCCAGGGTCTTTCGCTTGTTCCTCGCCACAGAGAAGCCTCGCCGGCAGGCGGTCGCGCTGGAGCGCGCAACTGCCGGGGGTATGACCCCATACGCTCTCTACGTATCGGCGACGCGGGAGGCCCCTTGAGCACCTTCGTCGTCGGCAGCCCTCGCCCGGGGGGCTGGCTCCAGCCCCCGCTGCCCGGCCTGCTGCCGCTCGGCCGGCGTGAGCGGGCCAGGGCGTAAAGCCGCGCCCAGCACCCCTTCAAACCCCCTCCCAAGCGCCTCCTGGACTTCCTCTCGCGCCGCGGAACAGCCCAGCTCGGCCAGGCTCGTCGCCCCGCCCCCGCCGAGCCCCGCCGCCCGACGCATCGGCGCAGGGTCCGCCGCCAGGCGCAGCGAGCCGTGCTGGAGCACGGCGCCCCCCGCGCGCAGCTGGGCGCTGCCCACGAGCTTGAGGCCGCCGACGCAGAGTTCGTCGCCGGCGGGCACCGCGAAGCAGTCGAAGTCACCTTCCGCGCCTGCGCGGGCCGGGGCCCGCTCGGTCGCCACCCCGAGACGGGCCAGCCCTGCCGCCACGGCCTCGGCCAGCAGGCCGTAGGTCTCCCGCAGGCCCTGGGGCAACAACGACGCGGGCGCGGCCACGGCGTAGGTGAGATCCCGGCCGTGCAGCACGGCCCGGCCTCCGGTCGCCCGCCGAACGACCCCCGCACCGGCGGCCCGGCAGGCCGCCACCTGCTCGGGGATCGCGCGCTGGGCGTAGCCGAGGGAAAGCCAGAACCCCTCCCAGCCGTAGAACCGCACCGTCGGCGGGCCCCCGGCTGCCGCCGTGGTCAGCAGCGCCTCGTCGACGCCCATGTTCCAGGCGCCCGGGGCCTCGCCATCGCGCAGAAGACGCCAGGCGTCCGCCGCCACCCTAGCGCCCGAGGTGCCGGACGAGCGCCTCCAGCCCCAGGCGATAGCCGTGGGGACCGAGACCGGAAATCACGCCCAGGGCGATTCCGGAAACGAGGGATTCGTGGCGGAACTCTTCTCGCGCAAAAACGTTCGAGATGTGCACCTCGACGACAGGCACCGCCGCACCGGCCAGGGCGTCGCGCAGCGCGACGCTCGTATGGGTGAAACCGCCGGGGTTCACGACCATCCCGCCCACCGCTGCGGCCGCCTCCTGGACTCGGTCGATCAGGGCCCCCTCGTGGTTCGACTGGAAGAACTCCACTTCGACCCCGAGATCCTTCGCTGCCGCCGCCAGGTCGGCGTTGATCTGCTCCAGCGTGGTCGTGCCGTAGACATCGGGCTCACGCGTTCCGAGCTGGTTCAAATTGGGGCCGTGGAGAACCAGGATGCGCACCGCTGCGGCCATGACCTGCCCTCCCCCAACTTCGCCCGTGGCGCTCAGAGGAGCTGGCGCAGGGCGAAGAGCTGCTTGCGGATGAGATAGCGCGCCTTGCCGAGGTTGCCATCCGGGGCCAGGGCAACGACGAGGAAGAGATCCTCGTCGACGACACGGAGCACCAGCGCCACGCGGGACAGGTGCACTGTCGTCTCCACCACGGCGCCGCCACCAACGGCGTCGGCCGCCTTGCGAAGTTCTTCCAGGATCCGGCCGAATTCGGCGCCGGCCGTCGCGATCTCTTCGGTCAACGAGGCCGGATCCACCGTCACCTCTTCGACGGGAATCCCATCGCTCTGCATGAGGGCCGCGGCGATCCCGCCGTCGCAGTGTTCGACGATCTCGCGAAGCACGGATTGGAAGTTCATCGGCGTGTCTCCCCTCGCAGGTTCACGAGCCAGCGCTCGAGCGTATCGACCACGTGTTCGCGACTCGAGCGCGCCTCGCGCCGAGCCGGCCCCTTCGGTTCGAGGCGCGCCCGGATCCGGTCGGCGCCCCGCACATCCCCCTGCTGCTCGAGCAGGTCCGCCATGGTGGCCGTGGCGAACCGCCCGCTGCCCGGGGCATCTCCACGAGCGCGGTCCCCGTCGACCGCGGTGAAGCCGATCTCGTCCGCGGGTTCGCAGTCGACCTGGCGGATCGCGGCGCGGGCAACCGCGTCGGCATCCACCATGCAATCCCGGTCGGCCTCGGCGGCGGCGAAGGCTGCATCGATCTCGGTGTCCGAAACCGAGGACTCCCCAGCCTCCCGGCCGTGCTCCGCGAGCACCGCCCGTGCTTCTTCGGCCCGGCCGTGCTCCGCGAGCACCGCCCGGGCTTGTTCGGCCCGGCCGTG
>JAYZFQ010000112.1:0-31692 GCA_036336695.1 Myxococcota bacterium
GTTCCACACCGTGCTCTTCGGCGTGTTCCACACCGTGCTCTTCGGCGTGTTCCACACCGTGTTCTTCGGCGTGTTCCACACCGTGTTCTTCGGCGTGTTCCACACCGTGTTCTTCGGCGTGTTCTCCCGGAACCTCGTCCACGCGCGCAACTGCTCGGGAAACGGCCTGGGCGAGGTCGCTTCCGTGCTCGTCGCCGTGTTCGCTTCCGTGCTCGTCGCCGTGCCCGTGCCCCGGCAGGTGCCCACTGCGTTTGGTCCAGCCACGGGACTGGAAGAAAACGGAAAAGCTGCCCTGGGGCTGCGCGTTTCCGCCGAACATGTCGTAGAGCGGGTCACCGGCCAGGCAGACGGAACAACCGAGGGCGGTGCTCCAGGGACCCAGGATTCCAATTGCTGCAAATGTCGCGATCACCGCGACGCGGTGATGAATGGCCATCGCTATCTCCTCGCATCTCTCGACACGGCACGCCGCGTCGAGACGTCGCGCACCGCGGTCGGCGCACGCGCTCGATCGTCTCGAAGGGGATCGGATTGCGTGTCAGGCGATGGAGGCGATGGGAACGTGGTCGGGCGGCAGGGGCTGCCGCGCGTCGGCGAGGGGAGCGCGCTCCACGAGCGGGAGCGTCATGGCGGCGTGAGCGGGGGGTGCCGGCGCCCTCGGGAGCAAGGCGAACCCGGGTGCGAGGGCGACGCCGGCCGCTTGCGGAAGTTCCTCGCAGCCACAGCGGCAGGGGGCCACCAAGGTCCGATCGGCGTTCCCCGCCACGGCCGCGTGGGTCCCGGTGGTGTGCCCTGCATGGGCGGTCTCATGGGTCCCGGTGGTGTGCCCTGCATGGGCGGTCTCATGGGTCCCGGTGGTGTGCCCTGCATGGGCGGTCTCATGGGCTCCGGGGGTTTGCCCGGCGTGGACGGCCTCGGCTGCCGCGCCCGCGTAAGCGTCCCCGGAGGGACAAGGCGTGCTCCAGACGCATACGTGGCCGACGAGGACTACGACGGCTGCACAGCGAAACAGGAGCGCGGCTTTTTCCACACGATCTAAGTTACGCCCTCTGGTCCCCCGTGTCTATCCGTTCGTGATCCGAATTTTCGGCCGCCAGCGCTTGGCCCTGCGGGGAGCCCAGGGGACGCTTGGGCCCGCCCTCGAGTTGGCGCTCGATTTCCGCGAGCAGGCGGGCCGTGGCGGCTTCCGCCGTGAGGTCGGATCGCACGCGGACCGTGCTCTTCTCCACCTCTCTGCGCGCTTCCATGCGAACCGTCGACGGAGAGCGCCCGAGTGCCGCGCCCAGTTGTTGAGCGAGGCGTTGTTCGCTTGCGTAGAGCGCTTCCGTCTGGTGCACCTGCCGCCTCAGGTCCAGCAGCGCCTGGCGCCGCTCGCTCTGCAGCGTTTCCCGCTCGGCCCGGGACCGGGCCAGGCGTTCCTTGTGACGCTGATTGAGGACCACGTAGAGCACGGTTCCCCAGCCCGACAGCGCGCCCAGGGTCTGAACGATGGCCAATGTGTCTTCCATGGTCGATGCTCCCAGCCGGGGGGATTTGCGGTGACCGACAGGCCGCATCGGCATTTCGTGCGCAAGTCTGGAGCACTTTTCCGGGGTACCTTCGCGCTCGGCTCGGGAGGCCGCGCTGCCGGGCTGCTACTGGCTACTCTCTGCGGCGTGAGGAGCGGCACCTCGTGAAGTTCCTGTCCCGCCAGATCGAGTACCTGCGGTCGCACGGCGTGGCCCGGCGCAACATCGCTGTGCTCCTCCAGTACATGGCCGTCCTGGCCGGCACGGTGCTCGTCTACTCCGTGCTGTTCCACGTGCTGATGCTGCACGAAGGCCAGCAGCATACCTGGCTCACCGGCCTCTACTGGACGCTCACCGTGATGAGCACCCTGGGTTTCGGCGACATCACGTTCCACACGGATCTCGGTCGCGCCTTCAGCATCCTGGTGCTGCTTTCCGGCATCCTGATGTTGCTGGTGGTGCTTCCTTTTGTCTTCGTGCGGTTCTTCTACGGCCCCTGGCTTGAGGCGCAGATCCACATGCGCGCGCCGCGCCGCGTGCCGCGCGAGTTGTCGGGGCACGTGATCCTCTGCCAGTACGACGAAGTCGCAGCCGGCTTGATCGAACGGTTGCGCGAGGATTCCGTTCCGTACTGCGTCATCGAACCGGACCCGGCCGTGGCGGCCGCACTCCACGGCGATGGCGTCTTCGTGGTGGCCGGAGATCCCAACGACCGGGAGACCTACGAGGCGGTTTCCTGTGCCTCGGCCAAGTTTGTCGTGGCCAACCGGAGCGATGCCGAGAACTCGAACATCGCGTTGATCGTTCGCGAGCACTTTCCCAAGGTACCGATCGCTGCATTTGCCCAGGAAGCCGATTCGGTCGACGTGCTGGAATTGAGCGGCGCGACCCACGTGTTGCCCTTGAAGCATCGCCTGGGCCAGTACCTCGCCGGGCGGGTCTCCGTTGGTCCGGCCCACGCCCAGCTCGTGGGGCGTTTCAAAGACCTCCGGATTGCCGAGTTTCCCGTGGAGAACACCGGTCTGTCGGGGAGAACGATCCGCGACACGCGGCTGCGCGAGTTGACCGGCCTCAACATCGTCGCGTACTGGGAGCAGGGGCGTCTGCTCCCCGCCCACGCGGACACCGTTCTCACCGAACACAGCGTACCCGTCGTCGTCGGAACCAAGGACCAGATCGCCGAACTCGACGCGATGTTCGTGATCTACAACCCGAACGACAACCCGGTGCTCGTGATCGGAGGCGGGAAGGTCGGCCAGGCGGCCATGGCGTCCCTGCGTCGGCGCGGGGTGTCGATCAGCGTCATCGAGCGTGACCCCGGCCTGGAGCCGCACCTCGTCGGTCTTGCGGACAACGTGTGGATCGGGGATGCCTCCGACCGGAACGTGATCCTGAAGGCGGGTCTCGAAACCGCACCGACGGTGGTGCTCACCACCAACGACGACTCCTGGAACGTCTTTCTTGCCGTCTATTGCCGCAAACTGAACCCCAACACACGCATCGTGAGCCGTGTGACCCACGAACGCAGCCTCGAGTCGATCCATCGTGCGGGGGCAACGTCGGTGCTGAGTTACGCCACGCTCGGCGTCAAGTCGCTGCTTGCCTACGTCCACGGCGCCGAGGCGACGTTCGTCGGGGAAGGGGTCGACCTCATCGTCGCTTCGGTTCCCGAGTCGCTGGCCGGCAAGCGGCTCGGCGAGGCGCGTGTCGGCGAGACCTGTGGCCTCAACGTGGTGGCGCTGCAACGGCCCGATGGGTCGGTAGAGAACGCCAATGCCGCGACGGAGCTTCCGGCGGAGGGCGAGTTGGTGATGTTGGGTCTCCCCGAGCAGCGCCAGGAGTTTCGCAAGCGGTTCTGCTAGGGGGCGCTGCTGCCGTTTCGGGGGTCAGGGCCCGGGCGCGGCGCTTCGAGCGGCGTACCGCGGGCTGAGAGTTCCCGGGTTTCCGGGGTATCGCGGCGCAGGTAGAGCGTGAGCACGACCGGGGTGCCCGACCCATTCGGGAGCGTGTAGCGGTACGGGGCGTACCGGTCGTGGAACTCGCTGCTGGTAGCCAGTTCGAAGTCGGTCAGGAACCAGGCTCGTGCGGGCGCGCCGGTGTAGCCCTCGGCGGGCCCGAGGATCACCACTGCCGGCTCCCGCTCGAGTACGTAGGCGCCGTCCCCTTTGCGGTGTCCAGGAGCCCCCTGCCAGCGGGTTTCGAGTGGCACGGGGTCGCGGCGCGCGACGTGTCGGTCGTTGAGGCCGAGGGTGTCCAGGAAGGCGAGGTCGGGGGCGTAGTAGGGCGTCGCGCCGGCCGTGGCCGTGGCCACGAGGGTTCCCGGCGGAAGGGCTGCTGCGAGGAAACGCCCCACGTGTTCGCCCACGCGAGCGGCCGGGTCCAGGACCCGGGGAACCTGGGTGGCGAGGAGTGCCTGGAGGCCCAACGCGACCAGCACCCCGGCGAACGCTGCGAGTTTCCGCGGCCACTGGAGCGGCAGGATGCGCACCCCGGCCGCGAAACCGAAGAGGACTGCGGCGGGCGCAGCGAAGCGGGCGCCGGGCATGTGGTCGCCGCCGGAGAGGCCGGCCGCAGCCAGGAGCGCGAGGGCGAAGAGTTCCAGCCGGTAGGGTGCCTTCGGGCGCAGGAGCACCCCGAGGCCCGCGACTCCTGCCGCCGGGATCCAGGCCGGCCAGGTCCGGGCGAGGTAACCGGCACCCGCGCCCAGCACGTCCAGCATGGGCATCCCCCCGAGCTTGGCCTCTGCCGAGTTCGGCAGGAGTTCCCCGAACCACGCGAGGCGGAACGCGAGATAGGCGAGGCAGGGGACGAGCAGGCCGGTCGCGGTCAGTCGGGCCGCGCGGGTTCGCTTGTCGAAGGCGAGGAAGAGCGCGGCGAGGAGTCCGAGCGCGAGCCCCTCGGGCCGCAACAGCGCGGCTGCGGCGAAGGCACCGCCGGCGAGGAGCGGCGCCGCTCCCCCCGCGTCTGGCCGCCGGTGCAGCCGTTCTGTCGTGGCTGTGGCGAGCACCAGCCAGAGACAGAAGTTGACCGTTTCGAGTCCGCCCCAGGCCCACAGCAGGAGGGGCGGTGCCGTTGCCACCAGGGGAGCGGTGACCCACGAGGCGCCCGCCGGTCGCCAGACCGCGACCAGGGCCACGAAACTCGCGACCCCGAGACCCCGGGCTGCCGCGACGAGGTCGATCCCGGCAGCCCCGAGCCCGCTGACCTGAAACAGCCACAGGTGGTGGGTAAAGCCCTCGACGCTGTCGCCGTCGTTCCAGGACAGGCCGCGGCCCGCGAGCCAGCGCGATGCATAGCGAAGCGTGATGTAGGCGTCGTCGTGGAAGAACTCCCGGTACTCGGAAAGCAGGGCGAGGCCCGTCACGGCCGCGAGAAGCGCTGCCGAAACTTCCAGGCCGCGGTCCGCAGCGCTGCACCGGCCGGCGAGCGTCGGAGCACCCATGGCTGCTCCAGACTAGCGCTTGCCCGGCGTCCTCGAAGCCCCGCCCGCGCCTCGTGCTTGCCAGGTGTCCTCGAATCCCGGCCCATGCCCCCCGCGCGGGAACGTCGGGATGTGCCACGCCGTTTCATGGGCGGGGGCTTGCAATTCTTCGAGTGGCGGTCGAGTATTCGCGGTCACCATGACCCATACCCATCGACGTTTCACGAAATTCGCGCCCCGCCTGCTGGCCGCTGGCTTCCTCGCGGTTGCACTCTCCGGTTGCCAGAACCCCGACCAGTGGACTTCCGTTGCGGGCCGGTGTGCGGATGTGGTGCACGCGTACCTCGAGTCCCCGGTACCGGTCGAGATCGTTGGTCAGCCCGTGCAGTACTCGGAGGGCGAGGTCAAGATTTCGTACCGGACCAGTGATCGCGTGAACATTCCGGTCGAGGGGACGGCGTCGTGCAGCTTCGCGATCGGCGATGGCACGATGACGCTCATGGAGGCTTCCGTGGGCGGCGTCGACCTGCCCGGCCCCGCGCTTCAGGCGGTGCGCAAGAAGCTCGACGCCTCGAGCTGAAGAACGAGGCCTGTTTTCCGGCGCGTGGCGGGTGCCGATCGGATTTGAATCGATGAGGCACTCGGCACGCCGAGCAACGGCATGCGTTCCAGGAAACGCTGGCTCTGGCTAGCGGTCCCTCTCGGCGTCGTCTGCGCCGTGCTCGCCGGTGTCGCGGCCATTGTCGTCCGTGAACTCGACGTCGAGCGCCAGGAACGGCGCATCTCACAAGTGATCAGCGATTTTACCGGCCGGGAGGTCGACATCCGTGGCGGCCTGGAGATCGGCCTTTCCTGGCGCCCGACCCTCGTTGCGCGCGATGTCTCGATCTCAAACGCCGCCTGGGGAAGCCAGCCCACGATGTTGAGCGCCGATCGTGTCGAGGTCACCCTGTCTCTCGAGCGCCTCCTGTCGGGCTCGATCGACCTGGTACGAGTGGCTCTCTCGGGTGTGCGCCTGCTGCTCGAAACCGATGCGCGTGGGGCCCGGAACTGGGACCTGGAAGCCGCCGATTCCGACGAGGCAGCGGTGCCTTTGGGGCACGACTTCTTCGCGGAAAACGTCGTCATCGAGGACCTCGAACTCCGCATCCGCGGTCCGGGTTCCACGGGCGACGCTCCGATCGAGATTCCGCGGATTTCCGTTGCAACGGAAACTTTCGAGCAGCCGATCGAGTTCAAACTACGTGCGCGGCCGGCCGGTACCGAGTTTTCCGCAACGGGCACCATCGGGTCGCTCCAGGAGTGGATGGACGGCAGCCGGGTACCGTTCGCGCTCGACCTGCGTTGGGGGGGCTCCCGGTTTTCCATCGAGGCGGCGCTCGACCTCGGCGAGCGCCCGCGCTTGAAGGGGCGGATCCTGTCGGGAAGGGTTGACCTCCAGAGTTGGTTCGGCGAGCGCCCGCAGTCTTCGGGAACCGGGGGGCGGCTGTTTCCTTCCGCGCCGCTCGGGCTGAAGGGCCTGGTTTCATCCAACGCCGACATCCAACTCGTCGTCGACCGGGTTGTGGACGAACGGGCGCGCCTGGAGATCCGCCACGCCGAACTCGCGCTGAGGGGCGAGGTATTGCGTGTCGACTCCGCTCAGATCCTGCTGTCGGGTGCGCGGGTCGACGCTTCCATGGAGATCGATGGCCGCCGGACGGAACCCCGGGTTCAATTTTCCCTTCTGACCCACAAGCTGGATTTTGGAACGCTCCTCCGCCGGTTGGGGGTGAACGACGAGATCGCAGCCATTGTCGATCTGCGGGCGAATCTCCGCGGCACCGGCGATTCCGTCGCGGCGCTCCTGGGCAGTCTCGATGGCGACCTGGCGACTTCCGTTACCCGCGGGCAGATTCCGACGGCCTACGTCAGCCGCCTGGTGTCGAATCTTCCCAGCCTGTTGATGCCCTGGGCCCAGCCCGCGGCACGTGTCGACATCGAGTGTGCCGGCGCCCGGTTTTCGATTCTGCGCGGCGTGGCGCGGACCCAGGACTTGATGCTGGACACGTCGCGCCTCACGATCCGTGCGGCGGGCGAATTCGATCTCGGCGCCGAGACGCTTTCGTTCACGTTGGCGCCACGGCCGCGCGACCACAATCTGCTCACCCTGGCCACGGACATCAACCTGTCGGGCTCGCTCCGAGATCCCAGCGCGTTTCCGCACCCGATTGACCTGCTGGGATCGGCTGCCCGCCTGGCCCTGGGGCCGGTGCGCGTGCTCAGCCCGTTTCGCGGGACCGATGCGACGCGCCGCGCCGAGTGTGCGGAGCACACGCGGAACCTGGTCGGCGGCAACTCGGGCGGCGGGTGAGTCCCGCCGGTTTTGCGGCGGCTCCGCCGGGGTCGGGTGTTAGAATCCGCGGAAGCTTTCCGGGCGCTGCTCGACGCGCCCCAAGGGAGGAGCGATGAAGATTCTCGTCACCAGCGCGCGTCTCCCCCATGCCCTCGGTGTGATTCGCGCCCTGGGCGAGGCGGGCCACGACGTCTATGCCACCGACACCTTCCGGCTTTCCCCCGGCCTGCACTCGAGCCATGTAAAGCAGGCGTTCGTCACGGCTTCGCCCACCTTCGAGACGCGCAAGTTTGTGGGTGAAGTCGCTGACATCGTTGATCAGCACGCCATCGACCTGGTGGTTCCCGCCTTCGAGGAAGTCTTCTTCCTTTCTCGCCACCTGGATGAACTGGCGCACCCGGAAAAGTATTTCTGCTCGCCGCTCGACACCTTGCGCCAGTTGCACGACAAAGCCCGTTTTTCCGAGATGGTCGACCACCTTCAGTTGCCGGTCGGGCGCACGATCACCGCCACGAGTGACGCCGAGCTTCGCGCCGCGGTCGACGAGTTTTCGGAATATTTCGGCCGGGCGGTGTTTTCGCGCGGCGGCGTGGCCTTGCTGACGAACACGGGGCCCCTCGCCGGTGCGGTGAAGCTCGAGGATTGCGCTCCGACGCCGGAAAATCCCTGGATCGTTCAGGAATTTGTGCACGGGGAGGATCTCTGCAGCTTTACCGTCGCGCACCACGGCAAGATTTCCGGGCACTGCACCTATCGGCATCCGCTGACGATCGAGCATGCGGGCGGCATCGTCTTCGAGTCCATCGACGAACCCCAGACCCTGGAGTACACGCGTCGGATCGTGGAGCACACCGGGTACCACGGGAACATCTCCGTTGACTGGATGCGGTGTGACGACGGGACGCTTCACATCGTGGAGTGCAATCCCCGTCCGACGGCGGGCATTTTCACCATGGAGGCCGAGCCCTTCGCGCGAGCCCTCACGGAACCGGACTTCGATGCGCCCTACGTCGCGGCGGCCGGGGCTCAGCAGCAGATCGATATCGCCATCATCCGCGACATGTTTCGGGACCCCAGCGACATTCCCGAAGACTTGAAGCTGCTGCTCTCGGGCACGAAAGACGTGTACTCTCAGAAGGGAGACCGGCTTCCCGGGATCTACGTGATGCTGGCCTATTCCCATGTCTTCGCGTTTCGTCACCGGATGCATGTCCGCAAGCACAAGCACTCCGACTTGATGGAAGCGCAGTTCTTCGACATTTCCTGGGACGGAGGAGAAATCGAGTGATCCGTGCCTTTCTTCTCGTTCTTGCGTTGGTATTGGCGCTGGGAAACATCGCTTCCGCGTCGGGGCTGTCCAGTGCGCGCCAGGTCCTCGAGCGGCTGGGCTTCGCTCCGACAGAGCTGGAGGAGGTGCTTGATGGACAATTTGCCCAGCGGGCGGGGAAGTCCGACGCGGATAGCGACATCGCGGTCGCTCTGGCGTTTCTCGTGCGCACCCCGCCGGTCAAGTTCGACCGCGAGCTGACGGGCAAGCGGTTCGTCTTCAGCCTCGACCCCCACACCCTCGGCGGGGACGAAATACCCGGCAACGGGAGCCTCGGAGACTTCGCCGGCCTGACCCTGAGCGCCGCCGAACGCAACTTCTATGCGACGACCGGTGCCGGTGGGTCGGTCAACCTGTCCGCTCCGGAACTCGCGCAACTCGCGGCCTTGGATGGCCCGGGTCCCGAAGTGGATGTGGTGATGCGGAAGATCCTGTTCGCCCGTTTCCAGCGTTACAAGGCAGATGGGTTGGACGGGCTCGCGCCCTACGACCGCGGCGACGGAAAGAAGACCGATCCGGCGAGTTCGCTGCGAGCGGACTCGGAGTCTGCGGGCGCGCTGACCGGGGGAGACCCGCGTCTCGCTCGGTTCCTGCTCGACTACCCGGAGAGTGCTCCCGCGGGCCTGGTGGAGAAGTTCTACTGGCTCCGTTACGAGGCGCACGGGGAACCCGTCCTGGTGCTGACCCATGCGTTCTCGGCCCCGGTGGGGGATTGGACGGCTTTTTGTCAGCGACAGTTCTACGTGAGTCGCGGGTACAACACGGAGCAGGCGCTCGCGCTCTTCATGCCGGTCAAGGAGGGGACCTTGGTTGCGTACCTCAACCACACCTCGACCGACCAGGTTCTCGGGTTCGGTGGTTCGGCGAAGCGCGCGATCGGGGAGCGGCTCATGATGCGGCAGCTCTCCGGCCTGTTTGAGAAGCTCAGGAAGGCAGCCGCCGAGTCTCAATGAAGAATTCTCGGGGGCGCCGCTTCGGCGGCACGATGTTCGTCCTGGGGATCGCGCTGGGCAGCGTGGGCTGCAGCAGCATGGGCCACTGGATGATGACGCCTCCGGAGCCCTTCGACGCTGCCGACGCACCCCCGGCCCCGGACTACACCGTGGCCGCGAGTTGGGCGGCCTTGCCCGGAGAGCCGTCTCGTGCCGATTCCGTTCCGCCCAACGACGGCGCACCCGTGGCTCCGGCTGCTGCGTTGGCGGACGCCTTCTTCGTCCATCCGAGCACGTACTTCTGGCGCACCCATTGGAACGCGCCGACGACCGGTTGGCTGACCCACCTGATCACCGGTGCGACACTGGCCGGCCAGGCGAGCGTCTTCAACGGTGTCGCGCGGATCTATGCGCCGCGGTATCGACAGGTGACGCTCGGGGGCTTCTCAAGGCCGGACAGTATTGAGCCGTCGCTGGAACTCGCCTACAGCGACGTGCGCCGGGCCTTTCTTCATTACCTGGAGACCTGGTCGGATGACCGACCGATCATTCTCGCCGGTCACAGCCAAGGCAGTCGCATGGTGCTGCGACTCATCAACGAGTTCTTTCACAGCGGTCCCCTGCGCGAACGGCTCGTGGCGGCCTACGTCGTCGGGATGCGAATCTGGCCGTACTTCGAGAAAGGCGTGCCCGTTTGCGAGACACCCGCGCAGACCGGTTGCCTGGTTTCCTGGCGCTGCATCGCAGAGGGGGCGGACCCTACGGTCGACCTCAATCCGGAAGAACGGATCGAAGGCAAAGCGGTCTGCGTGAACCCGATCAACTGGATTCCGGGCGGGTCTGCTCCTGCCTCCGAGAATCTCGGTTCGATCCCGCTCCCGATGATGTGGGGTCCCGGAGATCTCATCCCCGGACTGACGGGGGCGCGCTGTGGCGAAGGCGTTCTGTGGGTTGATCCGCCGTCGCGGAGCGGCTTTCGGCTGGCCCACGGGGAAGGCAACTGGCATGCCTACGACTACGCGCTCTTCTACGCCAACGTGCGCGAAAACGCGACGCGGCGCGTCCAGTCCTTTCTCGGGAACTGACCGTCCGGATCCCGCCGGGAGGGCGGTCAGCTCGCTTCCTGGACCCACGCCACGGCCGCGTCGCGCTCCTCGGGCGAGAAGACCCGCATTTCCGCCTCCCGGAAGAACAGTCCCAGCGTCTTGACCAGCCAGCGTTCCCAGTCCGGAGACCCGATGATCGCGCAACGCTCGATCTGTCGGCCGTGTTTCATCTCGAAGCCCAGCTCTTCCCGAACGGCGCCGAGGTCCACCCCGTGCATGTCCTGGATCTCTGCGAGGCAACGGGCGTGTCCCGAGTGTTCGATTCGCGCGTCGAGCATCTCGACGAGCTTGTGCGCGTCCTCGTGGAGGTACCTTCCCTGGATCCGGAAGGCCACGAGGTCGCCGGCGGTTTCTTCGAGGATCTCGAGCATCGATTCTCCTGGCTGGTTCGGCTTCGCGGAGCGCGTCGTTCCCTGCAGATCGACTGGAGACGAGCGGCCCGTCGCAGGCGAGTGTAGCCGCCCGCTGCGAATGGGGTGGAGGCGGGTCCGGACTCACGGGCTTCGCTCTCCCAGGATTTCGAGCAGATCGCCGGGTTCGAGCTTTTCCTGGGCCAGCAGGCGCTGGGCGAGTTGTTCGAGTTTTTCTCGGTGTTTCTCGATCAGGTTTTTTGCCGCGGCGTATTGGGCGGCCAGGATGCCGATCTGTTCCTCGCTGATGGCCTGTTCCACGTCGGAGGAATGCGGGGCCAGTTCCGATCCCTGGCCCAGGAAGCTCGCCTCGTTCTGACGGGCGAGCGAGAGGTTGGGTAGGCGCTCGCTCATGCCGTAGACCGTCAGCATGTCCCGGGCGTTGGTGCTGGCCTTGACGAGATCGTCCGAGGCTCCTGTGGACACCTCGCCGAAGACGACCTCTTCGGCCGCCCGCCCCCCGAGGAGAACACGGATCCGCCCGAGCAGGTCTTCCCGGGAACTGAGGAAACGGTCCTCGGTCGGTGCCTGCATCGTGTAGCCCAGCGCCGCGCGGCCGCGCGGCACGATCGAGACCTTCTGGACGGGGTCGGCGCCTGCGGTGAAGTGCCCGACGAGCGTATGGCCCGACTCGTGGTAGGCGACGATGCGCCGCTCGGCTTCCGTGATGAATTTGCCCTTCTTTTCGAGACCGCCGATCACGCGTTCGATCGCGTTCTGGAAGTCGCGCATTCCGACACTGGTACTGTCCTCGCGTGAGGCCAGCAGTGCCGCTTCGTTGCAGAGGTTCGCGAGATCCGCGCCGACGAAACCCGGTGTCTGGGCCGCGATGTCTGCCAGGTCGATGTCCGGCCCGAGCACCAGCGAGCGGGCGTGAACTTCCAGAATCGCGCGTCTTCCGTCTCGGTGGGGCCGGTCGACCAGGACTTGTCGGTCGAACCGCCCGGGGCGCAGCAGGGCCGGATCGAGCACTTCCGGCCGGTTCGTCGCGCCCATCAGGACCACGGTGGCCCGTTCGTCGAACCCGTCGAGTTCCACCAGCAGTTGGTTGAGGGTGTTCTCGCGCTCGTCGTACCCACCCACGGGCGAGTTGGGGTGCCCGCGGCTCTTGCCGATGGCGTCGAGTTCATCGATGAACACGATGCAAGGCGCTTTTTCCTTCGCCGCGGCGAACAGGTCGCGGACCCGCGCGGCCCCCACACCCACGAACATCTCCAGGAAGTCGGATCCGCTGAGACTGAAGAAGGGAACTTCGGCCTCGCCGGCGATTGCGCGGGCCAGGAGCGTCTTGCCCGTTCCGGGCGGCCCGATCAGGAGCAGGCCCTTGGGCAGCTTTGCCCCGAGCACGGTGAAGCGGTCCGGCTCCTTCAGGAACTCCACGATTTCCTTCACTTCTTCGACGGCCTCGGCGACACCCGCCACGTCGGAGAAATGCACCCGGTTTTCCGGATCGGCCTCGAAGACCTTGGCCTTGCTCTGCCCCACGTTCAACGAACTGGGGCCCTTTTGCATGCGCCGCATCACGAAGCCCCAGATCAAGAAGAGAATTCCGAAAGGGACGATCCAGTTGAGCAGGAAGTTCGACAGCCACTTCGACTCGATCTTTCCCCGATATTCGACGCCCTTGGCCTGGAGCAGGTCGATCAGTTCGGGGTCGGGCAGCGCCACCACCGTGAAATGCCGGGCCTCTTCGGCCTTTGCATGGGCGCGTGCGGTCTTGATCTCCTGGCGCGTCCGGGTCACCCAGTCCCAGAGGGCGCTCAGGTGCCACGGGGTTTGCTTCCCGGGTGGGGAGACGACGCCCCCGTCCGGGGTGCCGGCCTCATGGGGCTCTTTGAGTTCGCCGACGATCTTGTCCCCCGTGATCACCACGTCTTCGACGCGCCCCTCGGTGATCCAGGTGCGGAACTGGCTGTAGGCGACCTCGCGGGCCTTGTAGCCCGAAAACAGCATCGATTGCAGCAGGAAGATCGCTGCAAACATTGCGAGGTAGTAGCCGAACGAGAACCGGGCGGGACGTTCCATGAAGGAGAATTAGCTTACCATGCCCGGTGCCCGGGACCGGTCCCGCGGAGGGAGGAGGATGCGTGGCGTCCACGTCGCGAATTCCTGGAAGGCGGCTCGCGCTGGCGTGGGGTGCCGCGATCCTGGCAACGGGCTGTAGCGGTCCCAGCTTCATCGACCGCGAGTGCATCAAGGGCCGGCTGTCCGAAGAGCAGGCCAAGGAGGTGAACGCCGGCCCCTGGGGCCACCTCCCGACCTACAACCGCAATGCCGAGGGCAAGTGCGAGGACTGCGCGGCGGCGGAGGACCGTGTCTTCGCCGCGCGGTGTTCCGACTTCATCAAGAAGTTGACCCTGCACGATTAGCGGGAGTGGGGTCCGGCGGGTGTCGCCGCGGGGTTTCGGAACCGCCGAAGGTCCGGTCCGGCCACACCGGATGCTTGACGCGCCGCGTTCCTAGTGAGACAGTTGGACCGCCGAACTGCATGCCATGAGGAGAAAAGTGACGCGTCTCGGGCGGCTCTACCGGAGCGTCATCGGGAAGAAGGCGATCGTCGCCGTTACCGGCGTGATGCTGCTGGTGTTCCTGATCCTCCACGTGATCGGCAACCTCAAGGCCTTCCTGCCCGATCCGAGTCCGGGCGTCCCGGATATCGACGTCTACGGGCAGTTCCTGCGGACCATGGGGGAGCCGCTCGTTCCCTACATGGGCGTTCTCTGGAGCATCCGCGTGATCATGGGCATCGCGTTGGTGCTCCACATCGTCTGCGTGATCCAGCTTGCGCTGATCAACCGCCGCGCGCGAGACGTGGGGTACCGCGAGGTGCAGCACGTGGAGTCCACCGCGCCCGCGCGCTGGATGCTCTACACCGGCGCGTTCATGCTCTTCTTCCTCATCGTGCACCTGCTCCAGTTCACCACGGGCACGATCGATGCGTCCCGGTTCGTCAACGGAAAGATCTACGCGAATCTCTACCGCGCCTTCCACGACGTTCCGGCCTACTCAGTCTTCTACCTCGTTGCGATGCTGGTGCTCTGCCTGCACGTCTACCACGGGGCATGGAGCTTCTTTCAGTCGCTCGGCCTGGACAACCCCGATCGCAACCGGGGGCTCCGCCACCTCGCCGCTGTCATCGCCGTGGTGCTCGCGCTCTCCTTTGCGGCGCTTCCCGCGGCGTTCTGGAGCGGCGTCATGGCTTCTCCGTCTGAAACGACACACACCGCCCATGTCACGGCCACGGCCGAGTAGAGGGAGCCGGTCTTGGATCTCGATGCCAGAATTCCGGAAGCACCGATCGAGGGCATGTGGTCGACCCACAAAGAGCACCTGCGGCTCGTGGGCCCGCGCAACCGTCCGAACTACCGCTTGATCGTCGTGGGAACGGGTCTGGCGGGTGCGTCGGCGGCGTCTTCGATGGCTGCGATGGGCTACAAGGTCGAATGTTTTTGCTTCCAGGACAGCCCGCGACGAGCGCACAGCATCGCAGCCCAGGGTGGAATCAACGCCGCCAAGGACTATCGCAACGACGGCGACTCGATCTACCGGCTGTTCTACGACACGCAGAAGGGCGGCGACTACCGCGCGCGTGAAGAGAACGTCTGGAGGCTCGCAGAACTCAGCGCGAACATCATCGACCAGGCGGTGGCCCAGGGCGTTCCCTTCGCCCGGGAGTACGGCGGAATGCTCGCGAACCGCTCCTTCGGCGGCGTCCTGGTGGAGCGCACCTTCTACTGTCGGGGCGAAACGGGGCAGCAGCTGCTGCTCGGCGCGTGTTCGTCCCTCGCCGAGCAGATCCATGGCGGCAACGTCAAGATGCACACGCGCACCGAGCTGCTCGACGTGGTGGTCGTCGACGGGCGTGCCCGGGGCATCGTGGTGCGCGATCTCGTGACCGGAGAGATCCGGTCCCATGCGGCGGATGCCGTCGTCCTGGCCTCCGGCGGGTATTCCAACGTCTACTACCTCTCGACGAACGCCAAGGGCTGCAACGTCACCGCCACCTGGC
This sequence comes from Myxococcota bacterium, assembly GCA_036336695.1. GTDB lineage: Bacteria > Myxococcota_A > UBA9160 > UBA9160 > SMWR01. The sequence goes on from JAYZFQ010000112.1 coordinate 15,049, forward strand.
GTGCGCACAAACGGGGCGCCGGCTTTGCCAATCCCTGTTACAACCAGATCCACCCGACCTGCATTCCGGTCGCCGGAGAGCACCAGTCCAAGCTGACGCTGATGAGCGAGTCTTTGCGCAACGACGGCCGAATCTGGGTCCCGCGCAACAAGGGGGAAACGCGCTCCCCGTCCGAGATTCCGGAATCCGATCGGTATTACTACCTCGAAGAGCGCTACCCGCGTTTCGGAAACCTCGTCCCCCGCGACGTCGCTTCTCGGAACGCCCGAGACGTGTGCGACGACGGTCTCGGTGTGGGGACAACCGGCTTCGGTGTGTACCTGGATTTCCGTGATGCGATTGCGAATCACGGTGCAGATGTGGTGGGGTCCCGCTACGAGAACCTCTTCGCGATGTATGAACGCATCACGGGTGAAAGCCCTTGGAACACGCCGATGCGCATCTACCCCGCGCCGCACTACACGATGGGGGGCCTCTGGGTCGACTACGACCTGATGACGACGCTCCCGGGGCTCTTTGCGGTCGGCGAGGCGAACTTTTCCGACCACGGCGCCAATCGCCTGGGCGCGAGTTCGATGATGCAGTGCCTGGCCGACGGCTACTTCATCATTCCCCTGACCATCGGAGACTACGTGAGCCGCTATCCGAGCGGAGACGTCGACACGAGTCACGCGGCGTTTGCCGACGCCGAGCGCGAGGCGCGCGAGCGGATCGAGGGCCTCTGCTCGATCGGGGGTTCGAGCACGGTGGAGTCGCTCCACCGGGAACTCGGGCGCATCATGTGGGACCACTGCGGCATCTCGCGAAACGCCGACGGTCTCCAGGAGGCGCTCCGCTTGATTCCTGAGCTCCGTGACCGTTTCTGGAACGACTTGAAACTGCCGGGCGGGGGCCAGGAGCTGAACCAGAGTCTCGAGCACGCGGGTCGTCTCGCCGATTTCCTCGAGTTCGCCGAACTCATGTGTCGCGATGCCCTTCAGCGGGACGAGTCCTGCGGGTGTCATTTCCGGGAAGAGCACCAGACGGAGGAGGGCGAGGCCCTTCGGGACGACGTGAACTTCTCCCATGTGACGGTGTGGGAGCATGCGGGCGCCGGCAATGAGCCCGTGAAACACGAGGAGCCCCTCGGGTTCCACGCACTTCCCCTCGCCCAGAGGAACTACAAGACATGAAGTTGCGACTGCGGATCTGGCGCCAGGCGAATACCGAGGCGGCGGGCAAGTTCGTGGACTACGAAATCGACGACATCAGTCCGGCGACGTCCTTCCTGGAGATGATGGACACGCTCAACGAAAAGTTGACCGAGAGTGGCGACGAACCGGTGGCTTTCGATTCGGACTGCCGCGAGGGAATCTGCGGGATGTGTTCGATGGTGATCAACGGGCAGCCCCACGGGCCGGTGCCCGGCACCACGACCTGCCAGCTCTACATGCGCCACTTCAAGGACGGGGCCACGATCACGGTGGAACCCTGGCGGTCGCGGGCGTTTCCCCTGGTGCGTGACCTCGTGGTCGACCGATCCGCGTTCGACCGCATCATGCAGGCGGGTGGGTACGTCACCGTGCACTCCGGCCCCAAGCCCGAACCGAACGCGGTGCCGATCGAACCGGACGTGGCCGAGGTTTCTCTCGATGCGGCGTGCTGCATCGGCTGCGGGGCCTGCGTCGCGGCGTGTCCCAACGGAGCGGCCATGCTCTACACCTCGGCCAAGGTGTCTCACCTGGGCATGCTTCCCCAGGGACAGCCCGAGCGCTATCAGCGGGTGAGCAAGATGGTGGAACAGATGGAAGCCGAGGGCTTCGGGGCGTGCCGCAACTACGCCGAATGCGAGGCGGCGTGCCCCAAGGAGATCAGCATCCGTTTCATCGGGCAGATGAATCGGGACTATCTGCGCGCCACGCTCGTGGAGGCCATCGACCGCCGTGGCCGGATGGACTCTCAGTAGGTTCAGGAGGGGACGATGGCCGACATGAAGCCCTTGCCCCGCAATGACGTGGAGGCCGTGCTTGCCCTGGCCCGTCGCTGCCGGGAGGCGGGGGAGCCCGACGCAGCGGAAAGCATGTGCCTGGACGCGCTCGAAATCGCGCCGGACAACCAGGACGTGTTGATGCTACTGCTGCTTGCGCGCATCGACTTGCTCGATCGCGGTTTTCCGCGGGGCGTAGAGCGCGCGCGAGAGGTGCTGCCGCGGCTCGCGGGCGAGTACGAAAAGGCCTTCTACGCCGGTCTCATCTGCGACCGACAGGCGCGTTTCGTGCTGTCCCAGCGGGGCAACCGTTCGGGACACATCTCCTGGGAGTGGTTCCAGTTTGCGTTGGATCACTACACGGAGGCCGCTCGCGTCGACCCCCAGAATCTCCAGCCGGCCCTGCGCGCGAATTCCTGCACGCGGCTCATCGCGCGCAACCGGCACTGCGTCCCGGGGCCGAGCGACCGCGAAGAGCACGGCATCGAGTAGCCCGCCCGGGCTCACTCGCGACCGGGAAGCAACGCCTCGCGGAGGATCTGCCCAAGCGCGGTCCCGATGCGCGGTTCCTGGCTAGCCCGCGGTCCGGCGACGTTCAGCGTGCGCGGCCGGATTTCCGCGAGCCAGGCGCGCAGGTCCGTCACCGCCCCCGCCGTTGTGGAGGCGTGGAGGTCGAGGTGCAGCAGTGGCTTGCCCAGCCGCCGCGCGCATTCCGCAGTCCAGGCCGAGCCGCCCGTGAGCGTGCCGAAGGCGACGACCAGGGTGGCGTCTGAATCCCGCACGTTCTGCTCGGTGCGGAGTTCGTAGGCATCCGACGGGGTTTCGCGCAGGTCCCGGTAGCGCGCCGGGATCCGTCCGTCCTCGGCGCGCCGTCCGCGCGGCACCCATCCGCCCGTGGCGAGGCCCAGTTCCATCGCGACATCGAGGGCGGCGCGGTCTGCGCCCGTCTGTCCCCCCGAAACGATCTTTTCCAAGACGCTCAAGCCGGGCTCCGGCGCGCTGAAATCGGGCTCAGGCGAGGTCGTACGCGAGGCGCAGTTCCGACAACGGCTGCTCCCAGTACTCTTCCCAGGGAACGTTCATGAGCGGCTTGGCTCTGCGCCCGAGCGCCCAGCCTTCGGTGATGGCATCCATCAGGATCGGCAGGAGTTCCGGCTTGTACAGCACCGTCTGCAGCGGGCGGCTCGCGATGATCATGGCCGGGTAGGGGGCGGGCGTCTGTGCGACGGTGAAGCTCACCACGCGCACCTCGCCGAGGGGCGTCGTGTCGTACCCGGTGAGCACGTGGAACAGGTCGTGGAGCTGAAAGCCGCGCTCTGCGAGGTAGCCGACGTCTTCTCCACGCGCGCGGTGGGCTTCGATGAAGGCCGACTCGCGTAGCAGGTTCGCGTCGAGCTGGTTGTCCGTGAGGTAACGCGCGAATTCCCGGCCGAGGGTGCCTTCGGGCAGCGTTTCCAGGTAGGCGACGTCGGGTGTCGGGCTCAGGTAGCGGCTCTCGAGCATTTCGCCCGCCGCCGGGTTCGAGAGCGCCAGGGTGTCGAAGCCCTGGAGCGCGGCCTCGTCCCCTACCCGCATGTAGGTCAGGGCAAGGGGGACGGAGGCCCGGGGGTCCCAGCTCGCCAGGGATTCGAGCAGGCTCGCGACGAGTTCCGGGTCCAGGTCCGGGGACTTCATCTCGGTGCACCTCGCGCCGGGCTCGGCCCGACGACGGTACCACGGCAAGGGGGGTGCGGGGAGCTGCCCGTGGCTCTGTAAGTAACAGTTTTAAATAGAGAATTCTCATGAACGGAAGTTCATGGAGCGGAAGCCCTGCGGCAATCCCGCGGATCTACACCTTGCAACGTGATCGACGCAGTTCTCGGACGGCGTTGGCACCGCGGGGCGGGAAACCCCGCGAAGAGGTTCGAAACCGCTCAGGAGAGTTCACCATGACTTCTGCTACCGCACCGCAGGTCGATCTCAGGCTCGCCGAGACCGACGTCCATTCGACCTTCCGCCAGCTTCGCAATCACCTCGAAGAGCGCGTGCTCGGTCAGCCGGAGCTGATCGAGAAACTGCTCATCAGCCTGCTGGCCGACGGCCACCTGCTCGTCGAAGGCGCTCCCGGCCTTGCAAAGACCACGGCGATCAAGGCCCTGGCCGAGACGATGGAAGGGGACGACCACCGCATCCAGTTCACGCCGGATCTGCTCCCGGCCGACCTCACGGGCACCGACGTGTTCCAACCCGAAGACGGGAGCTTCCGCTTCCAGTCCGGACCGATCTTTCACAACCTCGTCCTTGCAGACGAGATCAACCGGGCGCCTGCGAAGGTGCAATCGGCGTTGCTCGAGGCGATGGCCGAGCGCCAGGTCACGGTGGGAAACGAGTCCTATCCGCTTCCCGACCTGTTCCTCGTCATGGCCACCCAGAACCCGATCGAGCAGGAGGGCACCTACCCGTTGCCCGAGGCCCAGCTCGACCGCTTCCTCATGTACGTCCGGGTCGGTTACCCGGCGCCGGGCGTCGAGCGAGATGTGCTCCGCCTGGTGCGGGACGAAGTCGGCGGCGTTCCGGCTCCCAGCTTCCGGCCGATTCCCCAGACCGACGTACTCCGAGCGCGGAGCCAGGTCCTCGACATCCACCTGTCGCCGGCGCTCGAGGAATACCTGGTACAGCTGGTGGTTGCGACGCGCGACCCGTCGCCCTTCGACCCGGACCTCGCGCGGTGCGTGGAATGGGGCGCGAGTCCCCGGGCCACGATCGCCCTGGACCGTTGTTCCCGAGCGCGCGCCTGGCTCGAAGGCCGGTCCTACGTGACGCCGGAAGACGTTCACGCCGTGGTCTTCGAGGTGCTCCGGCACCGGGTGCTGCTCACCTACGAGGCACGCGCAGAGGGGATGACGCCCGACGCGTTCATTCAGTCACTGGTCGACACGGTTCCGCTCCCCTGAGCGGTCGTCGTCACGGTTCCGGAAGGAGTGAGGAGCGAACAATGAGTGGGATCCTGGGCAACGCGACATCCAGAGCTGGTGCGGACGGCGCGGGAGTCGTCGCGGGCCCTGCTGAGCTCGTCCAGATGCGGCACGCCGCGCGCGGACTCGATCTCGGACCGGCGAGCCGGGTCGGGACGCCGTTGGCGGGACCGTACCTCTCTTCCTTCCGGGGCCGTGGCCTCGATTTCGACGAAGTCCGCGCCTATCAGGCGGGCGACGACGTCCGGCAGATCGATTGGCGCGTGACTGCCCGGACGGGCCGGGTGCACAGCAAGCTCTTTCACGAGGAGCACGACCGGCCCCTGTGGTTGCTGCTCGACTCCGGGCCGAGCATGCGCTTCGGAACGCGGTGCGCCTTCAAGTCCGTGGCCGCTGCACGGGCCGCGGCCCTGCTGGCCTGGACGGCCCAGATGGGGGGCGACCGCGTCGGCGGCGTGATTCGTTCGTCCGAACGGGTGCACGCGTTGCCGCCGGCTCCGGGCGAAGGGCCGCTCATGGATTTGTTCGGCGAGATGGCCCGCGCGACTGCGGCGCCCGAGGCGGACGCAGTGCCTTCGGTTTCCGACTGCCTGGCGCGGTTGCGCGAAAGCGCGCGGTCCGGGAGCCGCGTGTTCGTCCTGAGCGACTTCTACGAGTTCGACGACACCTGGCGGACCCCGCTCTCGGACCTGGGTCGCCGGTGCGACACGACCTGCGTGCTGGTCTACGACCCGCTCGAGGCGGTTCCCCCGCCGGCGGGCCGCTACCGCGTGAGCGACGGCCGCGGCGTCCACGCCATTGCCTCGGGCGGCCGTGGTTGGCGCGAGGCGTACTCCGAGGCCTTCGTTTCCCGGCGCGAGGCGTTGCGGGAATTCTGCACCCGCCATCGTGTGCAGCTCCTGTCGCTGCGCACGGACGAAGACCCGGCGGCGTCCCTGGGGGCTGCCCTGCACCCCGAGCGGCTCGCCCGTCGACTCCGGAGGGCCTGCTGATGGCGCCGACGACCGACGTACTCGCGGCCCTCCGCGACATCCATCTTCCCGAGGCCGTTGCCTTCTGGCCGCTCGCCCCCGGGTGGTGGGCCTTGCTGGCCGGCGCGCTGTCGGTGGCTGCGATCGCGGGCTTCGTGGTTCGCCGCCGCCGCCAGAGTGTGCGCCGCGCGGCGTTGCGCGAACTCGATGCGGCGCAGCGGGAATTCGGTTCCACCGGAGACACCGCGGCACTCGCCGTCTCCCTTTCTTCCACGCTGCGGCGGGTGGCCCTGGCGCGCTTCGCCCGGGCGGCGGTCGCGGGCCTGCACGGCGACGAGTGGCTCGGCTTCCTGGCGGCGAACGGACCGGCCGGGGGCTTCCCCGCGGAGGTCGGCACGTCCATCGAGCGGGCCGTGTACGCAGACCCGCGTTCCACCTCCCAGCGGGACGGTGAGGCCTGGCTCGCCGCCGCCCGCGCGTGGATCCGGAGGGTCTCGTGATCGACTTTGCACTTCCCTGGGTGTTGCTTCTGCTGCCGCTTCCGCTGCTCGCGTGGTGGCTCCTGCCCCCGGCGCCGGAAGGGCGGGGCGGTGCGTTGCGCGTTCCCTTCTATGCGGCGCTCAAGGCGTTGCCCGGCGGGGGCGGTGCGGCCAGCGGGAGCGGGCGTACCGCGCTGGCGCTCAAAGTCTTCGCCTGGACGCTGCTGGTGCTGGCCGCGGCCCAGCCGCGCTGGATCGGGGAGCCCCGGTCCATCACGACCCACGGCCGCGATCTGATGATCGCGCTGGATCTCTCGGGGAGCATGGCGACCGAGGACTTCGACGTCTCGGGACGCCAGGTCGACCGGCTTCGCGTGGTGAACGCAGTCGCGCGCGACTTCGTCGAGCAGCGCGAGGGCGACCGGGTCGGGCTCGTGCTGTTCGGGACGCGCGCCTACCTCCAGGCGCCGCTCACCTTCGACCGCCGGACCGTGATCGAAATGCTCGACGAGGCGGAAATCGGCTTGCCGGGCGAAGAGACCGCGATCGGCGACGCGATCGGTCTGGCGGTGAAGCACCTGAGAAACCGTCCCGCCGAAGAGCGGGTGCTCGTCCTGCTGAGCGACGGCGCCAGTAACACGGGCGTGCTCGAGCCGGTCCAGGCGGCCGAGCTGGCGGCGCGCGAAGGGGTTCGCGTGTACACGATCGGCATCGGTTCGGGGCGCCAGGTCGTGCAGACCCTGATGGGTCCCCGAGTCGTGAATACCGATTCCGAGCTCGACGAGGCGGCGCTCCAGAAGGTGGCCGACCTGACGGGCGGCGCCTATTTCCGCGCCCGCGATACGGCGGGCCTGGTCGACGTCTACCGGAGCATCGATGCGCTCGAACCCACCGAGGGCGAAGCGGCCCAGGTGCGGCCGACGCGAGCGCTCTTCTACTACCCGCTGGCCGGGGCGCTCGTGCTCGTCGCGTTGTTGCTGTTGTGGCGGTGCGCACAGGAGTCGGGCCTGTCGTTGGTGCCCCGGCGCGGGATCGCCACGAACGAGGAGATGGCACGGTGACGACCTTCGAAAGCTTTCACTTCCTGCGACCCGGATGGCTCTTCGCCTTGTTGCTGCTCGTGCCGCTCTTCTGGACGGCACTTCGATCTCAGGGTGGATCTGCCGCGTGGCGCCGGGTGTGCGACGCGCAGCTCTTGCGCCACCTCATGCTCGACGGCGGCGGACGCCAGTCGCCCGCCGCCCTCGCGGCGGTGGCCGTGGCCTGGTCGGCCGCCTGTCTCGCCCTCGCGGGGCCGACGTGGGAGCGCCTGCCCCAGCCCGCGTTCAAGGAGCCGGTGCAGACGGTGCTGGCGTTGAACCTCGCGCCTTCGATGAACGCGCGCGATGTCGCGCCGTCGCGCCTGGTGCGCGCGCGGTACGAGTTGCTCGACGTGCTCGAACGGGTCGAGGGGGCTGTGGGTCTCGTGATCTTCGCAGAGGAGCCCTACCCGGTGACGCCCTTGACCGACGACGCGGACGTGATCGCGTCCCAGGTTCCCCTCCTCGAGCCTTCGCTCATGCCGGGACGCGGCGCCCGCGTGGACCGGGGGATCGACGCGGCGCGCGAACTGCTGGTCCCGGCGGGCGCCGGCCAGGGCCGCATCGTGTTGCTCGGTGACGGCCTCGGCGATGCGCCCGACGCGGCGCTCGACGCCGCGGAACGCGCCGCGGACTCGGGGTTCCCGGTGTCCGTGCTCGGGATCGGCGGGGACGCCGACGGGCTCGAGGCCCTGGCGGCTGCGGGCGAGGGTCGGTTTGCCCCGGTTCGTGCCGACGATTCCGACATCGACCTCGTCCTCGGCAGCGGTACGGATGTCGCAGCGGCACTCCTGGCCGGCGCCGAGCACTCCGGTGTGAAGGCCGATACCTGGAGCGACGCCGGGGCCTGGATCGTGCTGCTTCCCCTGGTGTTGGCGCCCCTGGCCTTCCGACGCGGCTGGGCGGCTTCCCTCGGCTTGCTCGCGTTCGTGGGCCCCGGTCCCCAGGTCGCATCCGCCGAACTGCTCGACTGGTTCGCGCGACCGGACCAGCGGGCTGCCGAGGCCCTGGATGGGGGCGACGCCGCGCGCGCCGCGGAACTGTTCGAAGACCCGGAGTGGCGCGGGGCGGCCCAGTACCGCAACGGCGATTTTGCCGCGTCCGCCGAGACGCTCCGGGGCCGCAGCGATCTGCGGTCCCAGTACAACCTGGGCAACGCGCTCGCGCGGGCCAACCAGCTCGAAGCGTCGATCGCGGCCTACGACGCGGTGCTCGACAGCGCCCCCGACCATGAAGACGCGCGCTTCAACCGCGACCTGGTCGAGAAGCTGCTGGAGCAACAGCAACAGCAGGAACAGCAACAACAGCAACAGCAGGAACAGCAGCAGGAGCAACAGCAGGACCAGGCGTCCCAGGGCGGTGACGCCTCGGATGCCGAGTCGGGGTCCGAGGACTCGGAACAGGCCGACTCCGAGTCGGGGTCCGAGGACTCGGAACAGGCCGACTCCGAGGCGGGATCCGAGGACACAGCGGAGTCTGGCTCCGAGGCGCAGTCCCAGCAGGCGGATGCCGGGAGCGATCCCCAGGAAGCCCAGGCCGGCACAGAGTCCGAAGGCGCACAGGAACAACAGGCCGGCAGAGAGTCCGAGGCCGCACAGGAACAACAGCAGGCCGGCGCGGAGCCGCGAGGTGATGCAGAACCCCGGGAACCGAACGGACAGGCCCGCGCCGATGCCGCGCCGTCCGAGGGTCCCGAGCCGGACCGCCGTTCCGCGGCGGCCCCAGGGGCCGGGCAGGAACTCAGCGAGCGGGACCAGGAGGTGGAGCAGTGGCTCAACCGGGTTCCCGACGATCCGGGCGGACTGCTGCGCGAAAAACTGCGCCGCCGCTACGCCGAACGGCGCTACGGCGCGAATGGGAGCTGGCGATGAGACGGATGGCTTTCGGATGGATCGCGGCTGCAGCGCTGCTGGTTTCCGGCGTGGCGGGTGCGGCACAACTCGAAGCGCGCCTGGCGCGGAGCGAAGTGGTCGCCGGCGAGCCGGTCGAACTCCTGCTGCGCCTCCGGGACGGCCGGGAGGCCCCGGAACTCGATCCGCTCACCCGGGATTTCGACGTCCTCGACGTGAGCCGCACCATGCGAACGAGCATCGTCAACGACCGGGTCGATGCGAGCGTCGACTGGTCTGTGACCCTCGCGCCGCGAGGGACTGGCGAATTCGAGATCCCCGCGCTTCGCGCGGGCGATGCGGTGAGCGCCCCGCTGGCGCTCCGAGTCGTGGAACGTCCCGCGTATTCCGCAGGGGATCATGCCGCAGCCGCGCGAGCGCCGGTTTTCCTGGAAACGGAAGTGGACGACGCCGAGCCCTACGTCCAGGGCCGCGTGATCCTCACCGCGAGGCTCCACGCCGACGAAAGCCTGATCGACGGCGAGATTCACGCCCCCGAGGTCGAGGGGGCCGTGGTCGAGCGCATTGGCGAGGACCGGAGCTACCACCGGGACATCGGCGCTCGGTCCTACCAGGTCGTCGAACGGCAGTTCGCGATCTTTCCCCAGCGCAGCGGTCCGCTCCACGTTTCCCCCGTGGTCTTCGACGGCCGGGTGCGCGATGCCCGCCGGGCGCGTCGCAGCGACCCGTTCGGCAGCTTCTTCGGCTCGTCCTTCTTCGACGATTTTTCGGGCGGGTTCGGTCCGCGGTCGAGCCTGCTCGACGAGTTCTTCGGCGGTGGCGGCCAGCCCGTGCGGACGGCTTCGAGCGGGATCACCCTCGACGTGCAGGCGCGCCCGGAAGCGGCGAGCGGCACCTGGTGGTTGCCCGCGCGAAACGTCGAGCTCATCGAGGAATGGGAGCACGGAACTCCCGTGTTCCGCGTGGGCGAACCGGTCCAACGCACGGTCGCGATCCGCGCCACCGGGCTTTCGGGGGCCCAGCTTCCGGAACTCGCGCTTCCCGAAGTCGAGGGGATGAAGCAGTACGACGAGCCGGCGGTCGACGACACGGTCATGCGCGGCGACGACGTGGTCTCGGTCAAGCTCCAGCGGACGGCGCTCATCCCCACGCGGCCCGGCACCGTCACGCTCCCCGCAATCGAACTTGCCTGGTGGGATACCCAGGAAGACACGGCGCGCACGGCTGTTCTGCCCGCGCGCAGCGTGGAAGTCATGCCCGGCGACGAAGACATCGCCGGGGTACCCCCCGCGGTTTCCCCCGCGTCACCGACCGATGCTCACAGGCCGGCTCACGCTCAGAGCGCCACGAATAATCCCCACCCGTGGCGTCTTGGTGTGTGGGTTGGCGCGGGCCTCGGCGTTCTTGCCCTCCTGGTCATGGCGGTCCTTCCCCGGGTCCGTCGACGCTGGACGCCCCTCCAGCCGACCGGTGGTGCGGGACGTCGGGGTCCGCTTATCGACCTGCGCGGCGCCGAGGCCGCGCTCGAGCGCGCCTGCGGGTCTTCGGATCCCGCGGCTGCCGTCGCGGCGCTGCGCGGGATCGCCCGGGCGCGCTGGCCCGAGGCGAACGGCTTGCGTCCAGCAGACTGGGCGGCGCGTCTCGACGCTCCGGAACTCGCGGGTGCGATCGAGGGCGCCCAGCGCGCTGCCTATGCGGCGGACCCCGCCGGCTGGGAAGGAGGCGCATTGTGGCAGATCTACCGCGCCGCCCGCCGTGCGGGGCGCCGCCGAAGTCGGGGGGAGCGCACGCCCCCCCTGCCGAGCCTCTACCCCGCGCGCTGAGCGTTCGCGGGTTAGACTCCGCTCGGGATGAACGACCGATGAAGGTGCTCCTGATCGAAGACGACGAAACCGCCTCGGAGTACCTGCACAAGGCGCTCTCGGAAAGCGGTCACGTGGTCGATGCCGTGGGCGACGGCCTCGAGGGGCTGAACCGCGCCATGCAGGAGCCGTACGACGCGCTCATCGTGGACCGCATGCTGCCCTCCCTCGATGGTCTTTCCGTGATCGAAACCCTGCGGAAGGCGAACCGCGAGACGCCGGTGCTGATCGTGAGCGCTCTGGGCGAAGTGGACGAGCGCGTGCGCGGGCTGCGGTCGGGTGGCGATGACTACCTGGTCAAGCCCTACGCCTTCGCGGAACTGCTGGCGCGCCTGGAACTGCTGGTGCAGCGGCGCGGTCGGGCGGGGGCTCCCGCGGAGACCCAGCTGTGCGTTGCCGACCTCGAGATGGATCTCATGAAGCGGAGCGTGCAGCGAGGGGGTCGCGCCATCGACCTCAAACCCCGCGAGTTCCAGCTCCTGGAGTTCATGATGCGCCACGCTGGCCGCGTGGTGACCCGCACGATGATCCTGGAAGCGGTGTGGGATTACCACTTCGACCCCCAGACGAACGTCATCGACGTGCACATCAGCCGGCTGCGTCAGAAGATCGACAAGGACTTTGCCCACGCACTGATCCGAACCGTGCGTGGCGCCGGGTACTCGATTCGTGAACCCGACTGAACCCCGGCGCAGCATTCGGGTTCGGCTGACCCTCGCGACGGTCGGTCTCGTCGGTGTCGTTGCCGCGCTGTCGCTCGGGGTGCTCTATTTCGGCGTCGATCTCCTGCTCGAAGAACGTGCCGACGACATCGTGGAGCAGGAAATCGACGAACTCACGGATCACCACGCCGGCCGGGGCCGGGAAGCCCTGGCGGCGGAGGTCTTGCGCCGGAGCGGCGCGGCGGGTGGGGGACAGATCGTCTACGGCTTCGCGGAATCGCGTTACGAGATGATCGCGGGCAACCTGGCGAACTGGCCCGAGGGCATCGTCGGCACCGAACCGATCGGGGAACACGTCGTGGAAGCGGGTTCGGGTGCGCTGCGCAGCGTCCGGTACGTCCGCGCAGCGTCGGTGGTCTTCGACGACGGCCACCAGTTGCTCGTGGGCCACGACGTGACCGAGCAGCGGAATTTCCAGGAACTGCTGGCTGCGGTTGCGATCGGGGTCTTTGCCTTCGCCTTGCTGCTGGCGATCGCCGGGGGACTCGCCATGGGGCGCAGTCTGCTCAAGCGTGTCGAGGGCATGAACGACACGGTGCTGCGGATTCTCGGCGGTGGTGGCGAGGAGCGGGTTCCGGTGAGCGTGCCCCGGGACGAGTTCGACGATCTTGCCGAGCATTTCAACCGCCTGCTCGAGGAAAACCAGCAGCTCATCGATCGCATGCGCGAGGTCACGGACGACGTCGCCCACGATCTGCGCACGCCTCTTTCCCGGATGCGCGGCCACATCGAAGCCGCCCTGGCGGCTCCCGACGACGAACCGCGCTCCCGGGAAGCCCTGCACCGCTTGCTGGACGAAACCAACGGGGTGCTGGAAACCTTCAACGCCCTGCTGCGCATCTCCCAGATCCAGAGCGGGGCAGCGCGCGAACAGATGCAGCGCCTGGACCTCGAAGCGGTGGTGGGCGACGCCGTGGATCTCTACCAGCCGGTCGCCGAGGAAGCCGGCCTGCGCATCGACACCGACCTCGAGGCGGGACTGGGCGTCGAGGCCGACCGGCACTTGCTGGCCCAGGCCGTGCTGAACCTGCTCGACAACGCGATCAAGTACGGCGCCGGCGGCGTTTCGGTGACGACGCGGCGTGCCGGGGAGGCGATCGAACTCACCGTGGCGGACCGCGGAACGGGCATCGCACCTCAGGACCGGGAGCGCGTGCTACAGCGCTTCGTCCGTCTCGACGCCTCGCGCCACCGCCCCGGAACCGGGCTCGGCCTGAGCTTCGTTGCCGCCGTGGCCCGGCTGCACCGAGCGGGCCTGCGCCTGGAGGACAACGCGCCCGGGTTGCGCGTGACCCTGGCGTTTCCCGGGAACTAGGCGTCGCGCGCGGCTTCGGCGGGCTTACTTCGACGGCGTGCTGCGCCGCATGCCGGCTGCCTGGAAGGCGATGCCGACGGCCGCGAGAACCACGATGACGATGAGGCGCACCGTCGATTCGAGTGAGAGCGAATCGACGATCGCCACCGCGCCGACCAGGGACGAGAGCAACACCAGGGCCCAGCCGAAGATTGCGACAGCGACCAGGGCGCCGACGGCGCCGCAGGCGATGGCGATCCACGGTGGTCCGGTCCCCATCAGCGCTGTCGACAGGTAGATCCCGGCACCGAAGCCCGCGATTCCGGCGGCGACGAGCTGCCAGAACATCGCAAAAACGGCCGCGACGACGCCGAAGAGGGCGGCGAGCAACATCGCGAGCCAGTGGGGCTCGATGTTGAGTTGCTGCGTGGCGAACTGGAACCCGACCAGGTAGCCCACCAGGCCGACGAACAACCAGAAGAACCGCCGCCCGAAGAAGAGCAGCAGCACCCCGATCAGGAGATGAGGAAGCTGCTCCGGAACCACGGCGCGTAGTCTACCCCTTCTAGTCGGCTGGTGCGCCGGCTTCCGGCGCCGGGCTGCGGGTGGCCCGCGCGGCGGTGTCCTGGCCGTAGAACCCCTGGAGCAGGGCGTAGAGTTCCGGCTCGTGGCGCTTCATGGCGACCGGCTTGTCGAAGAAGAACTCGGTGGCGACGGCGAAGAACTCCGCTTCGTTGGTTGCGCCGTACTGGTTGAGGAAGGTGGACTTCCCGCGGCGGACCCGGGCGCGGAGGTCGTTGAACTCGCGTTCGCAGACCTCGGCCCAGCGCCGGATTTCTTCCCGGCTTCCCAGGGGCGGCGTTCCGTCCACGGAGCCGTCGAGCATGTCGAGCTTGTGGGCAAACTCGTGGTACACGACATCGTGCCCTTGCTCGGGGTGACGCGCGTTTTGTTGCACGGCATCCCAGACCAGGATGATCGGCCCGTGCATCTGGGCCTCGCCGAGGATCGGGACGCCCGATGCGACGGGTCCGTTCTGCAACTCGAACACCCCCGGCGATCGGTCGGGCGTGACCACGGTGCTGGGATAGACGAGGATCGACCGGACGTTTCCGTAGTACTCATGCGGGATTCCCAGCACGAGCAACCCGGCCTGCGCCGAAATGGTGACACGGATTTCGTCCGTCATCTCGAGGCCGCCGCAGCCTTCCCAGCTCTTCTCCGCGATGAAGATCCGGATGAAGTCGCGCAGGCGGGAACGCTCGTTCGCATCGAGTTCCCGGTCGTGGGCCACGTTGCGTTCGATGATGCGGTCCCATTCCGGCGGGAAGGGTTCGCTGAGTCGCTGGCGACGGCGGCGGTTTCGGAGCCACTGGAAGACCATGGTGCGTCCAACTCGGTTTCCGGGAGTCTACGGCTTTGCGCGCCCCGATTCCCCTCCCGGCGAAACCGGCCGGCTGCTTTGCATTGGCGCCGTCACTCGGGTAAGAAGGGCTCCTGGAACCGAGGAGGCAGCCATGACGAACCCGGTGATCACCCCCGAAGCGCTCTTCGGCGAAGTGCGGAAGAACTGGGGCTGGCTCCTGGGATTCGGGCTGGTTTCCCTCGTGCTGGGTGTCGTGGGTCTGGGGTACAGCGTCACCCTCACTGTCGTCGGGGTCGAGTTCTTCGGCTGGCTGCTGGTGATCACCGGGGCGGTCGAACTCTTCCAGGCGGCCAAGTGCCGCGGTTGGAAGAGCATCGTGGGCCAGTTGCTCATCGCGGCGGTGCACGTGGTCGCGGGGCTCCTCGTCGTCTCTCAGCCCGTCGTGGCCGGCGGCGTGCTCACGCTCTTCCTGGCGGCGGCCATCTTCGTGGGTGGCGCCGCCCGGATCTGGGTCGCGCTGCACCACCGCGACCACGCGGGTTGGTTCTGGGTGCTGCTGGGCGGGGCCATCGCCGTGGCGCTCGGCGCGATGATTGCCCTGGAGTGGCCGGCCTCGTCCGCCTTCGTGATCGGGCTGTTCATCGCGATCGAACTCGTCGTGAACGGCTGGGTGCTGATCCTGCTCGCGCTCGCGGCTCGTTCGGCGGGCCCCCCGGAAACGCCCGGCGCCCCGGTCTGAGCCGGCCGGTCGCCGACACGCCGCGAGAACCCGCGGAACGGGAGTCGCCATGGCCGAAACCCGCATCACGTTCTGCCGCATCTGCGAGGCCACCTGCGGACTCGAGGTGGACGTGGAGGACAACCGGGTCGTCGCGATCCGGCCCGATCCCGAACACGTCGTCAGCAAGGGGTACGCGTGCGTGAAGGGCACCCGGTTTGCGTCGGTGCAGCACAGTCCCGACCGCCTGCTCGAGCCCATTCGCCGCACGGCAGCGGGCTGGCAGCCGGTCGGCTGGGACGAAGCGCTGCGCGACATCGCCGGGAAGATGCGCCGCATCGTCGACGCGCACGGGCCCCAGGCCATGGGCCATTTCGTGGGTTCGGCCGGCGGTGCCAACTTGTTGGCGCCGATGTTCCGCGGCGCCCTCTTCGCCGGCCTGGGCTCGAACCGGATGTACGGAACGGGCACCTGCGACACGATGAACAAGTTCCGGGTGAACGACGACATGTACGGCTCGCCCATGCGTCTCGCCTACCCGGACGTGGACCGCGCGAGTTTCGTGATGGTGCTGGGCGCCAACCCGGCGGTTTCCGGCACGACGCTCTTCCACCTGCCGCGGGCGCGAAGCCGGTTTCAGGACGTGGCCAAGCGGGGCGGCCGGGTGGTTTTCGTGAACCCGCGCCGGATCGAGACGGCTCAGGGCGGGGAGCACCATTTCATCCGCCCCGACACGGATGTGTTCTTCCTCGCGGCGTTCTGCAACGAACTCATCCGGCGCGGCGGCGTGGACCGCAACCGCGTCGAGCAGCACATGCGGGGCTTCGACACGCTGCGAAGCGTCGTGGAGAAATGGACGCCCGACCGCCAGGCCGAGGTCACGGGTATTTCCCCGGACACCCTGCGCGACTTCGTGCGCAGTCACGCGGAAGCCGACGGGGCGGCGCTCTACATGGCGACGGGAGTCAACCAGGGCCGGAGTGGGACGCTGTGTTTCTGGTTGCTCGAGTGCATCAACGCGATCTCGGGAAACCTGGACCGCCCGGGCGGAACGCTCATGGGCGAAGGTCTCTTCGACATGGCGAAACAGGTGAAGGACGACCCGCAGATGCAGACGTCCTTCCACCGCGACGACGATTTCCCCACGGTCTCGGGCCAGCAGCCCTCGGGAATGCTGGCCGACGACATCCTTTCGGGGCGCGTGCGGGGGCTCATCGTGGAAGCGAGCAACCCCCTGCTCGCGTGCAGCAGCCCCGACGGGCGGCTCGAAGAAGCACTGGCGAGCCTCGACCTGCTGGTGAGCATCGACCTGTTCCGCAACGAGACGGGCAATCTCGCCGAGTACGTCCTGCCCGCGCCCACCTGGCTGGAACGGCCGGAGAT
>JAYZFQ010000113.1:0-14136 GCA_036336695.1 Myxococcota bacterium
GGGGAACCTCCGCGCTCTCGGGGGGGTTGCTCTACCTCGGTGGGGGCACGGCAATCCAACGTGCCTGTGGTTTCGAGGATTCGGCCGAGGAGATGTTCAAGTACATGATGGCCGCGTGTGGCCCCGATCCGGACCCGGATCTCATTGGACCCTACTGCGAGCAAAGCGTCGAGCACTTCGAGTGGATCGTCGCGCGTGGTGTCCCGTTCCGGCCGGCTTTTTTCGAGGGGGCCCACGAGCCCTTTGCCTCAGATGAAGGGCTGACGTACTCGGGCAGCGAACACGTTCACCCATTCAACGAGATCGCCCGCCCGGCGCCGCGCGGCCACATCACGCGCCAGGTGAGCAGCAAGGGGAGCTTGTTGATGCAGCACCTTGTTGCGGCGTTGCATGCATCGGGGGCGGAGTCTCGGCTGACGCATCGATGCGACGCGCTGGTGGTGGCTGGCGATGGGCGCGTGATCGGTGCAGTGGTGCGGAGTCCCGAGGGAGAACACCGCATCCGGGCGAAACGGGGTGTGTTGCTCACGGCGGGAGGTTTCATTTTCAACCGGGAGATGGTCGGCGCCCATGCTCCCCTGCTGGCGCGCTGCGCCGCCAAGGTCGGTACGGAGAACGACGACGGGCTCGGGATCCGTCTCGGCGCGGCGGCGGGCGGTGATGCCATCCGGATGGACAGCGGAGACATCAGCTTGCCCCTGTTTCCGCCCAACCAGTTGCGCCAGGGGATCTTCGTGAACCACGATGGCGCGCGCTTCCTGAACGAAGACGCCTACATGGGTCGCGCGGGCGAGATGGTGCTGCTCCACCAGGGTGGAAAGGCCTACCTGGTGGTCGATGACGAAGTCTTCGTTCGGCCGGAGCTGTTTCCGATCGAAATCGCAGCAGTGGGGGAGAGCATCGCGGAACTCCAGGAGGAACTCGGCATTCCGGCGCCGAATCTCGAGGACACCCTCGCGTTCTACAACCGTCACGCGGAACGGGGCGAAGACCCGCTCTTCCACAAGGGTGTGGGCTACCTGAAGCCCCTGTCGAAACCGCCCTTCGCCGCGATCGACCTGGCGGCGGAGAACGCGGTGTATTCCGTGTTCACGCTGGGCGGCCTGCGCATCGACCCGAATGGCGCGGTGCTACGGCCTTCGGGAGACGCGGTGCCGGGCCTGTTCGCCGCGGGCCGTACGACGTCGGGCATCGCCAAGCAGGGGTACAGCAGCGGGATGTCCCTGGGCGACGGCAGTTTCTTCGGCCGTCGTGCGGGCGGGACCGCCGCGCGATCCGGCTGAACCGGGTCAATCCGGCCGGTTGCGGCCGAACAGGTTGTCGCCGCCGGCGAGCGCCTCCGTAAAAGCCTGCATGTGCGGCCCGCTCCCCCGCTCGGCTTCAACAGGGCCGCTCATCGCCGATCCTGTTGGAACACTCCGTCCTTCATGACCAGGTCGATTCCGGTTCGAAGCGCGGACAGGTCGCGCGTCGGGTCTCCGTTGACGACGATCAGGTCTGCGAGCTTTCCGGCTGCGACCGTTCCGAGTTCATCGGGCCGTTGCATGGCCTCGGCGCCGTTGCGGGTTGCCCACCGGAGGATCTCGAGGGGCTCGATCCCGTGCTTGAGGTAGACCTCCATCTCGGCGACGTAGTCTCCGTGGGGCATGATGGGGAAGCCGTAGTCGTCTCCCAGGGCCAGGCGCACGCCGGCCTCTTGCATGCGGGGCAGCATGCGGGCGGTGTATTCGTAGTCTTCCCGGGCGCCGGCCAGGCGCGCCTCCGTCTCCCAGGGGGCTTCCGGCAGACCCGCCGAGATCGGAAAGGGCCCCATTGCGGTGTCCCAGCTTTCGACGAACCGCAGGTATCGCTCCGACCACAGCATGCTCGGAGTAATCGTGGCATCGGATGCAATGACGGCCTCGATGCCCTCGTCGTCGATCTTGTCGGCGTGGTCGATGATGTCGACACCGGCGCGTGCACACTCGATCACGCCGATTCGCGACGGGCAGTGTGCGCGGACGAGGGCACCGCGACTGTGAGCGGTCTCCACGGCGACCCGGATCTCTTCCGGGGTGTAGTAGAGATCCTCCGTGGTCGGAGCGGCGCCGTGTCCGCGAGAAATCGAGAGCTTCACGATCTCGCAGCCACGGCCGATTTCTTCGCGGACCGCCTGGCGCATCGCGTCCACGCCATCGACACGTCGGATCAGGCCGAGGTTGCCCAGGTCCATGTGCCAGGCATGGTTCGTGCCGTCGGCGGGGTCTCCCGACG
Source organism: Myxococcota bacterium (assembly GCA_036336695.1). Classification (GTDB taxonomy): domain Bacteria; phylum Myxococcota_A; class UBA9160; order UBA9160; family SMWR01. The sequence goes on from JAYZFQ010000113.1 coordinate 2,254, forward strand.
CCATGAACTCCCGGGTGCAGGCGACGATGCGGGGGCCGCGGGTGAGCCCGACCAGGATCGCCTCTTTCAGGGCGACATCGAGACCGTCGCCGTTGCTCGAGCCGATGATGCTCGTGACACCATTGTCGATCGCGAGTTGCGCGTTCTTCGCGGCAACCATGCCCAGGTAGGCGGCGGGACGGTTGAGCCCCAGCACCGGGGCAGCGCCCCCGGCGTCGGGACCGAACCCCGTATGGAAATGGCACAGGATCATTCCGGGCATGAGGGTTCGTCCGGCGAGATCCACCGACTGGTCGTCCGGGCCCGGCGTGATCGCTTCGTCGGTGACCGCCTGGATATGGCGGCCTTCCACGACGACGGTCGCTCCCGCACGTGTGGCGTTTTCTCCGTCGAAGAGAGCTCCATTCGAAAAGATCACGCGGGCCAAGGGCAACTCCAGTTCGGTCTGGCAGGGCACATCATCGAACGCCGGCCCCGCCGGGTCAATCGCTGGGAAGGGCGGGTCCGGGGCCCACCGGTCCGGGTTCGCTCAGGGCTCCGCAAAGACGAAGCGCACCGGCAGCGCCTCGACCCGGTTCACCATGACGCGCGGCAGCCAGCGCGGGGCATCGGCCTCGAGTTCCAGGTCCCGGCAGTGGGTGGCCACGGTGGCCATGACCTCCTGGATCTCGCAGCGCGCGAGTGCCTGGCCCAGGCAGAAGTGGTTTCCCATGCTGAAGGTAAGAGACCACAGCTTTGGGTCGCGCGAGATGTCGAAGCGGTCGGGCTCGCTCCAGCGGCTGGGGTCGCGGTTGGGGCCACCGATGAGGATCGTGAGCGGCTCTCCGGCCTCGAAGGCGAGTCCAAAGGCTTCTACCGGGCGTCGAGCCTTCTTGCCGACGGCGTAGAAGCCGGGCCGGTGCCGGATGACTTCCTCAGCGGCTCCCTGCTTCCATCGCTCGGGATCCTCCCGCAACCGGGCGGCCTGTTCCGGGTGCTGTGCGAGGAGCATGACGGCGCTCGTAAGGACGCTCGCGGTCGTCTCGATGGCGCCGCCGAAGATGTTCGTGAAGAGCACGATCAATTCCTCGTGGCTGAGTCGGTCCCCGGCTTCCTCGACCCGGATCAGATCGGTGAGCAGGTCTTCCCGGGGCCGTCGCCGGCGCTGTTCCACCAGTTCTGAGACGAACGCCATCAGGGCGCCGAAGGTCTGGTTCGCGTTGCGGCGAATGGCCGGTGTCACGTCGGGTCCGAAGGCGTCGGCGGCGCCCGACCGCATCTGCGCGCCGACGCGGGCGGCCTCCTCGATGGAGATCCCGAGGAAGTCTGTGACGACGAGAAACGGAAGGCGGCTTGCAAGATCTGCGCGGACCTCCATGCGACCGTGTTTCGCCTGGGCGCGGAGGAGATCCCGCGTGTGCGCTCGGATGCGCGCCCGCAGGCCATCGACGCTGCGATGGGTCAGGGCACGGCTCACGAGGCTGCGGATTCGGGCGTGGGGAGCGCCGTTGAGGGCGCCGATCGAATGTCGCCGCCACTCGTAGAGCGGGTCGCCCGGCACGAAGCCCCGGCGCTCGAGGAATTCGAGTCCTTCGTTCTCGAAGTCGTCGCTCTTCAGCAGCGCTTCTGCGTCGTCCCAGCGGAGGATCGCCTTGGTCCCCGAGTCCGTGACCGCGGTTCGGTGTTCGTCCCGCAAGTGGGCGAGGAGCGGGTAGGGGTCCTGCCAGTAGTCATCCTCGGCAAGGGGAACGACGGGAACGGACATGGTTCGCCGACCTCTGCGCGGCGCTTCATTTCCCGCCTCGCGCCATGCGCCGGATGTCCGCGACTGGGGGCGCGTGGCTCAGGATCCCCCCATCGACCCGCAAGACCTGGCCGGTAATGAAACTGGAATCCTCGGAGGCGAGAAACACCACGGCGTTTGCGATGTCTTCGGGTTGCCCGACCCGAGGCGTCAGGTGGTGCTCTTCGAGCATCGCGACGTAGTGCGCGCCGCCAAAATTTTCGACCGGGTGCGTGAGGATCAGGCCCGGAGCGATCGCGTTGCAGCGGATTCCCTGTTTCCCATATTGCGCGGCTACGTAGAAGGTGAGCGTGTTGACCCCGCCCTTCGAGACCGCGTAGGCGGGGTGGGTCAGGTCTCCCTGTTCCGCGGAGCCGGAAGACGTGTTCACGATGGAGCCCCCGCCGCGTTCGAGCAGGCGGGGAATCGCGTGCTTGCAGCCGAGCATCACGCCCCGCAGGTTTACGGCCATCGTGCGGTCCCAGACGTCGACTTCGACGGTGGCCACGTCGGTGTCGTCTCCGGGTCCCGCCCGCCCGATCGCCGCCGCGTTGTTGTGCAGGATGTCGAGCCCGCCGTAGGTGTCGACGGCTGCCGCGATCATTGCGCGGATGTCGGCTTCTTCGGCCACGTCGGTGCGGTGGCCGATGGCGGTTCCGCCGGCGTCGGTAATTTCGGCGACCACGCGCTCTGCCCCGGCTGCGTCGATGTCCGCGACCACCACCTGGGCGCCTTCCCGGGCGAGGGCGCGGGCCGTGGCCCGACCGATTCCGGATGCGGACCCAGTCACGATTCCGACCTTTCCGTCCAGGCGTCCCATGCGGCGTTACTCCTCCGAAGGTCGAGGCTAACCGGATCTCCGCTCGATGAGTACTCTACCCGCCGGACTCGCGGGCAATCGCGGTTCTCCGTCCGGGTTGGGAATCGGGCGTCCGAAAAAAAGGGGAGGGAGTGATGACGACGCTGACAGGCAAGAGGATTCTCGTGACGGGTCCGGCGGGCCAGATCGCCTTCCCCCTGGCGGCGCGGCTCGCCCGGGACAACGAAGTGTGGGGAATTGCGCGGTTCAGCGATGCCAAGGCACGTGAGCGCGTGGAGAAAGCGGGAATCGAGACCCGTCGGGTGGACCTGGCGGATCCGGACTGGGGGGACCTGCCCGGGGACTTCGACTACGTCCTCCACCTCGCGGCGGCGATCGTGCCCGGGGCTGATTTCGAACCGGCGCTGAAGATCAACGCCGAGGGAACGGGCCACTTGATGAGCCGCTTTCGCGACGCGGGGGCGTGCCTGGTCATGTCGACCTGCGGGGTCTATGCCTCTCCGGACGATCCGCACCATCCCTGCGCGGAAGGGGACCCGCTCGGCGGGAGCCCCCAGCCCTACGCGCCGAGTTACTGCGTTTCGAAAATTGCCCAGGAGGCGGTGGCCCGGTTTGCGGCTCGGGAATACGCCTTGCCGACCACCATCGCCCGGATGAACGTCGCCTACGGCGATAATGGCGGCCTGCCGGCGATGCTCCTGGACGCCATCCTCGCCGGCCACCCGATTCCGCTCCTTGCCGGGCGTGCCTCGGTGTGCAGTCCGATTCACGAAGACGACATCTTCGACCACACGCCGGGAATGCTGGCGGCTGCGTCGGTGCCGGCAACCATCACGAACTGGGGCGGGGACGAACCCGTCGAAATCCCGGATCTCTGCCGTGAACTCGCCGCGCTTGCGAATCGCGAGGTTTCTTTGGTCGAGTCCAGCGACGGGATTCACCAGTACTGCTTGGACGCGGCGCGACGGATCGAACTCGCCGGCTCCTGCCGGGTGCCCTGGACGGAGGGCGTGCAGCGGATGGTCGCGGCGCGCCACCCTGAGCTGGGCTAACCCGCCATCATCCCGTTGTCCACGGACAGGACGGCACCGTGGATCATGCGGGCCTCGTCCGAGGCGACGTAGGCGATCAGCGAAGCGACGTCCTCGGCTGTCCCCATGCCGCGCATCCCCATGTAGGGCTTGATGAGTTTCGGGTTCAGGCCCTCGGGCATGGAGATGCCCGAGTTCATCGGGGTGTCGGTTCCAGCAGGTGCCACGACGTTGATCCGCACGTTGTGCTTGATGAATTCCATTGCGAGCGATTTCGACATGCCGATCAAGCCGTGCTTGCTCGCGCAATAGGCCGTGGTGTAGGCCTGCCCCATCAAGCCCGCGTTCGAGGCGACGTTGACGATGTTCCCTCCCGTCTCCAGCAAGTGGGGAAGGGCAGCCTGGCAGAGGTAGAACGGCCCGGAGAGATTGACAGAGAGGACCTGGTTCCACTCGTCGGCAGACATCTCGGGCGCGTGTGCGAACCGGACGATGCCCGCGACGTTCGCCAGTACGTCGAGGCGCCCCCCGGTCTCCGCCGCCTCTTGAATGGCATCGAAACACTGGTCGCGATCGGTCACATCGCGAACCGAGACGGTGATGTCGCCGCCGGCTTCTTTTACCGTGCGCTCGGTTTCGGCGAGCCCCTGGGCGTTCACATCGATGGCGGAGACCCGGGCTCCTTCGGAAGCGAGGCGGATCGCGGTGGCACGGCCCATGCCCGAGGCCGCTCCGGTGACCAGGGCGACCTTGTTCTCGAATCTTCGGTTCGTCGGCATTCAGTGTTCCTTCTTGGTTTCAGCGAACGCGCACGGAGACCGCGTCTTCGGCCGGCCCCATGCGGAGCAGGAATTCGTCGATCGGGGCGGGGGCGGGGACATCCGTGGTGGCGTCGTAGTCCGCGGCCCAGAAGGCCGAATAGCTGGGCCAGAACTCGGGCCAGCCCCCCGCGTACGGTTCGCGACCCGGCCACCGCATCTTCTTTTCCCCGGTGGGCGGTGCGTTGAGATCCGTCGCGTACCAGTAGAGGGGAAGCCGGCGCCGGAAGTACCAGCGCCCTTCGAGGCGTTCGTAGCGGTCCCAGTACATCATCGTCATGATGATCCACTGGCCGTCGGTCTCGTGTTCGTTGCGGCTGTAGACGACGCCGCGGGCGTGGTCCGGGTCATCGAACTCGATGATGTGGTTGCCGGTCACGTGGGCCGTTCCCGAGAACTGGTTTCGAAGCGTGTCGTCGAACCACGTCTTGAGCGCGGCTCTCCCGGAGACGTCCCGACTGACGCGCACGTCCATGGGGAAGAGGCCGCACAGGGCATCCAGATCCCGCATGTCGAGGGCGAGGCAGTATTTCGCGACGAGTTGCCGGATTTCTTCGGTGGCGGCGAGGCGCGACACGCGTTCTTCCAGGGGCGCGAGCGATAGGTCCATCTAGGCGGGCCCCCCCTGGATCTCGCTCGGGTCGATCCCGATGTAGCGCTCGAGATTGCGATGGAGATTGATGATGCGTGCCTCTTCGCTCGACAAAGACAGGTGAGTGAACCCGGGTTGGTGGACGCCGCGCTGCGCATTGCGCAACACGGCCACGTCCTGGTTCAGTACGAACCCGAGATCTGCGTTATCGAGGTCGAGTTCGACATCGATCGGTCGGCCGCGCTGCGCTCCGGCGGGGGTCCGCTCGAACGCGAGGCCGACCAATTCGGCCTCGTCCGGGGTGGCGCCGGGGCGTGCGCAGAGCACCTGCAGAATGTCGGCGCTCACCAGCACCGTGACGTTCGGGAACAGGTTGTATTGATGGAGTTCCAGGATCTGGCGCGCGTCGTAGGCCGTGAGGTCGACGCCCCGTTCGCGGCGCTGGAACTCGCGGATTCGATCCGCAACGACGTCGTGGAGGCTCTGGCCCTCGGGAACGACGGGGGCGGGGCAGGGTTCTTCGATACCCATGCGGCCCCCTTGGGTCACGACGAAGGAGTCCCAGACGGACTGCAGGTCCGGCTCGTGGAGGCGGGGGCTGGGAACGGCGTAGCGCTGTCGCGACACGCCGCAGTGGCCCCAGATCTCTTGAGGTGCATTCACGTCGTCGATGGACGGGAGCATTTCCCGGTGGAGGGTCTGCACGTGGTACGTCTCGGAGAATCCGTCGGCGACGAACTTCCAGTTCGCGGGGGCGCGGGTGAGCATCGTGGCCGTGCAGCGAAAGTCTTCGAGGTCGAGCCACGCGCTGTCTTCCGGGACGCCTTCGAGATACTGGGCGAGGGGGGCGGCCTCGAGGTCGAGGTTGACGAAGACGAGGGGCCCCCAGGCGTCGACCCGCACGGGGGTGAGCGCAAGGGATTCCCGGTCCAGTTTGCCGAAGCCCGCCGGGGAGGGAACGCCGAGGAGGGTGCCCCGGAGGTCGTACTTCCACCCGTGGTACGGACAGCGCAGGTGCTGGAGCCCCTGGGCGGAGCCCGAGCAGAGGATGTTTCCGCGGTGTTTGCAGGCATTCTGAAATGCCCGCAGTTCGCCGTCCCGGCCGCGAACGACCAGGATCGAGTAACGGCCCACCCGGTACTCGAAGCAATCGCCGGGTTCGGAGACGTGGTCCACACTGCAGGCGACCTGCCAGACGCGCGGCCAGACCCTTTCATGCTCCAGTTCGGCGAATGCCGGGGACGTGTAGCGGCCGGCGGGAATACGGGTCGGTGTTCCGGCGGTGCTGCCCACCGAAGTGATCGACGTTCCGACGGGATCCGGAGCGCTCATGCGGCCGCGTATCGTAAGATAATCTCTACACGACGTCATTCGGGGCGGGGAGCGGCAGACATGCTGGAGGGAAAGGCGGCCATCGTCACCGGTGCCGGGCAGGGCGTGGGCCAGGGGATCGCGTTGGCCCTGGCGGGGCACGGTGCGCGCGTGGTCGCGATGGGTCGTACCGGGTCGAAAGTCGAAGAGACATGCCGCCAGGTCGAGGAGCGCGGTGGCGTATGCATCCCCTTCGCCGGGGACGTCAAGAAGCAGGAAGATCTCGCGGCTTGCGTCGCGCGTTGCGTCGAGGCGTTTGGCGGCGTCCAGATCCTCGTGAACAACGCCCAGGAGGTTCCGCTCGGTCCCGTTCTGGGCGTCACAGAGGAAGCGCTCGGAGCCGGCTGGGAATCTGGACCCCTCGCGACCTTTCGCATGATGAAGCTGTGTCACCCTCATTTGAAGGGCGACGGCTGCATCGTGAACCTCGCGAGCACGGCGGCACGTCGGTGGGATGCGGCCAACTACGGGGCATACGCCGCGGTCAAGGAAGCGATTCGCGCGTTCAGTCGCGCGGCGGCCAGCGAGTGGGGCGGAGATGGGATTCGAACCAACGTGATCCTTCCCCACGCGAAGTCGCCGGCTCTTGCCGCCTGGACGGAAGCCAACCCCGAGGAATCCGCGGCTTTCGTCGCGACGATTCCGATGGGACGGATCGGAGAATGCGAGGCGGACATCGGCGAATTCGTCGCTTTTCTCTGTTCCGGAGCGGCCGCCTACGTCAACGGCCAGAGCATCGCGGTCGATGGCGGCCAGGCCTATATGCCATGACTCGGGGGAGGATTCGTGCGACCTGAAACCGACGAGTTGGGTTTCGAAGCGCCGGCACCGCTGGGCCACCCGGGGCGCGCGGGCCTTCCGGCGGGCCATCCCACGGGCCCAGAAATAGGGGAGCGCTTGCCCGACTTCGACCTCCCGGATCAGGACGGGAGGCGTGTGCGCTTCCACGAAGACCGCGGCAACGCGAAAGCCGCGGTCGTTTTCTACCGTTCTGCGGTCTGGTGACCCCCCTGTCTGACGCAACTCGTCGAGTTGCGCGATGCCCAAGAAAAGTTTCGCGACGCGGGCGTGGCGCTCTACGCCATTTCGTACGACGACCAGGAGGTGTTGGCGGAGACGTCGAAGACGCTCGGGATCGAGTACCCGCTGCTTTCGGACCTCGACTCCGCGGTGATCCGTGAATACGGGATCCTCAATACGGAGGTGGGGCGCGGAGCCGGCATCCTGGAGGGCATCCCCTTTCCCGGGGCCTACGTCACCGATGAGAACGGTGTCGTGGTGGAGAAGTTCTTCCGGGACAGCTACAAGCGCCGGGAAAGCCCAGAGAACCTGATCGACGCAGCCCTCGGGCGCTTGGAACTCGAGCCGGACGATCCGACGACGACCGGGGGCGAACCGGACGTCCGGATTCGTGCGACCCTGCGCGGGGGCGGGGGAAGCCTCAAGCAGGGGGCGCAGCGAAAGCTCGTCGTGCGCTTCGAACTCGGCGCGGGTCTTCACATCTACGGAGAGCCCGTGCCCGAGGGGATGCAGCCGACTCGGATCGCGGTCCGGGGACCGGAGGGTGTGGTGATCGGCGAGCCGATCGCACCGCCGACCGAGCCGCTGCGCCTGGCGGGGCTGGGCGTGGAAATCCCGGTCTGGAGCGGGACCGTCGACTTCGTGTTTCCCCTCCACGCGACCTCGGAGCTGGCCTCCGAGTGCCACCCTCTCGAACGGGACCGGGCCACGCTCGAGGTGGCGGTCTCCTACCAGGCCTGCGACGACCGGAACTGTTTGCTTCCGAAGACGGAACGCCTGGTCCTCGAGGTGCCGGTGCTTCCCGTGGACGTCCCGTCGATCTCCTTGCACACGGGCCACGGGCAACGGGAACTTTCGATCCAGGGAACGCCTCACCTGCGCCGGCTTTTCCTGCGGAAGGCCCGGCAGAATCCGTTGGGGCTGCTCGGTTACGTGGGAACGGAGTTGCGTCTGACCCTGGCGTCCTGGTTGGGGCGCTAGAGCGAGGCGAGTCGCGCCTCGAAGGCGCGGCGGATTACCTCGATCTCGCGTTCCAAGGTGTCGGCGGTCCAGTGCCGAGTCGACGTGGGTTCGAGGACGGAAACCCGGACCGTGGCGGGCCGCATGATCCAGCCCCGCCGGGGGAGCACGTCCTCGGCGTTTGCCACCACGATGGGGATCACGGGGACGCCGGCGGCCATCGCGATCTGGAAGGCGCCCTTCTTGAACGGGCCCAGGATCGACGTTGCGTGGCGGGTCCCCTCGGGCGTGATGGCGAGGGAACGCCCGGCCCGAATGGCTGCGACGGCGGGTTCCAGGGTTCGGGCCGCCTCTCGGGGTTTGTCGCGGCGGACGAACACCACTCCGGCAAAGGCGAAGGCTGGCCCGAGCAGCACGTTGTGTCGGAATTCGTGCTTCACCACCGCGAAGATGTCCCGGCGCAGGAGGGCGCAGGCGAGGATGGGATCGATCCCGCTCCGGTGGTTCATGATGAAGACTGCGGGACGGGCGTTCTCCAAGCGCTCGGAGTGTTCGACTTCGAGTCGGATGCCGGCGGCGCGGGTTCCCCAGCGTCCCCAGAGATCGAGGGAGCGGTTGGTAGCGCGGCGCCGGTCTCCCGTGAACAGTTGGATCACGACGCCGATGACGAGGCCGGGCACGATGGCCGCGAGGGCGAGAAAGGTTCGTACGATGTGGATCGGGTGCGTCGGCACAGCGAATCCTAGTCGTCAGCGTGCTCGGGGTCGGGTCCAGGGTGCAGTCCCGATGCGAAGTCCCAGGTGAGGACCCGCTCGGGAACGCCGTCCTGGTCCGCGTCCAGGCACGCGGTGGGTGCCGGCGTGCCCCGGTGCTCCAGGTTTCGGGGCGGGTCGGCGTAGGCAGCCCGATCGTCGATCCGGTACGAGCGCACCCGGACCTCGCGCGCATCGGGATCGAAGGCAGCGATGACGTTCCACCCATCCCCGTAGGCTTTGACGGGTTGCGGATCCTGGGGGTCTCGGTTTTTCGCGGTGGGTCCGACGTTCTGGTAGTTGCGCAGGAACGCCCAGACCGGCGGCGCATCGGTGCGCTCGACGGTGTAATCGCCCTGCCGTGCGGGGGTGAGGACGTGGCCCGTGAACAGGAACCGCACTTGGGAGAACGGCGCGACGATTCGATCGTAGACGTGTTTCATTCCATCGGCGGTCCCCACCGGCGGACCGCCGACAGCGGGGTTCGGTGGGTTCGGGATGCTGTCTGAATTCCAGGTCTCGGGTCCCCAGCGGAGCCGGGGCACCGGGTCGGCCGATGCCCACAGCATGCTGTGGTGGAAGACGACGGTGGCCGCATCCCGGTGGAGCGAAAGGATCCGGATGGGCCAGGCGCTGTCGTCGCCTTCGCCAGGCGCGGCGGCAGGCGGGTAGTCGAAGGCGAGTTCGAGGCCGAGGAACAGCATGGGCATCCCGTTTGGTGCACGGATGCGCGCCGCGCGGTGCCGGCCGGGTTGCTTCGCCGGCGGTCCCGGGTTTTGTGATCCCGATGCGTTGTTGCGCGACTTTGTCGAGATCGGGTCGCCGCCGCCGATGAACCACTGTCCCGCATCCCAGTCGCATTCGGCCGGTCCGGTGCACCCATAGCCGCGCTGTTTCCAGCGGTCGACGCCGAAATACTGTTCGAAGCCGCGACTGGGCGCTTCGTAGGAGCCGTAGGCCAGGTCGTGGTTGCCGGTCGTAACGAGATAGGGGACGACCGGATCGCACGCGTCGAGGTTGTCGAAGGCGGCGTCGACCCGGGTCCACTCGGCCAGGGGGCCGGCTTCGTCTTCACCGGCGTCGCCCCGGTCCACGAGATCGCCGAGCTGGATCACCATCAGGATCGGCATTTGTTTTCCCGTTCGGGGTTCGGTCCAGCGCGTCCGGTTGGCGCAGATGTAGCGGGTCACCAGGTCGAGATGGTTCGCGCCTTCGGGCTGCATGGAAAGTCGGGTGTATCGTTGAGTATCGGGCATCACGAAGACGGCGAAGCAGTTCGGGCAGGGTGTCGGTGTTACCGGTGTACAGGGGCGCGCTGCGGCAGAGAGGGCCACTCCGAGAGAGAGCAGCGCGACCAGGGGGACCGGGATCGGCGACACGGGACCTCGAGAGAGCCAAGGCCCGGGTCCGGCGGCGAACCCGGGAAGCGGGTGTGGGGACCGGGAGTCTAGGTCTCGGATTCCAGGCCGGTCGGTGCCGTGACCTGCGCGCGGAACGGGAACCATAACTGGGAGAAGAATCCCCGGGGCACGTAGCCTTCGGCGATCCCGAATGTCTCGGACTTGCAGTGGTCGGGGTGGTTGAAGGTCCCGAACAAGACGTCCCAGATGGGCGTTCCGGTGTAGTTGCTGTCGTGGTAGCGCCGTTCGCTCGAGTGGTGGAGGTTGTGGAGGTCGACGGTCGACACCACGTAGTGGAACCAGGAGGGGAAGCGCTGCTGGGTGTTGGCGTGGCCCATGCTTCCGTTGAAGACTTGCCACATGCTGCGCAAGATGATGACTTCGGTCGAAACGCCCAGGAGCAGCAAGGGAAGCGGGGTGATCAAAGCGCCGTAGATTTCATCCATGAAGTGAAAACGGCCGGACTTGAGCACGTGGACCTGCTCCGTATCGTGGTGAATCGAGTGGAACCACCACAGGCGGTCGTATTCGTGCATGCTCCGGTGCACCCAGTAGGCCGCGAACCCGACCACGAATTGGGCGAGCACGATCTGAAGCGCCACGTTCCAGTGACTCGGCCAGAACGTCTCGATACCCGTGGCCAAGCGGAACTCGCTGAGACTGGCGAGAATCACGATTCCGAGTGAGGTCCCGATCGGCCGCATCACACCGGTCAGAACACCGTGCGCGGAATCGTTGATGGACTGCCAGTCGCGGAGCGTGTTCATGGACGGGCGGCGGGGAAAGAGTTGCTCCAGCGCCAGGATGACGATGAAGCTGAAGACCGTGAGTGCGGGAATCCAGATGCCGGAATCGAAGCCTTGCTGGAAGCACCAGACGCTCAGGCCCATGAACGCCGCAATATAGGCGGGTTAGGTCAGGTAGGCCCAACGGCCGGTCGGCTGCTTCCCCTCGTCCATCCGAGGGGTCATTGTAGCGTGCGGTTCACGGCCCTGAACCGCACGCCGGCTGTCGGTTGCCGCCCGGATCAACCGGCGAGTTCGAAGGCCTCCAGGCGAGGAGCGTCCATTTCCTCCCGGAAGCGGTCGAAGGTCCAGGGCCAGCTGGCGGGGATGCCGCGGTCGTCGAGGTACCAGCTGCGGCAACCGGTGCTCCAGACGGTGTTCCTGGCCGCTTCGATCCGCTCGCGATCGAACTGCGCCGTGGCGGCGCGGGAAGCGCTGATCTCGCGGCAGCGTCCCGAACGAACGAAGTCGACGAGTTGCAGGATGTAATCGAGCTGGAGTTCCGCGATTTCGATCAGCGAGAAGTTCCCCACCGGCCCGTTGGGACCGTTCAGCATGAAGAAGTTCGGGAA
>JAYZFQ010000114.1:0-8167 GCA_036336695.1 Myxococcota bacterium
GTGGTGCGACGCATGGCCCGAGACCTGTTGTTCGATGTGGAAGTCGTCGGCGCTCCGACCGTCCGGGAGGCCGATGGGCTCGCCCTGTCGAGCCGCAACGTGCACCTCGGCCGGGAGGCGCGTCGCCAGGCCACCGTGTTGGTGCGTTCGCTCGAGACGGCCGCCCGCGCGGTTGCCGCGGGCGAACGCAGTGCCGCGGCGCTCCTCGAAACCGTGGAGCGCGAGATCGGCAAGGCGCCTCTCGCACAGATCGATTACGCCGAGCTGCGCGACCCCGAGACGCTCGCGCCGGCTCCCGCGGTGCTCGAGGGTCCGGTGCTGCTCGCGCTGGCCGTCGTGTTCGACGCCCCGGAAGGGGAGGGTGCCCCCGTGCGCCTGATCGACAACCGGGTGCTCGATCCGAGCCCCGTAGATGGGAGGAAGTCCCCGTGAAGCGAACCATGCTCAAGTCGAAGATCCACCGTGCAACCGTCACCGAGGCGAACATCGAGTACGAGGGTTCGGTGACGATCGATCGGAACCTGATGGAGGCCGCCGACATCCTCCCCTACGAGCAGGTCGAAATCTACGACTGCACGAACGGCGAGCGCCTGTGCACCTACGCCATCGAGGGGGAGCCCGGGTCGGGCGAGATCTGTGTCAACGGCGCTGCGGCCCACCGGATCAAGCCCCATGACCTCGTGATCATCTGCAGCTACGTCCAGGTGGATGCGGCCGATTGCCTGGGTTGGCAGGCCACCCGGGTATTCGTGGACCGCCGCAACGCGCCCCGGGAAATCGCCTAGTCTCTGCCGATCGAACAGAACCCCTGGTATCTCCGCCCCTTCTTCGGAAGGGAACCCGTACTCGCTCCCGAGGTTCGTCGCCTGACCCTGCTGGTGGCGATTGTGCTGGGGTTCGAGCAGTACGACATGGGCATTCTGAATGCCGTGCTGCCCCAGATCATCGAGGCGTTCTCGATCCGCGGCGAGGACAGCGGCACCCTGCTGGGGACGATCCGTCTCGGCGGCTTCGGGGCGGTGCTTCTGGTGCCGCTGGCGGACCGCCTGGGCCGGCGCCGCATCTTTCTCGTCACCATGGTCGGCATGGGGCTCGGCGAGTTCCTCACCGCGTTCAGCACGTCGGCGTTCATGTTCGGCGCGCTGCAGGTGGTGGCGCGGTGTTTCCTGCTCGCGGCGCTTGCCCTGGGCATTGTCATCCTGGTGGAGGAACTGCCCGCTGCGCAGCGGGGCGCCGGGATCGCTTTCCTGGGCGTGCTGAGCGGAACGGGTTACGGCCTGGCGGCCATGCTGTACGCCGCGGTCGACGTCGTGCCCGGTGGGTGGCGCACGCTGTACGTGATCGGGAGCGGCCCCCTGTTCCTGGTGCCCTTCTTTCGCCGTGCCCTGCCCGAGACCCATCGGTTCACGGATTCCGAGGCAGCCCATGCCGCGCAGGGCAGCAGTCTCGCAGGGTTGTGGCTGGCCCCGGTTCGTGAGTTGCTGACCCGGGACCCGCGCCGCGTCGTGTTCATCGGGTTTGCCGGCGCCCTGGCGGCGTGCGGCACGATCGCTTTCTTCCAGTACGCCAGTTTCCACCTGGCGACGATTCACGGGTGGAGCCCGGCGGGATACGCCGTGCTGGTCGGCGCCGGCGGACTCATCGGTCTGGCCGGCGGGGTCTTCGGGGGGCGCCTCAGCGATCGCCTGGGCCGGCGAACCGTCGGCAGCGTCGTGTACCTGCTGGCGCCCCTCGGCATGGCCCTGTTCTACCTGGGACCGACCTCGTTGCTGATCCTCACCTGGGGCGTCGCCCTCGTCTTCGTCATCGCGGGCGACGTCGTGTTGCGGGCCTACTTCGGTGAACTCTTTCCGACCTCGCACCGCAGCACGTCTCTTGCCTGGATGCTGATCGTCCAGACCGTGGGCTGGGCGGGCGGACTCTACGTCGTCGATTTCCTGTCGGGCACCGTCGAAGACCTGCCGGCCGCGGTGGCGACGGTGGGCGGCGCGTGCGCGCTCGCGGGCCTGTGCCTGCTGGCGCTGCCGGAAACGGCCCGGACCGAACTCGACGCCGAACCGAGCGCCTAGGGGTATCCTGCGGGCGAACCCATGGCCGACAGCGATTCCGAGCGCCGCGCGATCGCCACCAACCGGCGGGCGCGTTTCGAGTACGAGATCCTCGACACCTGGGAGGCGGGGATCGCCCTGCTGGGCCCGGAGGTCAAGGGGCTGCGCACGGGCAAGGCCAACCTCTCCGATGCCTACGCCACGGTGCGCCGGGGCGAGGCCTACCTGGTGAACGCCCACATCAGCCCCTACGACAAGGCGGGGCGCGACAACCCGGACCCCCGCCGCGAGCGCAAGCTCCTGCTGCACCGCCGCGAGATCGCGAAGCTCCAGGGAGCCGTGGCCGAAAAGGGCCTTACCCTGGTCCCCTTGAAGCTCTACTTCAAGAATGGCCGGGCCAAGGTCGAACTCGGTCTGGCCCGGGGCAAGCGCCGGCACGACAAGCGGGAGACGATCCGGCGCCGCGAGCAGGAACGGGAGATGCAGCGGGCGGTCCGGGGACGCCGCCGCTCGTGAGGCGCGCCGCGCTGGCCGCGGGGGTCCTGGTGGCTTGTGCCTCGCCGGCCCCGAGCCCGGCGCCTGCGCCCTACGAGCCGAACCACCGGGACTACGCGGCCTTTGCGGAAGGGCGCGGCGATCTCTACGAGCCCAACTACCTGCCCTTCATGGTGCACCGCACGGAGCCTTCCGATGCCGAGGGCGCCGATCTCCTCTTCGTCTGCCGCTGGGACGACGCCGCCATGCCGCTGCGGGTGTTCGTCCCCCAGCTCGCGATTCCCGAAGAACTCCAGGACGAGTTCCGTCCGCGCGACCCGGCACCCTACGTGGCAGCGGTGCACGCGGCCCTGCGGACCTGGGAGCGTTCTCTCGACCGTCTCGTGAGGTTTCGTCCTGTGGCAACTGAGGGCGCAGCGGATTTCACGATCCGCCTGGTGGCCGAGCGGGCTCCGGAACCCGAGCCGGACTTCAAGGTGCTCGGGGCCACGGCGACCCGGACGGCCTGCGAGGTGCGGGGCGGTGACGGCGACGCCGACCAACTCGACGTGGAGTTCGACGTGGACGACGTGGAGATCTACGTCGCCGACGAGTTCGGGTTGCTGGCGGAAGACCAGGTGCAGTGGATCGCTCTCCACGAGATCGGTCACGCCCTCGGCATGCGCGGCCACAGCCCCATTCCGGCGGACCTGATGTACCCGGTGGTGCGCGATCGGCGGCTGGTTCCGGACGGACTCTCGGACGAAGACGTGAACTCCTTCGAATCCCTCTACCGGCTGCCGAACGGGACGGTCTTCGGTCGGGTGGCACCCGGGGGCAAGACGCCCGCGGAGGCCGAAGCGGTCGACCCGGGTCCGCCCGTCCTCGCCCCGGCGCCGTATGTCGACGTCCGCCGCGGCTACAGCTTGCGCCTCCCCGAGGGCTGGACGCACTTCGGCACCGACCACGGGCTCGTCGTGGTTCACGGGGCGACCTGGGACTACACGGCGTCCTTCCAGGTGATGGTGCAGCGCTACCCGACCATCGAGGCCTACCTCGATCGCTACGCCCCCTACTACGCGAGTCGCGGCGCGATCTCGCAACCCGTGCGGCTCAGCGTCGATGGTCGTCGTGCCGTCCAGGCCGACATCCTCCTGTCCGATGCGCAGCGCGTGGAGCAGGTGACCCTGGTGGAGATCGGCGACGGCCGCCTGCTCGTGGTGACGGCCGACAGTCCGATCGATTCCGCGGCGCCGTACCGCGCGTGGTTCGACGCTCTGGTGACCTCCCTCCGGATCACCGACCAGCCCGAGGATGCCTGGCCCGGTCGGCGCCCCTGAGGCTCAGGTGGCGGGCTCTCTCCGGGCGACGTGCTCCTGCCGGGCAGCGACGGCGCGGCGCCGGGCTTCGGGGGTGACGCGCGGGGTGTCGGCCGGCAGGGCCGCATCCAGTTCGCTCAGGGGGACGGTGCGCAGGGTGGGGTGGGGGCTCGTTTCGCTCCAGATCCAGCGGTACTGGATCATCCCCTCCGGGTGGCCGGCGGCGTCGAGCCAGTTTGCGACCCCCGGGTCCGTGTGGGCGATGACGACGCGGACACGCCCATCGGAGTCGACGCGGATCTGCTCGCCGTTGAGGCTGGTCTGCCGATTGGTGTAGTCGAGCGTTTCGAACCACAGGCTGCACAGCTGGAAGGACCAGTAGCGGGCTCGGGGCGGCTCGGTTTCGAGCACCAGGGCCTCGCCCGGCGCCACGCGGTAGAGGTCGTTCCCGTAGCGGATGTCGTCTGCGCCGCCCTTCATGTGGATGGCCGGCTGGAGTTCGCCGGGTTTGTGTGCGCGGCGCATGTCGGCCACCCAGCCGTTCCAGAAGCGGATGGTGGTCTCGACCCAGTGGCCGGCCGCGTCGAGCCGCCGCGCCACGGCGGCGGGGTCCGCGTCCGGAGCCGGCTGGCCCGCCGTGTCGACGCAGTGGATCCAGAAGCGGGCCGGGTCCTCGTGTTCCCAGTCGTTGAAGTACTGCCGCACCAGCACGTAGCGCGACTCGGGCCCGAGGGGCAGCCAGTTGCCCGGGTGCTCGGTGGGGCTGGCGATCACTTCGAAGCTCCCGTCGGCTTCCGTCTCGATTTCCCGGGAGGTGAGGGTCGCGTAGTTCGCGGCATCGCCGAGCTGCATGTAGCCCTGCTTCGCCTCGATCAGGAACTCGTAGGCGCTGCCGCGTTCGCCGCGGATGCGGTAGGTGAGGGAGGGGTCCACGCAGGTCCACAGGTACTGGTTGTCCGAGTTCTCTGCGCCCCACTTGGCGGCGCTGTCGGGGTTGCGCCAGAACCGGGGACGCCCGGGATCGGCCATTTCGAAGGACTGGCGCACCCCGGAGACGAGCAGCCCCGCGAGGTGGCGAAAGCCCTGGGCCCGCATGCCCGGCGACTCGGGGGTGCCTTCGGAGAGGATTTCGTGTCCCGCGCGTCGCAGGGCCTCGCAAAGGTCGTCCCAGGCAGCTCCGGATACCAGGCGTTCGGCGTCGCGCGCGTCGTCGGGTGCGGGCATGGGTTCCTCCCTCTTGGGTCCGCGCATCCTATCCGAAAGCAGTGGGTATAATCCGCCGCCCATGCTCGAAGGCTACGTCCACCCCGATTTCTCCGACGTAGCGCGTGTGCTGCGGCGCCAGATTCCCGCCGCGAGAGACCGCACGGAGCCCGGGGGCGCTGCGCTCTGTGTCTGGCACCGGGGAGAGCCCGTCGTCGATTGCTGGGGCGGAACCCGGGACGAGGCCGGCACGCCCTGGGCATCCGACACGGTTTCGCTTTCCTACTCGACCACCAAGGGAGTGGCGGCGACACTGCTCCACGTTCTCGCCGAGCAGGGGCTCGTCGACTACGAGGTGCCGGTGCGGGAGTACTGGCCCGAGTTCGCGGCCGGGGGCAAGTCGGAGATCTCCGTGGCCCAGGTGCTCTGCCACGAGGCGGGGCTTTACCACATCCGTCACATGATCGACGACGCGCGGAAGATGCTCGATTGGGAAGCGATGGTGCATGCCCTCGAAGCCGCCGCGCCCCGCCACACGCCCGGCACGGCGCACGGCTACCACGCCTTCACCTTCGGCTGGCTCGTCGGTGAGATCGTGCAGCGCGTCACCGGCAAACCCTTTGCCGAGGTGCTCGCCCGGGAACTCGCGGCGCCCCTCGAACTCGACGGTCTCTTCATCGGCCTCCCCGACGACCAGTCGCACCGCCGCGCGCGACAGATTCCGGTGCGCCGGCGCCGCGAGCGACCGGCGGACGTGCTCTACGAGCGCGCCGGTTGGTTGAGCCGCGGGATGCGCCTCGCGCGGATTCCCTACGACCCCCAGGAGGCGGCAACGGCGCTCATGCCCTCGGGGATCGAGCACCTCGATTTCAACGACGAAGCCTTTGTCCGCGCGAGCATTCCGGCTGCCAACGGCATGTTCACGGCGCGCGCCCTGGGCAAGGTCTACGCACTGCTCGCCGCCGGCGGTGCGCTGGGTGGGGTTCGGCTGCTTTCCGAGGACCGGGTCGAACTGCTCCAGGAACCCCGCAATCGCGGCATTGGGCGCGTGATCCCCTACGCGATGCGCTGGCGGCTCGGCTACCACCGGGTGAACACCATCCGCGCCCGGGTGGCGCGGGGCATGGGGCACTCGGGATACGGGGGCTCCGGAGGCTGGGCCGATCCCGATCGCGAGCTTGCGGTGGCCCTGGTGTTGAACAGCGGCACGGGGACGCCCTTTGGCGACCTGCGTATCGTCCGGATTGGCGACGCGGCGGTTCGCTGCGCCGACCGGCGTTGAGGAGCGAGGCATGACGACCGTGGAAACCGAAAGCCGCAAGGCCCTGGGAGAACTGATCGACCTCCTGCGCGAGGTGGACGAACGCTGGCTCAGCCCGGAATGGCGGATCGAGAGCCCCGGGGATGTCGTCGATGGCCACCGCGCGTTGATGCACATGCTCCAGGGCGGACTCTTCAGCCACTTCGAAGACGACCCGGCCCACCCCGTCTTCCAGCGAATCGTTTCCCCCACCCGCAAGTTCACCGGGGACAACCCCGACGCGATCTACTACGAGGCGGCGGTGGAGGCCGGCCGGTCCTACCGGGTGCGGGGCAACATGGCAGGCGCGGTCTACGTTTCGATCACGATCGAAGCGGGTGGGGCGCTGCGGCGCTTCAGCACCCACACGGCCGGCGTCATCAACGACACGGAATTCGACGTCGGACCCGACGGCTCCTTCGAACTCTGGGTCGGGGGTCCCGAGCGCGAGCGCAACTGGATCGGCCTCGCACCCGATGCCTGGCGGATCACCACGCGCCACTACTTCGAAGAGGAGGGGATCGTCGCCGCCGACGCCTCCCGGCCGATGCCCGTTTCCATCGAGTGCCTGGACGCGGCCCCGCCGCCCCCGCGACCGGACGACGCCTCGGTGGCCGCCGGGATCCGCCGCGCCGCGAACTTCGTGCGCAGCCGGACGCTGGACATGCCGCCGATGGCAGAGGCGGACCAGCCGCCCTTCGTGTCCCGGGTTCCCAACTTGTTCCCCGCGCCGGTGAAGCCGGGGAACTTCGCGCTGGCCGCCTTCGATGCCGCCTATTCCCAGGCGCCCTACGTGATCGGTCCCGACGAGGCGCTGGTGATGACCGGCCGCTGGCCCGAGTGCCGGTGCGCGCACGTGTGTCTCTGGACTCGCTTCATCCAGACCTACGACTATTCGAACCGCCAGACCGGTTTGAACCGCGTGCAGACGCACACCGAACCCGATGGAAGTTTCCGCATGGTGATCGCCCACCGGGATCCGGGCGTTCCGAACTGGCTCGATACCGAGGGGCGACCCTTCGGGATGGTCTTCTGGCGCTTCATGCTTCCCGAAGGCGAAATCGAGACCCCCCAGGCCGAGGTGGTGCCCTTCGCGGAGATCGCCGCCGGTTAGTTCCGGGGGCGGCGGCCCCGAATAATCCCCGCGCATCGCGCGTCTCACCTGCGAGCCCGGAAGACGGGCCACTCGTGGGGAGGACCGCAGATGACGGCGATACGATGCTTCGCGCTTCTCGGGGGACTGTTGTTCGTGATCGGTGCGATGCCGGCGGGGGCCAACCACCGGCCGGACGCGCCGCGTGCGATGGGGGCCAAGCACCGGTGGGACGCGCCGCGTGCGATGGGGTTGACGCCACTGGCCCGGGAACTCCGGGTCGCGACCGCGGTCGCCTACGCCGATGCGCGGGAAGTGCGGCCGCGCACCTGTCGCCGGCAGCGCCGTGGGCTTGCTGCGCTCGAGCGGCTCGACCGCGATGCCCGCCGTTTCGAGCGGGCCCTGGGCCGCCGGGGCGGCGACCGCCGCCGGACGCGGGCGGCCTTCGACGAACTTGCGCGCTCCTATGACGCAGCCGTTCGGCTCCACCCGAGATCGGTTCGCCGCGGCGACCTCTGGCGGGTGGCGCGGCTCATGGACCGGATCGAGCGCCGGCTGTCGAAGCGGGGCCGCTGGCATGGGTGGCGCGACCGGCGCGGGCACCTCCGGCGCGATGGCCATGCCCGCGGGCGCGCCGGTTCCGGGGGAGCGCCGCGCTGGCGCGTTTCCTGGGCGTTCGATTTCTAGTCCTTCGCCGGGCGGCAACCGGCTCGTGCATACTCCGGGCGGG
>JAYZFQ010000115.1:0-18448 GCA_036336695.1 Myxococcota bacterium
CTGCATCGGGCTGTAGCTGCCGAGACCCAGGAAGATCACGGGAACCGCCAGGAGACCGAGAGCGGCGACGTCGGTGGCCACGGTTCGGAGCACGCGTGCGTAGCATAACGGCCCGGGGCGAAGGCGGAGACCGTGGCCAGCGGGCACATGCTGGGGGATGCTCTCCGGGCATGACCGACACCGCCGGCCCCGGTGCGCGGGCGGCGCTCGCGCTCGCCGCGGCGCTCGCCGTGTGGCCGTACCTGTCCACCCTCGGGTACGGCCCCATGGCCATGGACTCGGTCCTCTGGATCACGCGCGGGAGCCCCGGCGCCGCCGACTGGTGGGGTTGGGCGTTCGGGAGCGCCCACTTCATCGGCTACCGACCGGTCAACGCCCTGAGCTTCACGCTGCTCGGCACAGCCGGCGACGGCGCGCTGCTCCAGCGCCTGTTCGACCTCGCCCTGCACCTCGGCAACGGGTTGCTGCTCTACGCCGTTGCCCGGCGCGCGGCCCGCTTGCCCGCCTGGGCCGCCGTACTCGCCGCGTGCACGTTCCTCTGGCACCCCGTCGTCGAAGACGTGGCGCCCTGGCTGGCGCGGCGCCACTACGCCCTCGCCACCGCGTTCTCCCTGGCAACCCTGCTGCTCCTGGGCGAAGGCCGCCGGAGTCTCGGACGGGCCGTCGCAGCCGGCGCCTGCCTCGGGGCAGCCCTGCTGTCCAACGAAGTGGCCTACGCCACGGCACTCGCCCTCCCGGCCTGGGCCTGGGCGACCGCCCCGGAAGGTCCCCGGCGGCTTCGCGACGCGGTGCGCGCGTGTCTGCCCGCCGCCGCCTTCGGCATCCTCGCACTCGGCCTGCGCACCCTGGTACTGGGCGGCTTCGGGGGTTACCCGGGCCCCGCCGGGCCCGAGCGGATCGCCCAGGTATGGGCCGCTTTCTGGCGGGATCTCTTCGCGTTCGCCCCGAGCTACGGCGACCCCGCCTCCCTGGCGGGACCCGCCCTGGCCGCGGTCGCCGCCGGCGCGCTCGCAGTCCGCAACGTCGCCGCCGCCCGCTCGGGTCGGGCAGGCGGCAGCCTCGGCCTGGTGCTCCTGGGCTGGCTCCTGGCGGCGAGCCTGCTGCTGGCATTCCAACGCGTGTGGTTCTCGCGCGAGGCCTATCCCTTCGTGCCGGTCTTCGCCCTCTGGATCGCCGTGGTGTGCCGCGACATCGCAGCGCATTCCCGCGGCGGCGCACGCGGCGCCTGGCTCGCCCCCGCCGGCGTGCTCCTCCTCGTGCTCGCGGCCCACTCGCCCGTGCTCCAGGGCCCCGATGCGCGACGCCTGGCGCGCTGGCAGGAAACCCAGGCGGTCATCGACGAAGTCGGCGACGCCCTCGGCGGAGCCCGCCAGCCCACCTTCTTCGGACTCGTGCTGCCCTACCACGAGGACCGGGTGCGCAAAAACCCGTTGCGCCCGCGCGCGGGGTCGAGCGCGCCGCCCCGCTGGTCGCGGGTTCCCGCCGCCTGGCTCGCGGCGCGCTTCGCCGCAGACGGACACGACGTCCGGACACTCGTCGTCTTCCCTGTGCGCGCCGGTGAGACGGCAGGCGCAGCCCTCGACAAAACCCGCAACGAACTCCGCCTGCCCCGGGAACCGACCCCCAGCGTGCTCGTCCACCCGCCCCTGCCCGCCCGGATCGACGGAGACACCACCGCCTATTCCCTGGCGCCGCTGCTCGCGTCGACGGGCGACGAAACCCGGCTATACCTGCGCGGTGCGACCGGCGCGCACTTCGCGCGCCTTGGCGCCGCCGCGCCCGCAGCCCCGAACAGCGTCGTGCTGATCGTGATCGACACGCTGCGACGCGATCACCTCGGTACATACGGGTATGAGCGCGACACATCCCCCGCGCTCGACGAGTTTGCCGACGCATCGGTGCGTTACACCCAGGCCCGGAGCCAGGCGCCGTGGACGACGCCGTCGATCGCCTCGCTGCTCACGTCGCGCTATCCCGAGCAGCTCGGGGTAACCGACGTGGAATCGGTGCTGCCCGAGGCTGCCACCCTGCTTTCCGAACGCCTCCAGGAAGCGGGCGTCGCCACGGGCGCCGTGGTGAGTCACCGTTTCAGCTCGAAGCGCTGGGGCTTCGACCAGGGTTTCGACTACTTCGACGACTCCAACGCCCTCGGACACGACGCCGTCACCTCCCCGGACGTCACCGATAAAGCCCTGGCCTTTCTGGACGCGCACCGGGACACGCCCTTCTTCCTCTACGTCCATTACTTCGATCCGCACTTCGCCTACCGGGAACACGCGGGATTCGCGTTTCCCCGGGAATCCCCCTATGCCGGTCCCATCCGGCCGGACGTCCGCTTCGGCGAACTGTTGCGGCGCCAGGCACTCCTGACGGCGGAAGACGCCCGCGAACTCGAGCGCCTCTACGATTCGGAGATCGCGTTCACAGACGCCGAGGTCGGCCGGATCCTGGCCCGCCTGGACGAACTCGGCCTCGACGACCGGACGCTCGTCGTGATCACGGCCGACCACGGCGAGGAATTCCTCGACCACGGGCGGATCGGGCACACGAAAACACTCTACGACGAGTTGATCGCGGTTCCCCTCCTCGTGCGCTGGCCCGGGCAGGCCGCGGGTGTCGTCACGGCGCCGGTCGCCCTGCTCGACATCGCCCCCACGGTCCTGGGCGCGCTGGACCTGCCGGCAGACCCCGGCGCCGCCGGGCGTCCCCTGCCCCGGCCCGGCGATCCGCCGCCGGCCGACCGCGTCCTGTTCAGCGCAACCCAACGGCCCACGAGCCAACGGGCCGTGATCGGCGGCGGGTACAAGCTGATCGACCCCGGCGACGGCGCCCTCGAACTGTATTTCCTCGCAGACGATCCCGGCGAACGCCGCAACCTGGCCGACGCGGAACCTGCGGTGCGGGAACGGCTCGCCGCCGCTCTCGCGGGATTCGAGCCCGGCAGCGACCCCCCCGCCGCGGCGCACTCCCTCGATCTCTCCGACACCGACCGGGAGGCGCTCCGGGCCCTGGGCTACGAAACCTCCCCGGCGGACTGATCCGGGCGCGCTGCCTGCCATCCCGCGCCCCGGGCGCTATAGCTGCACTCATGCGCCGTTGGCCGTGCCCCCGCAGCGTGGGGATCGCCCTGGCAGTCGCCGTGGCGGCTGCCACCGCCTGCCGCGGCGGCGACGAAACCGCGGGTGTGCCCCTGAACCCCGCGCGCGACCACGTGCTGCTCCTCACCGTCGACACGCTCCGGGCCGACACCCTCTCCTTCGCGGGCTACGACCGGCCGACGACCCCCTTCGTCGACACCCTCCTCGCGCGGGGGCTCTACTTCGAACGGGCCCTGGCACCGATCCCCCGCACGACGGCCTCGCTCGCCAGTGCGTTCTCCGGGCTCTACCCCCAGCGTCACGGGGTGCGCCGACTCTGGGACCGGCTGCCCGACGCGGTCGACTGGCTGCCGGAGCTGGCCCGGCAAGCGGGCTACCGGACGATCGCCATCGTTTCGAACCACATCCTCACCCGCGAGCGGGGGCTGAACCGGGGCTTCGAAGTCTACGACTTCGGAGACGACGGGCGGGCCGCCCCGGAAACCGCCGAAGCCGCCCTGGCCGCGCTCCACGACATCGACCCGGCGCAGCCCACGTTCGTCTGGATCCACTTCATCGATCCCCACGTGCCGTACTTCCCGCCCGAGGCAACGGCGCGCGCCTTCGACCCCGGGTACGAGGGTCCCTACGCCGCGAACTTCGGCGGCGCCCCGGGTTCCATCGGCGCCGAGGCCTACCCCGCGGACCTGGGCAAGGAAGGCGCCGTGTTCCGCAACACGCTTCCGGCCCGGGTGAACGAACACGTGCGGCGCCTCTACGCCGCCGACGTGCGCGCGACCGACGACGCGATCCGAACGCTTCTCGAAGCCATCGAACCACCGCTCGGGGAGTGGACGGTGATCTTCGCCTCCGATCACGGAGAAGACCTCGGCGAACACGACTACCACTACGATCACGGCGACTACGTCTGGAACCCGGGCCTCCACGTTCCCCTCGCGATCGTCCTGCCCGAAGGCGACCCCCTCGCGCGCAGCGGGCGCGTCGACGACTGGGTCTCCCTCGTCGACGTCATGCCGACGGTTGCGGAGCTGCTCGGACTCGCCGTGCCCGACGGGCTGGACGGCCGCTCCCTCGTGCCCTACCTGGAGGGCGAAGCGCCGCCGGCCCCGCCGGTCTTCGCCGAGTCGGGCCAGAGCTTCCACCCGGCGCTGGTGCGGGGCCGCGTGAACTTCGGCATCGCCGGGCGCCTGCGCACGGTGATCGACGGCCGTTGGAAACTCGTCTGGACCCCGGGGCAGGACCCCCAGCGCGAGTTCGCGCTGTACGACCTGGAGACCGACCCGGGAGAAACACGCGACGTCTCGGCAAGCCACCCCGCCGAAACCGCGCGGTTGCGCGACCTGCTCCGCGGCTGGTTGCGCCACGGCCCCGAAGCGCCGGGAGCCCCCAGCGCCGCCGATCGCCGCGCCCTGCAGGCGCTCGGCTACATCGCCGACTAACGACCCTCGAACTCGGGGTCGCGCTTTTCGAGGAACGCGGCCAGACCCTCGCGCGCATCGGCGGTCGCCGCGACGCCGCCGAAGGCCGCCTGTTCGAGGGCATGGGCCACCCGCACGTCGGCCCCCTGGCCCTCCTGGATCACCCGCTTGGCCGCCGCCACGGCAACCGGTCCGCGTTCGGCGATGGCTTCCCCGGCAGCCACGGCCGCGGGGAGCAATTCGTCGAGGGGGTAGATGCGGTTGACGAGGCCGATGCGCTGAGCGGTTTCCGCGTCGATCGGGTCGCCGCCGAGAACCAGTTCCTTGGCCCACGCGACGCCGACCCGGCGCGCGAGGCGGCTGGTGCCGCCGAACCCCGGAACCAGGCCCAACTTCACCTCGGGCTGTCCGAAGCGCGCGCGGTCCGAGGCGTAGATCCAGTCGCACGAAAGCGCGAGTTCGCAGCCACCGCCGAGGGCGTGACCGTTGACCGCGGCCAGGGTCGGGACGGCCAGGGATTCCAACGCTCCGCAGGCGGCGTGGCCCAGGCGACTGAAACGCTCCATCTCCAGCGGGCTCTTGCCCTGCATTTCCGCGATATCCGCCCCGGCGGCAAAGGCCCGACCTTCCCCGGTCAGGACGACGGCGCGCACCTCGGAATCCGACGCCGTCGCGTCGGCTGCAGCGCGGAGCGCTTCGAGGGTCGCGGCATCGAGGGCGTTCAGCGCGTCGGGACGCGCGAGCGTCCACACACTCACGGCGCCGCGTTTCTCGATTCGAACGCTCATCACTCGCCTCCCGTTCGGGGGCGCCGATCGTATCACAGGGTGCGTGATATACTTTTCCCACCCGATGCGATCTCGCCCGCCCATCGCGGCATGCGCTCGCCGGATCCGGAACTTCGTGAGCGCGTCCGTCGCGCTCGCGTCCTGCATCGGCTGCGCGCCGACCCCGGCGTGGAACGGAAACATCGTACTCGTCGTGATCGATACGCTGCGCGCCGACGCAATGCCCTTTCACGGCGCACCCCGGGAAAACGCGCCCTTCCTCGCCGCCCTTGCCGAGGACGCTCTCGTCTTCGACAAGGCCTGGACGACCTCGTCGTGGACAGCGCCGGCCACGGCCTCCCTCTTCACCTCGGCCTACCCGAACGAACACGGCGTGCGGACGGGCCTGCGCGCGTTTCGAACGCAGCAGGGACTCTCACCGGACCTCGAAATCCAGCGCATTCCGGAAGCCCTCGAAACCATTCCCACCTTTCTCCAGGGCCAGGGCTATCGGACGTTCGGCGCGAGCGCGAACCTCAACATCGATGAGGAAATGGGTTTTGCCCGCGGCTTCGACCGGTTCGTCATGACCGACTACAGCCGCGGAACGGACGGAGAAGCGCTCCTCGCCGCTTTGCTCGACTGGCGCGAAGAAATTCGGGGCGCCGACGCCTTCTTCCTGTACGTGCACCTCATGGACCCCCACGTCCCCCATCACCGGCGCGAAGCGCTGCTGCCCAAAGACGCCGGGCCCCCGCCCCGGCTCGGCATCGAGGATCGCGACGCCTACGACAGCGAAGTCCGTTTCACCGACGACCTGCTCCGACGGCTCTTTGCAGAGCTTCCCCTCGAAGGTGCCCTGGTGATCGTGACCTCGGATCACGGTCAGGAATTCGGCGATCACGGCGACTTCGGTCACGGCTTCCAGCTCTATTCCGAGCTCACCCACGTCCCGCTCCTGGTTCGGCAACCCGGGGGACCCACGGGCCGGGTCGCAGCAGACGTGAGCACGATCGACATCCTGCCCACCCTGCGCGCCCTGGTGGGCGCACCCCGGAGCCCCCAGGACCGCGGGGTTCCCCTCGTTTCCGGCGACGCGCCCGGCGCGCCCCGCGCGCTGTACGCCATGCGCACCCGGGCACGGAACCCCGAAGAGAAGAAGCGCGCCGTGGTCCACGACGGACTCAAGCTCATCGTGACGGAACCGGCGGGCACTGGCGAACTCTACGACCTGCGCGCCGACCCCGGAGAAACGCAGGACCTGGCGGCCGCGCGTCCGGCAGACGTCGCACGTCTTGCCGCGCTGCTCGCCGCCCAGGCCGCTGCCACCGGCGGCGGGCCGCGCGCGCCCGCACGATCCCTGGAAGCCAGTCCGGAGCTGCTCGAACGGCTCGAAGGGCTGGGGTACGTGGAAGACGCAAACCACTGATCGCAACCCGCGCCCCAGCGCGCGCCGATCGACGAGGAGACCGAACATGCATTCCGATTCGCGCATCGCGAAACTTTCCTCCCACCTGGGCATTGCCGCCGTGGTGCTGCTCCTGGTCGGCCCGCTGCTCTGCCAGCTCGGCGCCGCACCGATGACCGGGTTCTCCCTCTTCGGACTGGGCCTGCTCGCGGGACTCCTCGCATTGCCGTTCGGCGCGGTCGGCCTCTGGCTCACCCGCGCCGGGGCCGAGACCGGCGGCCGGAGCTACGCGATCCGGGGCTTCGGCCTCGGCATCCTCGTCCTCGCGATCCTCTTCATCGCCGGGCGGCCCGGTGCCGGCGTGCCGCCCATCAACGACATCACGACCGACTGGGTCGATCCGCCCCAGTTCGTCGCGGCCGAAGACATTCCGGCGAACGAGGGTCGGGACCTGGCCTACCCCGGCGCCACGTTCACCGAACAACAGCGGGCGGGCTACCCCGACCTCGCCAGCCAGCGCCTCGCCATGCCGCCGGCCGAGGCATTCGCCGCGGCGCGCGCCGCGGGAGAGGGACTGGGGTGGAGCATCACCTTCGAGGACCCGGCAACCGGGCACCTCGAAGCGACGGACACGACCCGGTTCTTCCGGTTCGTGGACGACATCGTGATTCGCGTGCGTCCCGACGGAAACGCGTCGATCGTCGACGTGCGCTCCAAGTCGCGAGACGGGCAAGGCGATCTCGGCGCCAACGCGGCGCGAATCCGCGCCCTCCAGGCCGCGCTCTGAACCGAGCGCCAGAACTCAGGCGTCGGCAGCGGCGCGGTCCCGGGCCCAGCGGTAGTCGGCCTTGCCGCTGGGCGCGCGGAGAATCTCGTCCACGAAAACGAATTTGCGCGGCAGCTTGTAGGCCGCGATGTGCTGCCGCGCCCCCGCACGCAGCGCATCGGGAGAGGTGTCGGCCCCTTCGCGCAGGCGCACGACCGCGGTGACCTGCTGCCCCCAGCGTTCGTGGGGCGTGCCGACCACCACGGCGTCGTAGACGGCGGGATCGTGCTTGAGCGCGTGCTCGACCTCTTCGGCGAAGACCTTCTCGCCGCCCGTGTTGATCGTGACCGCTTCCCGGCCGAACAGGCGCAGGGTCCCATCGGGTTCGAGCGCGGCCCGGTCTCCGGGCACGACATACCGCACACCGTCCACCACCGGGAAGGTGGCCGCCGTCTTTTCCGCATCCTTGTAGTAGCCGAGCGGCACGTAGCCCCGGCGCGCCAGCCACCCGTGTTCGCTCGAGCCCGCGGGAACGAACTCCTTCAGCCCGTCGCGCAGCAGGACGTTGTCCGCCGCCATCTTGAAATCACCGGTCGTGGCGCGGCTCTCCGCCGTCGAGACCCGGGACGCCTGCTGGCCGCTTTCCGAGGAACCGAGGGAATCGATGATCTTCAGCCCGGGCACGAGATCGAGGAACTCCTGCTTGAGCGACGCGGTGAGAATCGCGCCGCCCGTGGTCAGGGTGTCCAGGGAACTCACGTCGTAGCGACCACTGCGCAGTTCGTCGGCCAGGGGACGGCCGAAGGCGTCCCCGACGATCGTGAGCGAGGTGACCTGCTCCCGTTCGATCGTCGACCACACGTCAACGGGGTCCAACCGTTCCGGGTTCGCAGGAACGACCACCGAGCCGCCGACGTGCCAGATGTTGAGCGCCACCCAGTGGGCCGCGCCGTGCATGAACGGCGGCGCCGGGAGCACCCGGGGACCACCGCGCCGGGCGCGCGCCACGATCGCCGCGAAATCCCGATCGGGACGGGTGTAGAGCGCGGCGCGGAAGACGTCGGCATGACGCCAGAGCACGCCCTTGGGCATGCCGGTCGTGCCGCCGGTGTACAGGATGTACACGTCGTCCTCGGAGAGTTCTCGGGGCGGCGACGGTTCGGCTTGCGCCAGGGCCGCCTCGTAGTCGAGCGCCCCGGGAAGCAGCGCCTCTCCCGACGCATCGGAGACCTGGATCCAGAGCCGCACCTTGGGCAGGCGATCCCGAATGCGCGCCAGCGTCGGCGCGAACGCCGCGTGGTAGACCACGGCCCGGGCGTCGGCATTGTCGAACAAGTAGACGAGTTCCTCGTCCACGTAGCGATAGTTGACGTTGACGGGGACGCAGCGCGCCTTGAAGGCGCCGAGCATCGCCTCGAGGTACTCGTTGCCGTTGTAGAGGTAGAGCGCGATGTGGTCCTGGCCGGACTCCCAGCCTTCGAGACCCGCCCGCTCCCGGTGGCAGCCGAGCCCGTGGCGGCGCAACAGGTCGCCGAAGCGGCGGGTCCGGTCGGCAACCTGGGCCCAGGTAAAGCGCCGGTCGCGGTAGGCCACGGCCTCCCGGTCGGGAATGGCCTCGGCAATGGCTTCGTGGAGGTAGGCGAGGTTCAGCACGGACGCAGGCTACGAGATCGGGGGTGCCGACTTCAAGAGAGGCGTGCGAACCGGACCAGGGCGACCATCGCGTCCCAACTACAACGCGCGCGATCGCGCGTTCCGAAGGCACCGTCTTCGGCCTGTTCCGCGAACAGCGCGGCGAGCAGTTCGCTCGCATCGAGCCGCGCCCCGGGAACCGACGGTGCCCCGCACCAGAGAAACACCCGCGCCGTATGGACCGCGTCGAAGCGTTCGGCGCGGAAGCCGCGCTCCAGTTCGCGCCCGCACCACTGGAGAATGGCGTCGGCCTCGTCGTGGGGAAAGTTCGCAAAGGCGTGGGCATAGGCCGCGATCGCGCGCCACTGGAAACCCTGGAGCCGGTCCGGGGAGAACCTCGCGACCAGCCAGTCGCCGGCAGCCTGGAGACAGCGCGCGCTCGCCGACGGGGTCTTGGCCAGGTGTCCCGCGAGCATCCCGGTCTCGAACACCGCGTCCTCCTCCCCGTCGCCCCAGTGTCCGTCCTCGGCCTGGCGCCCGTCGAGTTCGCGGGCCAGTTGCGCGACGTAGGGGTGGTCGAGCGCTTCGAGATCCTCGAGCAACCGGAGCGCACCGCGGAAGTCGGCAAGCGCCGCCGGCGCAGGCACCAGCGCCTCGACCACGGCGTCGACGCTCCCCCGCCCGGTGAAGGCGGCCAGGCCAGCCCGCTCCGCGGCGGTGCCGTTTGCCACCACGAACTCCGCAGCCCGCGCCGCCGCTTCGGCCGCGCGTTCGGCCCGTGCCACCGCGTCGGAGGTCACGCCTCGAGCAGCAAGCCCGTGAGGTACGCGCCCTCCGGGTGGTCGATCGACACCGGATGGTCCCCCGGCGGCCCGAGCGTCGCCAATACGCGCAGCGTCCGGTTCGCATCGAGGGAAGCGCCGAACACCACCTTGCGGAAGAGATCCGGCCCGACGTGGTGTGAGCAGGAGAAGCACAGCAGCCGCGCTCCCGGAGCCGCCCGGCGCAGTGCGTGCAGCACCGCGTCCTTGTACGCGCGCGTCGCCCGGCCGACGTCCCGCCGGGTACGCGCCAGCGGCGGCGGATCGACGACGACGAGATCGTACTCCCCGGTGTCTTCGCGCAGGAAGCGGAAGGCATCGGCCTCGACGCAGCGCGCGTCGCAGGCCGGCGCTTCTGCCAGGTTCTCTCGCGCGAGGGCCAGCGCGGGCGCGGACGATTCGACGAGGGTGACACTGCGGGCGCCCCCGTGGGCCGCAGCCACCGCGAACCCCCCGGTGTAACCGAAGACATCGAGCACCCGGCGGTCGGCCGCGAGTTGCTGGACAAGGTCCCGGGCGTCGCGTTGGTCGAGGTAGAAGCCGGTCTTCTGGCCCGCGACCAGGTCCACGCGGTAACGGCGCTCGCGTTCGTTAAGCCACACCGGCGCCGCGGGCGCGGCGCCCCAGAGCGGGCCGGTGTGCGCCGGGAGACCCTCGCGCCGCGCCGCGGTGGCGTCGGCACGCTCGAAACCGTGGGGCGCCCCCGTGGCCCGTTCCAGCGCCTCGGCAACCGCCTCCCGGCGCACCGCCATGCCCGGCGCCGTCAGCTTGGCGACGACCGTGTCGCCGTAGCGGTCCGCCACGAGGCCGGGCAGGCCATCGGCCTCGGCATTGACCAGGCGCACGGCGTCGGTTGCGCCGATGCCCGCATCGCCCGCCCGCCGCGCGACGGCCGCCGCCACGCGACTGGCCAGCCAGTCGTCGGGCGGACGCTCCTTGCCGAAGGCGATGAGGCGCACACGCAGGCTGCCCTCGGGCGAAAGGTGGCCCCAGCCCAGGATTTCCCCGGCCGCCGACAGCACCCGCACGAAGGCCCCCGGACCCGCTTCGGACGCCGGCTCGACCCGCGCCACAGCGCCCGAGAGCACCCAGGGGTGCCGGCGCCGCAGGGCGCGATCCCGATCCGGGTGCAAAACGACGTCGACCAAGTGCTCGCTCCCCTGAAGACGGCCTAAAGTAGCCTACCGGCATCCCCCATGAACGACGCTTCCCGCCCCACCAATCGCCTCGCCCAGGAGACGAGCGCCTACCTCCGCCAGCACATGCACAACCCCGTGGACTGGCATCCGTGGGGGGCCGAGGCCCTCGCCCAGGCAGAGGCAAGCGACCGCCCGCTGCTGGTATCGATCGGCTACAGCGCGTGCCACTGGTGCCACGTCATGGAGCACGAATCCTTCGAGGACCCGGCAACCGCCGACCTCATGAACCAGTGGTTCGTGAACGTGAAGGTCGACCGGGAAGAGCGTCCCGACGTCGACCAGATCTACATGGATACGGTCGTCGGCCTGCACGGCCACGGCGGCTGGCCCCTCACGGTGTTCTGCAAACCCGACGGAACGCCCTTCTACGGCGGCACCTACTTTCCGCCGGAACCGCGCCAGGGGATGCCCGCCTTCCGCCAGGTGCTCGCCGCCATCGACGATCTCTGGCGCAACCGCCGCGACGAAGTCGACCAGCATGGCACACAGATCCTGGCGGCCCTCGGGCGCACTCCTCGGGGCACGGCCACGGGGGAACCCGGCGCGGAAACGGTGCGCCAAGCGGCCTACCGCCTGCTGCAGCGCGCCGATGCGGACCACGGCGGCTTCGGCGCCGCGCCCAAGTTCCCCACGCCCGTCAACCTCCTGCTCCTCCTCGCGGCGACGGACGTGCTGCCCGAGTCCAAGGCGCGCGAAGCCCTGGACCACGTCGTACTCACGTGTCGCGAAATGTCGCGGGGCGGCCTGTACGATCACCTCGGCGGCGGTTTTCACCGCTACAGCGTCGATGGCCAGTGGATCGTTCCCCACTTCGAAAAAATGCTCTACGACCAGGGTCAGCTGCTGTGCGTCTACGCCGAGGCGTGGCGGCGCAGCGGAGCGGCCGACCCCGACCTGCTTTGGCCGCTGCAAGAGACCGTGGCGTTCCTGCGCCGCGAACTCGGCGACCCGGCGAGCGGCTTCGCCGCCAGCCTGGACGCCGACAGCGAAGGCGAAGAGGGCACGTTCTACGTCTGGACCCCCGGACAGGTGGCATCGGTTCTGGGCGACGACGCGGAAGCCTTCTGCCACACCTACGACGTGACACGCGCCGGGAGCTTCGAACGCGGAACGAGCGTGCTGCGCGACGTCGCCCGGGAGCCGCGCGAACGTTTTGCCCCCCAACGCGCCGCGCTCTTCGCGGCGCGCGCCGAGCGCGAGGCGCCGGGTACCGACCGGAAGCGCGTCACCGCGTGGAATGCGCTCACCATTTCCGGCCTCGCCCGCGCCGCGAGCCTGACCGGCGACCCGAGCCTGCTCGAAGACGCGACCCACGCCGCGGACTTCCTGGTGGCACAGCTCCACGACGCCGACGGCCAACTGCTCCGGGTCTGGAACGAGGGACACGCCCACATTCCGGCGTTCCTCGACGACCATGCCGCGTTCCTCGAAGCGCTCCTCGACCTCGACCGCGCCGGGGCCGACGCCCGGTACCGCACCCGCGCGCTCGCCGTGGCCGAAAGCATCGCGGGGCGCTTCTTCGACGCGGCCCAGGACGATCTCTTCCTCACCCCCGACGACGGGGAACGCCTCGTGCACCGGCCGCGCTCGGACCACGACGGCGCGATGCCCCAGTCGACGGGTCTCGCCGTCGTGGGCCTGCTGCGCGCTGCCGCCCTCTCCGGGCGCCAGGCGTTCGACGACGTGGCGCGCCGGGTGCTGCGCACCCACGGCTTCGTACTGGAACGCGCTCCGGAAGCCTTCCCGACCCTGGCACGGGCCGCGCTCATCGCCGCGCGCGGGCTTTCGGTTGCGGTCATCGTCGGCCCGCCCGGCGCCCCCGAGACCGCGGCCCTGGCCGAGCGCGCGCGCCGGGTGCTCGCGCCCGAAGACGCCGTGGTCGTAACGGCACCGGGCGAGATTCCCGCAGCCATCGACCCGCACTGGCTCACCGGGAGAGACGCCCCCGACGGGCGCGCCACGGCCTACGTCTGCCGTGGCACGACGTGTTCACTGCCGACCCACGCGCCCGAAGGGATCGCCCCGCTCGCCGCAAGCTGATTCACGGGCGCGACGAACGATCTGCTACGTTGCGCCCGCTTCGGGGCTGGAGGAGGCACATGCCGAAACCGCGCGACGAGAGCCGGTACGGCCACGGCCACGACGACCAGCTCGAACCGTTGGAGCCGCTGGACATCGCGGGCGCCGACAACGTCGATGCCCTCGTCCGCGCGATGAGCCGCACAGCCTTCGGCGCCCGCCAACTCGGCGAAGCCGCCGACGTGCTCGAGGCCATGGTGCGCGACACCGATTGCTTCCGCGTCATCACCATTTCGGGCGCGATGACGATCGCGAAGCAGGGCATGCTGCTCTGCGAAATGATCGACCGCGGCTGGGTGCACGCCGTCGTCACCACCGGCGCGCTCATGACCCACGGCCTGTCCGAAGGGGCGGGAAGGCTCCACTTCAAGCACCGCAGCGACATGCCCGACGAGGAGCTCTATTCCAAGGGCTACAACCGTGTCTACGACACGATCGAACTCGAGAAGAACCTGGACGACGTCGAACGCATCCTCCATGCGGCACTCCAGGGGCTGCCCGAGGACACGGTGCTGTCGAGCCGCCTCGTCTGCGAACGCATCGGCCGCTGGCTCGATTCCCAGAGCACGGAGCGCGCCATCCTGGCCTCGGCCGCCAACGCCGGCGTACCCGTCTATGTCCCTGCCTTCACCGACTCCGAACTCGGACTCGACCTGTCGATCTTCAACCACATGCGCGCGTCGCAAGAGGGCGTGGCGCCCCTGCGCTTCGATCCCTTCCTCGATCTCGACGACTTCGCCGAGCGCGTCCGCGCCCACGAAACCCTGGGCATCTTCACCATCGGCGGCGGCGTCCCCCGCAACTGGGCCCAGCAGGTCGGTCCCTACCTGGAGATCCTGCGCGTGCGCCTCAAGAACCCGGAACCCGTGCGTCGCTACAAGTACGCCGTCCGAATCTGCCCCGAACCCGAACACTGGGGCGGACTCTCGGGTTGCAGCTACGTCGAGGGCATCTCCTGGGGAAAGTTCGTGCCCCCGGCCGAGGGCGGGCGCTTCGCCGAAGTGCCGGCCGATGCCACGATTGCCTGGCCCCTGATCGTCCGCGCCGTCATCGAGCGACTCGGCCCGTGACGGCTCTGGTAGCCTGAAGGGCGATGCCCCCCACCTCCATGCGCGCCGTCGTGTGTTCCGGCCCCGGCCAGCTCGGTCTCGCGGAACTTCCCATCCCGGAGCCGGGCCCGGGACAGGTCCGCCTGCGGGTACGCGCCTGCGGCATCTGCGGCAGCGATATCCACCTGCTCCCCGGCGGCTACCTCGGCCAACCCGTCGTGCCGGGCCACGAGATGATGGGGGTGGTCGACGCCCTCGGCGACGGGGTGTCGGGCCTTTCCCCCGGCGACCTCGCCGCGGTGGAGCCCCTGCTCGCCTGCGGCCGCTGCGAACCGTGCCGCAGCGGCCGGGGCGCCCTGTGCCGCGAACTCCAGATCCTGGGCATCCACACCAACGGCGGCTTCGCGGAGTACGCGGTCGCTCCGGCCGAGCGGCTCTTCCGCCTCCCCGCCGATCTGCCCCACGCCCTCGGCGCGCTCGCCGAACCGATGGCCGTCGTGGTGCACGGCCTGCAGCGCGGGGGCGTCGTCGCAGGCAGCCGGGTACTCGTCCTCGGCGCGGGCACACTGGGACTGCTCGCGGTGCTCGCCGCCCGCGACCTCGGGGCCGAAGCCTGGATCACGGCGCGCTACCCGCACCAGGCCGAACGCGCCCAGGCCCTGGGCGCCACCCGGGTCTTGACCGAGGCCGAGGGCTCCGCTGAAGCCCTGGCGGCACTGGGCCAGGAAACCGCCTTCGGATGCGTCCTCGAATCGGTGGGCGGCGCCGCGGACACCGTGTCCCTCGCCGTCGCCGCCGTGGCACCCGGCGGGACGATTTCGGTGGTCGGAAATTTCCACCAACCCATCAGCCTCACGCCCGTCTCCCTGTTCCTGAAGGAAGTCACCCTCGCGTGGTCGAACTGCTACGAACACACCCAAGACGGCGCCGACTTCAGCCGGGCCGCGGCCCTGATCGACGGCCACCGCAACCTTCTGCAGGACACCGTGACGACCCACACCGTCGGCCTCGAAGCCGTGGCCGACGGCTTCGACCTGGCAAGCGACCGGCGTTCCGGCGCGGTGAAAGTGACGGTGACGAGTTGAGGGGGGTTCCCTCGACGCGGGAAGCGACGATAATAAGCCCGGGAGTTCCGACGATGTCGCGACGCGCCTCGGGAATCGCCGCCGCCCTCGCCGGGGCACTCGCCCTGGCGTGCGCCACGACCTCGGACCGCGACCCGGACGCGGCGGCGGCCGCCTACGCGGCGGCGGGAAACTACCCCGCAGCGGCCGAGGCCATCGACATCGCCGTGCGTGCCGAACCGGAAAACCCGGCGCTGCGCCGCCAGGCCGCCGACATCCACGCCAAGGCCGGCGACCCGGACCGCGCCGTCCAGCACCTCGAGCGCGTCGTCAACCAGATCGCGCCCGCGGACGCGGAGGCCTGGATCCAGCTGGCCGACCTGGAACGGGGGCGAGAGAACACGACCGACGCGTACGTGGCGTACCGGCAGGCGTCCGAGTTGGCACCCGATGACATCCGGGCCGTGTCGGGACTCGCACTCACGGCGGACTCGCTCGGCTTCCGCAGCGAGGCCGAAGACGCCTACAACCGCTGGACCGAGATCGAGGGAAAGCTCCGCCGGGAAGGTCCCTAGGCGACCCAGGACGGGTCGCGGCAGAGATCCTTCGTCAGGTTCCGGTGGTGCGCTTCGAGCGTGCCGCCGCCGATTTCCAGCAACTTCGCGTCGCGCCAGAGCCGCTCGACGACCGACTCCCCCATGTACCCGGCACCACCGAGCACCTGGATCGCCGCGTCGGCAGCGCGCTTGCCGACCTGGGCCGCAAAAAGCTTTGCCGCATCGCAGTCCACGCGCTGCCCGGTTCGCGTCAGGTCGAAACGGCGCGCCACGTCGTAGGTGAGCGTGGCGGCAGCGCGGTACTCGGCAAAGTTCTCTGCGATGTAGCGCTGCACCTGGCCGTGCTCCCGGAGCGGCACACCGAAACTCTGCCGCGCGTTCGCGTACTCCACCATCGTGCGGACACAGCGCCGCGCGATGCCCACGGACATCGCGGCGAGACTGAGCCGCTCGATCTCGAGGTTCCGCATCATGGCGAGCGTGCCCTCGCCTTCTTCGCCCATTCGGTGCGTCGCCGGGACGCGCACACCGTCGAAGACCAGCTCGGCGGTAAACGAAGCCCGTACCCCCAGCTTGTCGCGCCACTTCTGTCCGAGTGCGAAGCCCGACATGCCCTTCTCGACCAGGAAGGCGCTGAGCGAGCGCTCCCCGGTGGCCGCGTAGACCACGAAGGCGTCGCCCAGGGTCTCCTCGTCGATGCCACCGTTGGTGATGAACGTCTTGCGCCCGTCGATCACGTAGTCGCCGCCGTCGCGCCGGGCGGTCGTGGACATGGCGAGCACGTCGGTGCCGACTTCGGGCTCGGTCATGCACAGGCCGCCGATCCACTCTCCCGATGCGGCCCGGGGCAGGACATGTTCCCGCAGCGCCGCGTCGGCGTTGACGTTGACGTTCTGGGCGAAGAGCACGGCGTGGGCAAGCACGGCGAGGGCGAAGCCGGGGTCGGCCTCGGACAGGGCGTCGAAGATCTGCACCGCGGCCGTCGCGTCGAGGCCCGCGCCACCGTGCTCCTCCCCGATCGTGACGCCGAGCAGGCCCAGCTCGCCGGCCCGCTGGAAGAGCGCGTGGTTGAAGCGCTCCTCCCGGTCGTGCTCCGTGGCCTGGGGCTCGACCTCCCGGGTCACGAACTCCCGGAGGGTTTCCGCGAGCTGGACGTGGTCGGACGTCGGAGCAAAGAGATCGAAGCTCCGCCAATCCATGGGCGGAGAGTACCGTCAGAGCGCGACGAGCGCCTCGGTGACGAAGGCGGCGATGTGCCGCCGGGCGTCGGGCGAAAGCGCGTCGAAGATGAGTCCGACATCGGGCACGAGCTGGTAGGCCACCTCTGCGGTGAGTGCCAGCTCTCCGGCACGCGGCAGGGAAAAGCTGAGTGCGACGCTGGATCCCAGCAGGAGCGGGTCCGGGGTGCGCAGCAAGCAGCCGTTTTCCGAGAGCATCAGCACCGTGGCCGCCCAGCTGCTGCCGTTCTTCTGGCAGTTCGCGGAAAGATGCGTCGGCACCCGCGGCACACTGCGCGGCGTTTCCTCGAGCACCTGCTGGAGGACCCGGTAGAGCTCGTGGATCCCAACCGGGCGGCGCAAGGCACCGACAACCCGGGAATCCGCACC
The DNA here is from genome assembly GCA_036336695.1 of Myxococcota bacterium. Lineage (GTDB taxonomy): Bacteria > Myxococcota_A > UBA9160 > UBA9160 > SMWR01. Next base: position 17,466 of record JAYZFQ010000115.1, read on the forward strand.
GGTCACCCCGTGGCGCCCCGTGAGCGCCACCACCGGAACCGGAGGCCCGCCATCGTCCTCGAGATCGGCGAGGTTGCGCTCGTCTACGAGCAGGCAGTCGGGCCGTCCGTGCTCCTCGGCACACTGGGCGAAATCCTCGGGCTCGAGCACGGCGTAACCGAGCCGAGCGAGGAGAACGCGGGTCATGGGTGCAAAGGCCGCGGGCGGCGCATGGCTCACCAGGAGCCGGCGAGGTGTCGTGTCTAGGGTCGTCACCCCCTCCTGTTCGGCAGGACGGCCACGGCGATTGAATCGGGGCTGTCCTACCTTCCCCGCGTGGCGGGGAACCGGGAGCTCGCGACGTGGCTGATCGCCCAGCGGGCACAGATCGACGCGGTGCTGCGGGTTCGGCTCGGGCCGGCCGCGCCCAAGGCCGGGGCCGAGGAAACCGAGGTCCTGCGGCGTTTCCGCTCCTTTGCGGCAGCGGCCCTGCGCAACGGCGACGCGGCCCAGCCGGCCCTCGACGGCCTGCGGGCCAACGAGCGGCGGGTGACCGCACTGCTCGCCGCCTGGGTCGACGCCGCCGGGGAGGCGAGCGGACCGGCGGGCGACCAGGTCCGCAAGACGCTCCGCCCCCTGCTCGCCCGCTTCCAGGGCAGCCTGAAGACCACCACCACGAACCGGCGCAAGCGGGGCACGACCCGGACGCGCCGCGCGGTGATCGCGGCCATCGACCGGGTCTCCGACGCCTTCCTGGCCGTGGACGCGGCCAACGCCCGGGTGGTGGACGCGAACCCCGCCGCCGGAGCGCTCCTCGGTGTCGCCCGGGACGCCCTGCTCGGTCTCGATGCCATGGCCTTCGTGCCGACCCCCGTGCAGAACACGTGGTGGACGGAACTCGACGCCATGTCGGAAGACTCGGAGCCGCGGCGCTTCGTCGGCCAGCTCCAGGACAGCCAGGGCAGCGCCATCGACGTCGAGTGCTCGGTGACGCGCTTCTCGAC
>JAYZFQ010000116.1:0-12907 GCA_036336695.1 Myxococcota bacterium
GGCATAGTCGCCCGAGACGCTGAGCGTCGCACCCCGGATGCCCGCTTCCTCGCCCGGCTGGTTGTCGAGCATCTCGACGCGGTAACCCCGGGCCTCGGCCCAGCGCGTGTACATGCGCAGAAGGATCTCGGCCCAGTCGCAAGCGTCGGTGCCGCCTTCACCCGAGTTGATCGAGACGATCGCGTTCGAAGCGTCATGCTCCCCACCCAGGAGCCGTCGCAACTCGACCTCTTCGAAGTCTTTCTCCGCTGCGGCGAGCTTGTCCCGGGCCTCGACCCGGGTCGCCGCGTCGTCCTCTTCGGCCGCGAGTTCGAGCAGGACCTCGGTCTCTTCGATGGCAGCTTCCAGCCCATCGAACAGAGAGACCTCGCGCTCGGTGCGGCTCTTGTCTCGCAGCACCTTCTCCGCTTGCTCGCGGTCGTCCCAGAGGTCGGGCCGGCCGCTCTCCCGCTCCAGGTTGGCGAGCTTTTCGCGCAGGCCATCTACGTCAAAGACGCCCCCGGAGCTCGCCAACCCGACCGCGCAGGTTGCGCAGCCGCTCGCCGAGCTCGTGAGCATCCAAGATTGCGCCTTCGCCCTCGCTCATGTTCGTCTTCGCCCCCTCCAGGCCAACAGACCAACGCCCGCCACCGCCACCCAGCATACCCAGGCGAACACGTCACCGTGCCGTGTGTAGAACGAACCGCCCACCGGCGCAGGCCGCAGCGGAATGTCCGCCTGGAGCCAGTCGCGCTCGAAGATCCGCGTGCGCGCCCGCACCCGGCCTCGTGCGTCGATGATCGCGGATACCCCCGTGTTCGCCGCCCGCGCCGTCCAGACTCGCGTCTCCGCAGACCGCAAGGCGGTGATCGCCAGGAACTGGTACGGCGCCCCGGTTCGCCCGTACCACGCGTCGTTGGTGATGGCGAAGAACATCTCCGCCCCGTCCCGAACGAAGCGCCGCACGAGATCCGGGAAGAGCAGTTCATAGCAGATCAGGACCCCAGCGGTCAGCCGCTCCGAGTCGCTGCCGGGCACCGGAAGGTCGAGGGGCCGCGGACCAGCGCCCGGCGTGACGCCGGTTTCGGCGATGCCACGCGCGACCGCTCGGAAGACCGAGTCGAGCAGTTCGCCAAACGGGACGTATTCGCCAAACGGGACGAGGTGGCTCTTGTCGTACCGATCGAGGACGACACCGTCCGGTCCGACGGGGAACGCGCTGTCGTACACCCGGCGACCGCCATCGCCACCCGACTCCAATCCGACCGCGCCCACCACGAGCAGGGTCCCCGTTTCCCGGGCAAGCCGCCCGATGCGGGCCATCTGGCGGGGATCATCGCCGATCACGCCCGGTACCGCGGTCTCCGGCCACACGACGATTTCCGCCCCCCCGGCCGCGGCGCTCCGTGTGAGCCCCTCGTAGATCCGGAGCGTGCGCTCGTACCAGTCGCGATTCCACTTCACCCCCTGGTCCACGTTGCCCTGGACCACCGCCACCCGGACCGATTCCGCGGGGTCCGGCGGCGTCCAACGGTAGGCAGCCGCACCGAACACCAGAGCCGCAACCAGCACGGCAACACCCACCAGCGCCTGCCGACTAAAGCGACCCGCCTCGCGCCGATCCGCGGCGGCCCGGGCGGCAACGAAGCCGGCGAGGGCCGTGGCGAAGCTCAGACCGTAGACGCCCGTCCAGGGCGCGAGGCCGAGCAGAGCCGGGTTCAAGTGCTGGGCATACCCGAGCGTGGCCCACGGAAACCCCGAGAGCGCAAACGATCGCAGGTAGTCGAGCGCCGCCCAGGTCGCCGCAAGCAGCAACGGGGAGCCCCAACCGCTCCGTGCAAATACCGCGGCAAGTGCGCCGAAAGCCGCGGTGAAGGCCGCGATGTACGCCCCGAGCCCGATCGGGCCCAGGACGCCGAACACCGGGTGCGCGTGCCCATAGACCACGGTCACGATCCAGATCCAGTGGAGGATGGCCGTGTGCGCCACGAGGGACGCGAGAAACGCGCGGCGCGCGGCGCGGACCGGCGACACGCCGCGCAGACCGAACCAGAGGCAGGCGGGACCGAGCCATGCAACGAAGACGCCGAGATCGATGACGCGACCCGCAACCGGGTGCGGAAAGGAAAGGAACGTGAAAACCGCGTAGGCAGCGAGCCAGGCTACGCCGTGTCTCCCAGCGCTCACAGCCGCCCGTCGTCGTTTCGGAGGAGCCGGAGCAACCTCCGCTCTTCGGCCCGCATCACCCGAGCTTCCGGCGCCCGGACGTGGTCGAAGCCCAGGAGGTGGAGGAGGCCGTGGACCAACAGGCGAGCCAGCTCTTCATCGAGCGCCCGGTGCCGCGCTCGCGCCTGGCGGCGCGCCGTATCGATTCCGATCACGACATCGCCCAGGAGACCTCGGGAGTGATCGGCGCCTTCCCCTTCGCGCAGCGGGAACGCGAGCACGTCCGTGGTGCGGCGCTTGCCCCGCCAGGCCGTGTTCAACGCGCACATTTCCGCGTCGTCGACGATGGCGATGGACAACTCGGAGCGGGCTTCCCCCAGTGCCCCGAGCAGGCGCCGCGCCCGCGCCCGCAGACGACGCGCGGCAGTCGCCGAAAGCCCCACGTCACCGGACGGAACCGCCAGGCACACGCTCATCCGCGGGCCGGGCTGCCTGTCATTCGGCGGGCTTGTCTCGCCGGCCCCAGCGGTCGTAGGCCCGGACGATCTGCTGCACCAGGGGATGGCGCACAACGTCGTCTTCGGTGAAGTGCATCACGCCGATGCCCTCCACCCCGCGCAGCACCTCGAGCGCCTCTACCAGCCCGCTCGTCTTGTCGTTGGGCAGGTCGATCTGGGTGACATCGCCCGTAATGACCGCCCGGGAATCGAAACCCAACCGCGTCAGGAACATCTTCATCTGTTCGCTCGTCGTGTTCTGGGCCTCGTCGAGGATGACGAAGGAATCGTTGAGCGTGCGACCCCGCATGAAGGCGAGCGGCGCCACCTCGATCACGCCGCGATCGATCAGTCGCGTCGCCTTCTCGATGGGCATCATGTCGTTGAGCGCATCGTAGAGGGGCCGCAGGTACGGATTGACCTTTTCGGCCATCGAGCCGGGCAAGAAACCGAGCTTTTCCCCGGCCTCCACGGCAGGCCGCGTCAAGACCACGCGGGAGACCTCGTGTCGGTTGAGCGCAGCAATGGCCACGGCCATCGCCAGGTAGGTCTTCCCGGTGCCCGCGGGACCGACGGCGAGCACCGCGTCTCGGCTGCGCATGAGGTCGATGTACCGGCGCTGGGCGAGATTCTTGGCCGCGATGCTTCGGCGCGAGCCGACGCCTGCCAGGACATCGGCGTAGACATCCTGGAAATCGACGTCGGGTTTTTCTTTCACCATGCGGACGGCCTGGCGCACATCCCGCGCGTGCAGGGGGTTTCCGCCGGACGCCGCGGCGTAGAGTTCCTCGAGCACCTTCCGGGCAGCCGCCACAGCCTCGGCGTCACCGACCAGCCGCACCTCGTTGCCGCGCGCGCGCGCTGCCACACCCAGTTCCTGTTCGAGGATCCGCAGGGTCCGGTCGCCGTCGCCATACAGAGCGGCCGCCTGGTGGTTGTCGTCGAAGATGAGCGTCTGTCGGGTGGTGGATTCGTTCCGGGCCAGGAAGCGCTACCTCAGCGGGCGGGCGCGAGCACCAGAGCTCCGCCGTCTCGACGCGCATAATAGTAGGAATCCACCGCAGGACCCGCCAACGCGTCCTTCGGGAGCAGGTCTTCCCGCGCGAGGCCATCGAGCGACGCCGGCCACCCCCCGGTGGCGAATCGATACGCCTCGATGGCGTGCCGCACCCGACGCGTTGCGTAGGCATCTCGAACTTCCTCGCCGGCAGGCGAGTGCAATGCGTACCCGGGCTGCGCCGGCGCAGAAGCAGACGCGACCCACCAGAGGAGGCATCCCAGCAGGACCAGCGGGGCGATGCTGACCAGACCGGTCAGCAACCGGTCTCGGGTAAACGCCTCCGAGGCAACCGGGAGGGCGCGCAGTTGTTGCAGCGCTTCTGGATCCAGCGGCTCGAGAGCGCCGCTCCGCCTCAGGTCTGCGAGGATCCGCACCGCATCGAAGCTACCGAGCAAGGAGAGATCGACGATACGGCGGACGGGAATCCGGCCGTCGACCAACCCGAAGACGCGCTCGGCGAGGGCAACGTGCGCGGGATCGAGCCCGCTGCGCCGGCGGTAGTCCTCGAAACCCATCGTGCGCTGGAACACGATCTCATCCGATGGAACCTGTTCCGAGAAGCTCTGCCATTCGTCCACCATTCGCAGGCTGTCCATCAGGATCTGTTCGGCCCCGAGGAGTGCGTCGACCCGTCGCTCGTGCGTCACGGTCTGGGCCCGGAAGTCGAACTCCCCGGACTCCCACTGCAGCACCTCGAAGAGCGTCTCCCGGGTCAGTAGATCTTCGATTCCTTCGAGTTCCTCCGCGTCGATCCAACCGTGGGAGACGGCGAGGCGGGGCACCGTCTGCGCGCTGGCTTCGCTCTCCGGCTCGAGTCCCCGGAGTCGTTCGCGGGAGATTCGGCCGCAGCGAACCAGCATCTCGGCGAGCGCCGCCTCCGTTCGGTCCCCAACCGGGCTTGCGGAGACGACCAACCCGCGATCGAAACGCAGCTGGATCCGCTCGCGAAACTCCCGGCGGAATTCGAGCACGCCGGTCTTTCGCTGCTGACCGCGAAACTCGAGCCCGCCCTTTTTCCGCTGCTGGCCGCGAAATTCCAACACACCGGTCTTGCGTTGCTGGCCAATCAACTGGAAGACTTCCGCGATTCCGAAGTCGCGGATGTTCCCGCGCAACGCCACCGACATCAGAGATTCCTCCGCGACGCCAGGGCCAGGCCGACGGCCAGGGCGTACCCCAACGCGGCCAGGGCGCCGACACACAGGAACGCAAAGGGTCCCGCCGCCCCGGCGACCAGGGGATCGGGAGCCCCGAGGTCCCCGACGAGCAAGGCCGTCACGGCCACCACGAACCAGAAAGCGCCCCATACCGAGAGGAGCGGGCGCTGCGCCAATACGCCCGCACTTCCGGGCAGCGCGAGCGAAACCGCCCAGGCCAGCTTGTCGAGCCGGCGAGCCCGCTCGCGGAGAACTTCGATTCGCGCCATGCGCAGATAGCGGTCGGTCTGCTCGGGGTGGTAGTAGAGTTGGTTGCAGGCCCGGCAGAGTTCCCCGCCCGTCGACTCCGGGTGACAACGGGGACACACGCGTCGCCCGCACCGCGCGCACCAGCGCGAGGGACGCAACCGCAAGGCGCCCAAGGAACCGCCGAGGAGCGCGGCGGCGAAGCACCCGGCGGCGACCGGCAACGAAGTGCCGAGTCGGCCCGGCGCGACGGAGCCGCGCAGATCCGCGGCCCAGCGCCGACCGTCGCCGCGCTGGAGAACCCGGTCCCAGAGAACTTCGTTCGGCATCGGCAGGTCGACGACGAACCCCTCGGGCTGGGTACCCTGGAGCCGCGTCAGATCCGCAATGAGTTCTCCGCCGACGCCCTGGGCCAACTCGAGCGCCTGGGTGAGGTCGTCGATGCGGAAGGCGCGGCCATAGGCCTGGGACACGTTGTAGAGCACCACCGCCGACTCCTCGATCTCGAGGGCGCGCCGGTAGAGTTCCAGTGCCGCCTCCATGTGGCCGAGATGCAGGCGGACGTTTCCCGCGTTGGAAAGCACCACGGGGTCCTCCGACCGGACTTCGAGCAAGGCTTGATAGGTCGCGTCCGCACTGCCCATGCTTCCGTCACGGCGTGCCAAGCGCGCCAGCGCCTCCCGTGCCAGGGGATCTCCGGGCGCAGCCTCGAGCCGCGCCACGTCTTCGGGAAGCGCGATCCCGCGACTCGTCGCCAGCGCCGCCCGCGCCACGGGGTCGTTCGGAAACGCCTCGGAGGCCCGGCCGGCCGCCTGGGCCACTGGAAATGCGCCGAGCAATACGCCGGCCGACGCAACCGCCAACGCGACGCGTTGCCGTCGCGTTCCATAGGCAACCCCGAGGGCGACCAGGACGACCCCGAGCCCCAGCAGGCCTTCGCCGAGGGCCAGCGGTACCAGGACGAGCGATGCCAGGAGAGCCGCGCGGGAGAACGCGGGCATGCGCCGCCCGGCGAAATCACCCAGGTCGTGTGCCGCGTGGGGCAGCGCCAGGAGACTCGCCACCGCGATCGCGAGCAGCCCCCCGTAGAAGAGCCCCATCGCGAGCAGTGCCAAGAGGGACCCCCCGAGCCAAAGCGCGCCTTCCGGGTGACGCGCGAAAGCGGTCAAGGCGCCCATTGCGGTCCGGAACGCGGCCAGGGGGGAGCCGCCGTGGAGCCAACGCGCCTCGGCCCATGCCATGTGCGCTGCAGGGAGGTCCGGCGCCAGGCGAACGGCGGCCTCGGTCCGCGCGAGCGGATCCCCAGACCCTCCGATCAAGGCCCACGCCGCCGCATCCAGGTTCCAGACGCCGCGCTCGAGTGCCGCGCGGCGCGTGCGCCAGACCCGATCCTCGAGGCTCGCGCTGGGCGAGTGCCAGGCGCGCTCGATCGGGCCGCGGCCATGTGCTCGGACCGTACGTGCCGCCTCGGCGGGCCCGGGCTCGGCCCCAGCCGGGCCCGCGGGGGGCACCGCGGCCTCGATCGACACGGGAACCTCCGCGGCGGCAGCGGCGGCGTCCTGGGAAACGGCATCGAGCGCTGCCGTGGCATCGGGGGAGAGGACGTCCAGGACGGCCGCAGCCTGGGTCACCGCGCCCGGCACCTGGGCCGACTCGCCGCCCCAGGCGGTCCCGACGAACAGGAGGGAAGCCGAAAGCCCCGCCACGAGCTTGCCAGCGACTCGAATCACGCCCCCCCCTTCCGAACCCACCGGTTCTACAGGCGTATCGGCCGTCCAGCCAGCCGCCTGAAGAAACGTCGACACACCCGGCGGGGGCGCTATTCTGCCGCCTCCCGGGAGGCCAGCGTGGCGAACCACAAGTCGGCATTGAAGCGAGCGCGGCAGTCCGTAAAGCGGCGTGCCAGAAACCGCCACCAGCGCAGCCGGCTGCGCGGGGCCGTACGGAACGCGCGCCGGGCCATCGAAGCGGGGGACGCCGAAGCCGCGACGGCCGCGATCCGAGCCGCCGAAAGCTTGCTGCGGCGTGCCGCCAGCAACGGGATCCTGCACGCGAAGACCGCGAGCCGCCAGGTCGCGCGCCTTGCCCGCGCGGCCCACCAGGCGCAGCAGTAGGCCGCGCGGTCTTTCCCGCCTCGCGGGCTCGCCCGCGAACGCGAGAGCCAGCCACCCCCTCGCGACCGAGCCGTAGGGAACGGGCTCCCCGCCGGGTGGGCTAGCTAGCCCGCGAGCGCGAGAACCAGCCGCTCCATCGCCAGGTCCGAGCGCAGGGCACCCGCTCCCTTGAGCGCCAGATCCGTCTGGTGGATGGCACGCATACACCCGACGAGACGACGGGAACCGTACCGGCGCGCCTGGGTCTCGAGCTTCCGACGCACGAAGGGCGGAACGGCCGGCACCGCGCCGTCGGAGACCTGGACCAGCCGGCGAAAATGCGAGACGAGCGCTCCGAGGAGCATCGGCGGTGCGGCACCCGTCGAGAGCAAGCGCGAAAGCAGCGCGAGCGCGTCGCCGGTCCGCCCTTCCCCGATCGCATCGGTCAGGTCCCAGACCGGATCCTCTGCCACGTCCAGGGAACCCGCCGCCACGTGGGCACGGCGAACCGGCTTGCCGTCGCCCGCCAGGAGCGCCGCTTTCGCCACTTCGTGACGCAACATCAGGAGTTGCGGCCCCACCCGCTCGACGAGCAACGCCGCGGCCGCGGCTTCCAACGCCACGCCCTGGCGCTCCGCTTCACGGCGCACGAACGCCACGACGTCGGCGGCGCGCTTCGGCGCTTCGCACGCGACGCGTCCCTTGCCGAACGCCTTCACCCACTTCTTCCTCGCGTCGACCCGCGCCGAAAGCACCACGAGCACGCTGCCCGCCTCCGGGTCACACGCGCCGAGCGCCTCAGGCAGGAGCTCGAGGAGCGCCTCGCCCCCGCGCCCAACAGCGGGATCCCGCAGCACCACGAGCCGCCTTGCTCCCATCACCGGCAACGTGCTCACGGCGTCGAGCAGAGCCGTCGGCCGCACCGACCCCTCGAGCCGTTCGAAATTGAAGTCGTCCGCCGTACCGTCGAGAACGGCGCCGCGGATCGCCGCCAGCGCCTCGTCTCGCAGCAATGGTTCCGGGCCCGAAAGCAGGTAGCCCGGCCGAAGGGATCCGCCTTCCAACTCCTTGCGGAGTTCTTCGAGATTCATGGGGCGAGCGAAACGTAGAGCGCGTCGTAGACACGCGCCGCGAGAACCTGTGCAGCGCGCCGCACGGCCTCGTCCCGGTTGCGGCGCAGCACTTCCGGGTCCGCGCTTGCGAGGTAACGCTCCGTCTCCTGGAGCACTCGCGGTCCGAGGGCCACCTCCGTCCCGTCCCGCCGTAGCGCCTGCAGGTCGAGGGTGAGTTCCAGTTCGTATTCGAGAGACAACGTGACCGAAGAAAAGCTCCGTCCCGAAGCGCGAATTGGCAACACCTTGCCCTCCAGAACCAGGTCGGCCTGGCTCGGATTCTCGACGAGATCCACTGCGCGGCGCCGCAGGATCTCGCTGCGCAACGCATCCGCGACGATGAACTCGACACCGGCCTCGTAGGACGCGTTTTCCGGAGTATCCACCGCAACCGACCGGACGTCTCCCAGGCCCCCCGAGTAACGAACCACGCCGTACCCACAGGAAACGCTGAGCGCCGCCAGAATCGCCGAGATCGCGAAGCCCCTCACAGGGAGAGGTATACCGAACCCGGGGAAAGAAAGGCTCCAACCCGCAACGGTCTCCCGGAAGCCGCGTCAGGCGCCGGGAAGCGGGAGCTTCCCTCGGTTCAGGCGTCCATTCCGCGACTCTTCGCGACGCGGACGAGTTCCTCGGAGAGAAAGTCGCGCAGCTCTCGGACGCCCGCTTCGACGCGCTGAGCGAACAGCGCGCGGCCCTCGTCGAGTTCCCCGGCAAGAAGATCGAGCACGTCTCCGGAGCGAATGCCCGCGTCGAACTTTTCAGCGTTGTAGAGAACGATGTCCGAAATGATGATGCGTGCAAGACGCTCCGCCTCGGCCAAGTCCGGGTCGGCGGTTTCCAGCGACGGCGACGAAGCACCTGCCGACGAAGCAGGCGCCGAAACGTTCTCGCCGGAAGAGTTCGACGAAAACTCCGGTACCGCCGGTGAAGCCGCTGCTCCGGGGCTCGGAGCTTCGGGAGGGAACGGTTCGGTCGCTGGCGCGGCGGGGCTGCCGCCCAACACAACGCCCAGCCCGCGCAGGGTCGGCCGCAACGCTTCGGGAAGCTGCGGACGCTCCAGGTACGCATCGGCAGCCAAGCCGGCCTCGGGGGTGCCACGCATTCGATCCTGGTGGCGAACCGCGCCCACGAGCACCACGGGAATCCTCCGCAGGCTCTCGTTGCGCTTCATCAGCTCGCAGATCTGGAAGCCGGACATGCTGGGGAGGTCGCTGTCGATGACGACGGCGGCGGGCAGCGCGCGCTGGACGGCGAGGATCGCCTCGACCCCATCGTGGACCAGGACCGGCTTGCAGCCCCAGTCTGCCAGGACCTGGGCCATTCCCTTCCCGGCCGCCAACTCGGCGTCGCCGACTACCACGACCGGCCCGTCGGCCGCGCGTTCCGACCCCGATGCGACCCCGGGCTGGGCAGGCGCGCCCGGCCGTACCGCCGACGGCGTCCCGGCGGGTGGAGTCACACGAAATACGGCGGCGCACTTCGCGCAGCGAAGCCGGCCTCCCTGGGCGGGCAACCCGGCGATATCGACGCGGTAGCGCGCGCCACAACGCGGGCACGCGGCAATCAGTTGCTTCTCCGAATCCGTCACCACCGTCGGGACTCCCTCGCTATCGAAACGTGCACACCGCGCCGCCGAACCCCCACGCGAACCTCTGCGGCACGGCGTGCGCGACCCCGTAGGGAAACATCGGCCAGCCGTGCGGTTACTTGACGGGTTGCGCGCCCCTGGGGGTCGCGTCCTCGGCAGCGCGCCGCGCCGGCGCGTTTCGCTCTCCGGGCACCGGAAGCCGGAGTGCAACTTCTGCGGGAACCCGAGCGGGGGGGTTGCGGCGCAACAGGTCGGCGGTACGCGTGACCTCCTCGGGCGGCACCCCGAGAATGAGCCGCAGCTCGCGGTCCGGCTGTTCTCCGGCCAGGGCCTCCGCGGCCTGGCCGACCACGGACCCCAGTCGCACCACGTGCTCCTCGGCAACGGGAAGCACCAGGCTCCTGGCGTTCAGCAGCACGGCGCGCCGCGTCGCCTCGCGCCCCAGGGACTCGAAAGCGCGGCCGTCGAAGTCCGCCCGGACCCCACCGCCGAGTACCAGGAGTCGGCGCGCGCTCAAACCACCGAAAGATGCGATCAGGGCGGCGTCTCCCGGCTCGCCGCGCAAACGCTCCTCGGCGACCAGCGCAGACAGCTTTCCACACAGCCGCCAATCCAGGCGACCCGCGTCGCCGCGGAGGGGGCGCTCTCCGGAGAAGATCGGGATCGCTACGACGTCGGCGCGGCTGCGCTCGAGCGGGGTGCCATCGACTTCGACCACGAGTTCGTGACTCAAAGTTCCACTCCCTGGTGGACGTCGTTTCGCGCCACCGCGTCGAGCACACCGTTGACGAACGCCGGCGATGGGTCGCCCCCGAAACGGCGCGCGAGCTCGATCGCCTGGTCGATCACCACCGACGCCGGCGTATCCGTCGCGACGAGTTCGTAAGCCGCGAGCCGCAGTACATTGCGATCGACCGCCGCCATCCGGTCGACACGCCAGTTCCTCGCACAGCGCCCGATGCGCGTGTCGAGAGCATCCTGCCCCGCGACGACCCCGGTCACGAGTTCCTTCGCAAAACCACGCGCCCCTTCGGGAAGCTCGAAGTTTCGCGAGATCCGCTCGAAGACTTCGTCGGCAGCCGGAAGCGGGTCAGCAGACGCCTCGGCACGGGTGCGCGCCAGCAGATCCATGGCATAGAGCACCTGCAGCGCCAGTTGGCGAGAGGCGGCCCGCGGCGCCCAGCGACTCACGAAGGTCCGGCCTCGTCCCGGACGTGCGCGAGCAAGCGCGCCATTTCGATGGCCGCCAGCGCCGCCTCCACGCCCTTGTTCCCGACGTCTCCGCCGGCACGCGCGAACGCCTGGTCTACGTCGTCGCACGTGAGGACACCGAACCCGACGGGCACTCCCGTATCCCGCATCGTCTCCCGAATCCCGTCCGTCACCGCTCGACACACGTAGTCGAAGTGCGGCGTGCCGCCGCGGATGACGACGCCCAGGGCAACCACCGCGTCGTACCGCCCACTGGCAGCGAGCGCGCGCGCAACCTGGGGGATCTCGAAAGCTCCGGGGACCCACGCAACGTGCACGTCCTCCGGCGCCGCGCCCCGGCTCGCCAGCTCTTCCGTTGCACCTTCGAGCAGCTTGGCACTGACCAGCTGGTTGAAGCGGCCCACCACGACGGCCACGCGCAGGCCACTGGCATCGGTGGACGTTTCGAAGGTCTTCACAGGCCGGTCTCTCCCGGGGTCGCCAGGGTGCCGACCCAGTGTACGTCGTCCCCCAGCCGCTTCACCCGAAGCTCGGCCAGCTGCGGCGACCGCGCGAGCTTCCGGACATCGAGCGCTCCGAGCGCCGGCCGGGCATCTCCGCCCAGCAGCCGCGGCGCCGTAAACCAGTGCAGTTCATCCACGAGGCCCGCTCGGAGCAGGCTCGCAGCAAGTTGCCCACCACCCTCTACCAGGATCTCCGAGAGTCCTGCCCGGGCCAGACGCCGCAGGCCGGCCCGCAGGTCCAGGGATCGGCCAACCCGGCGCACCGGGAGGACCCTGGCACCCCGGGCCTCCAGCGCGCGGCGCCGGGCCGCGGGCGGGCGGGAACCGCACAGCGCCCAGGCCTCCCCCGCCGTCGCCGCGTAGAGACGGGCCGTCGCCGGCACGCTGAGGTCGGGATCCGCGACGACGCGGACCGGCCAGTGAACCACGGTGTCCCCCCGACGCGCCGTGAGCTCCGGGTCATCGGCGCGTGCCGTCGCGGCACCGATCACCAGTGCATCGACACGCGCCCGAAGCCGGTGAACCGCCGCCCGGGATTCGGGTCCGGTGATCCAGCGCGACTCACCCCGCGCAGTCGCGATGCGGCCGTCCAGAGAACTCGCGAGTTTCAGCATGACGAAGGGTCGCCCGCGGAGGACGCTGGACAGGAAACCCCGGTGCTGTTCGCGGCAGGCGGACTCGAGCACCCCGATCTCGACACGAACCCCGGATCGACGCAGGCGCCGAATCCCGCGCCCGGCGACCTGGTCGTGGGGATCGCCGTGGCCCACGACCACGCGTGCGATTCCCGCATCGAGAATGCGCTTCGCGCAGGGGGGGGTGCGACCCGTGTGCGCGCACGGCTCCAGAGTCACCGCCAGCGCCGCTCCGCGCACGGCGCGAGCACCGTGGCGGGCCACCGCACGCTCGATGGCCACCACCTCCGCGTGCGCCCCGCCCACGGGCCGGGTGTAACCACGACCCAGACCCCGATCGCCACGGTACACGACGGCGCCGACCGGCGGATTGGGGAAACTTCGTCCGCGCGCCCGGCGCGCCTGAGAGAGCGCGAGCCGCATCGCCGCCTCGGCCTTCATCGGCCGGTGCCGGAATCTCGCAGGGAATCGAAGAAGCGGGCGTAGTCCTCGGCGCCCTCGAAATTGCGAAAAACCGACGCAAATCGAGCCGCCGCCACCGCATCGAGTGCCTTCAACTCGCCCATCACCCGCTCGCCGACCGCGCGGCTCGAGACTTCTTTTTCCCCAAGTTCCTGGACATGGCGTTCCACACGGTCCACTACCTGCTCGAGTGC
>JAYZFQ010000117.1:0-30864 GCA_036336695.1 Myxococcota bacterium
GATCGACTGGCCCCAATCGAATCCCCTCAACCGGTGCTCGTAGAAACCGTTCCCCAGGTCGAGGGTCTCGACGGTCACGCCCCAGGGATCGCCCGTGATCCGGTGGGAACTGGTGAACCGGAAGGACCAGGAGTCCAGGTAGGCGCCGGTTTCGTTCCGGACGACCAGCTCGGCGGTAAAGCCACCCCACCAAAGCTCGCCCCCGACTTCGACCGAGAGGCCCGTCAGGGCGGGCGCCGTGGGATCCGGCTCGCTCGGGACCTCCGGCTCACTCGGCGGATCCGCCGGGGGGTCACCCGGCGTGTCGGCTGCCGGCGGCGCTGCCGGCGCGGAGGCAGACTCGAGGTTCTGTCCCACGGGATTGCCGAGCGAGACCATGCTCTGGAAGTACTCGATGACACCGGAGTCGGAAACATCCAGCGCATTCCACTGGGGCCAGTCGAACGTGTCGTTCATGAAGGGCTGCATCTGATCCCAACTCAGCACCGTGAGGTGATTCACGTCGTGGTTGATCGCAACCCCTTCGATCGAGCGAAAACCGTGGGTCCTTCCGTGCATCCACCCACCATAGTGAGGCTCCATCTTGAGGGTGTTGATGAACGTGTCCACGATGCCGTACTGCTCGAGATAGTCGGCGTACCCTGCGTGGCCGTACTGACGGACCATGTCCATGACCGCGGCCTTCATCTCGACCGGGTCGGATACGGTTCGGGCGGTCCTCTGGATGTCGGCCAGGATTTGCGGATCGTAGGCCTCATCCGTGATCCAACCGACCTTGGCACCCTGCATCGCATACCAGAGCCCAACACCCTGGAGGTCATTCCCCCAGGCCTGGCTGTTGTTGGTGAGCGATTCGTCGAAAGCCCACTCGCCGACCCCTTCGATCGTGACAGCCGGAAGTCCAAGGAATGCCCGCAGGTTGTTGTAGGCCTCGTGCGCCTCGGTGGTGATGGCCGTTCGGCCGCCCACCAGTTCATGACCCTCGGAATTGTGGTTCGAGCCGTGGAAAGTTCCCCAGGTGGTGATATCGACATAGTCACCCGAGGCTGCCGGCGGGGCCATGTGCCCATGCGACCCCTCGTCGTGGCCCTCGTGATCCTCCATCGGGGGCATCACCGGTTCGGCCGGCGGTGTGGTGGCTTCGACCGCGCCGACGACACCGTCACCATCGATATCCACCTGGAAAAGCGATTCCTTGTCGGCGATCGATGAGGCACTCGGCCCCTCCTCGCCGACGAAGAACCCGCTTTCGTTGAGAATCCAGGCGTACACCTCCAGGCCGCCGCCGTCGAGCACGCGAAGCCGGCCCAGTTCATCCCGGGCTGCAGCCATGATCGTCGCACCCCCGCGCGTCAGGGGAACATCCCCTTCCCAGTAATCGTCGGAGCGGGTGATCAAAATCGGCTGACCCCCTTGATCCTGGACATAGGCGAGCCCGGTCTCGGAATCCACCCACACACTGACGCTGGTCGTTGCCGCGACAAGTTGAAGCGTGGAGCCGTCGGCAGGGGCCTGACCTCCGCCGCCGTGCCCTTCGTGGTCCTCCATCGGGGCCGGGCCCGGGTCGTTCTCGCTCGGTGCTGCGGGCGGATCTTGCTGCGCCGGCTCTTCTTCAACCGGACCTTCCTCGACCGGGGCCTCTCCGGGCTCGGCCGGGCCCGGCTCCGGTTCGGAAATCGGAGTCGACGCTCCAGGGAGATAACCGAGGTGATCGCCCAAGGGATCGCCCAGCACGACCATGCTCTGGAAGTACTCGAGTACGCGTGCATGCGAAACGTCGAGCGCCGGCCACTGGGGCCAATCCCAGGTGTCGTTCATGAACGGCTGCATCTGGTCGTGGCTCAGTACCGTGAGGTGGTTCACATCGTGGGCAATGGCGACACCTTCGATCGACAGCCAACCGTGCGCCCGATCGTGCATCCATCCCGCGTAGTGGGGTTCCATCTTCAGGGTGTTGATGAACGATTCGACGAAGCCATTTTCAGTCAGGTATTCGGCAAACCCTTCGTGGTCATAGGCAGCCACCAGGGCCATGGCGTCCTCGGGGGCGCCCAGTCGCGCCGTCCGCTGGATATCTGCCACGGCTTGCGGGTCGAACTTGTCGTCGGCCATCCACCCGACCTTGGCTCCCTGCATCGCGTACCAGAGCCCGACCCCCTCCAGGTCGTTCCCCCATGCCTGGGTGTTGTTCGTGAGCGTGTTGGCGAATGCCCACTCGCCGATTTCCCCCATCGTCGCGGGAGCGAGACCGACGAAACGTCTCAGGTTGTTGTACGCAAGCAGCGCTTCCGTCGTGATCGCGGTGCGACCACCCACGAGGCCGTCGTCGCCGGTGTGGTGGCTTCCCTCGGAAGATCCGAACGTGGCCAGGTCGATGAAACCGCTGTCCGGGGCCGGGTGGACATGCGGCTCACCGCCCGAAAGCTCCGGATCGTCCAGCACCGGCGGCGCGACCGGAGCGTCCGAACAGACTGCTTCCGGCTCCTGTGTCCGATCGATGCAGAACCCGAAGGTCGTCGAAGTACCCGGCTGCAAGACCTGGTTCCCCGGACCCCCTACGACGCGCCAGGTGTGGTCCACCGTGCTCCCTTCGTGGTGGGAATGAATCGCGTAAAGCAGCTCCGCGTCCCAGGAGTCGGTGACGGACCCCTCAAGACCTATGTCGACTTGCCAAGCGCTGGGTGCGGTCCCGTGGTTCGTCACGACACCCTCGGCACAGCCCCCCGAACCCCAGTCCTCGTAGAAACTCACCTCGACCGAGAGCGGATCGACACCATGCGCAAGCGAAGTCGCCGGCCAGATTATCGATACACATGCGATCAAAAGGCTCGCCTGTACCAAACGAGACCCTGCATACCAGCGTTCGTTGAAAAACTTATTCCGCGACATCAAAGATTCTCCCTTCCCTGACCATCGGAATCCATGTCCCTTTGAGCGTGGTTCGCCTCGCCACTGATTTCCGACCAAAGCGTACGCAAGGAAGCGGTTTGTCCCTGTGACCCGAAACACCGAAACGCACGAGCAGAAAACACACCGCACCGGATTCCATGGAGTGTTGAGCAGCAACCGATTTCGCATCTGTGATGGTCGTCATCACTCCGCGAGCTTTTTCCGGAAACCGGACGAGCGAATCCCTCAAATGGGCCAGGGATTTCGCTCTCACCCGAACAGGGGATGGGAAATCCCCAAAACGGCGGGAAAGCCGTTCTCCGAGCGGTTTTGTCCCGTTCTAGTTTCGGCGCGCCCTCAGCAAGCGAATGACCTGGGAACGCGACGCCCTAGGCAGCGCCTGCTTCGCCGAGAGACGGGCACCGTGCGATTTCCAGCTTCGATCGACGCACCGCCATGAAGAGCAGCACAGCGATCACGATGAGTTTCGGAATCCGCACGGCCAACGCGGGTGGGGTGTATTCGAAATATTCGGGTGTGAGCGGATGCAACGCCGTCACGACGAAACCGAGGAGCGATTCGAGCAGCAGGAACGCCAACATCAGGGGAATCAGGCTGCGATAACGCCACAGCACGAGAGCGTAGAGCACCGTGAACATCATCTGGGTTACTCCGCCGACAGCACTGAACATGTAAATGATGTTATTCGGATCGGCCGGGCCTTCAAACGGAAATACGATGATACTTGCAATCGAGTTGACGCCACTATCCGACTTGAGCAAGTGAACAGTGCTGCTGAATATCTGCGTTGCAAAAAGCAGGCAAAACCCGTAGAGCGGAACCGGCCCGCCCCGGTATTCGTTCGTTGCACGGCGCGGAAGCACGACATCGATGATCGAGGTCATTTCGTTCCTTTCAGAACCCGGCATTGCGAATTCGATGCTTTACCCGGTGGCAGAGCGTACCCACGACACGGCGGGTGCCCTCGGGCGCGTGATCGAACTCGCTGGCGGCGCGGGATACCCGGTTCAAGCTACTGGAGTCGCCGGCGCGCCGCTTCGCGCCAACTGAGGGCGCACCCGACCAGGCCGAAGAGCAGGGCCAGCAGGATCCGAGGGTCACCCAGTTGGAACCACGGATCGATGGGAAAGGCGATGGTCTTGCGCATGGCGGCCACCTTGAAATCGTGGGCGTCGGCGAACTCGGAGTTCCCCGCGATCTCCAACAAGTCACGCCGGCTCCGGTAACGCATGCCGGCACCCCGGGTCCATTGCTCCATCCCCTCGGCGTTCATGAGATCCATGGCACTGTTGGCGGCCTGGCCATACAAGACCGGGTGGGACGCCCTGGAAAGCAGCTCCGGCAACATGTAGTCCATGTATTTCGCCAGCACCTCGTCACTCGTCTCGCCGGACGCCACGCCATCGATCTGCAGCGGTTCCTCGTACATGTCGATGACGTTCACCATCACGAAATCGTCGCCAGTGTCTTCTTCCATGAACGTCCGCAGCCGCGCGATGTTTTCGGAAGAGGGCGCCGGCTCCCTACTCTCGATTTCCGCGAGGTAGTAAGCAATCTCCGCTTCGGTAAGCGGCCCACCGAACGAGGTGTACCAACTGAAGAAGGCTGCGTAGAGACCAAACAGAACCAGCCAGATCCAGCCCGTGCGTGTCATGGTCGGCAACTCCTCGCTCGCAGTGGGAAACCCATCGCTTCAATGCGCTCGGGAAGCACTCGCTGCCCTCCCCCTCTCGGGCGCCGCTTGGAAACGGCCACTATAGGCAATGAGTGGATCTCGCCGGCTTTTCGGGTCGCGGTGCAACGACGCTTCAAGCCGAGCCCTGCGGTGGCGGAACGAACGGATCCGTAGACCCGGCGTCGAGACCCTTGCGGAATTCCACATAACTTCGGCCCGCTTCTGTACGAATGCCGAGTCTTGCGAAACCATTGGATAGATAGAACGCGATGGCCGGGTTCTCTGCCTCGTCGAGCGTCTTGACGTAGTAGGCCTCGTACCCCTCTTCCCGCAAGGCGGCGTCGACCCGCTGGATGATCTTCGCGCCGAGACCGGTCCCCCGTGCATCCGGGTCGGTAAAGATATAGGTGATCTCGGGCGCCGGGTGGGGCTCCGCTGTCTTTCCCGTGGCGTCCTGGATCAAACCGCGGAGATACGCGCGAAATGCGGCGTTCCGAAGCGCCGGAAACGCGGCGGCCATGAGCGACGACAACGTGCCTCGCGCGATCCGGGCCTGGAGGGAGTTCGGAGCCAGGCTCACCACGCATACGCTCGCGACCCGACCGTCCAAGCGCTCCACGAACAGGCGCTCCCGGGTCGAGGCCGCCAGGAAGCTGTAGAAGCGCGCCGCGTAGCGCTCGCCGAGCAGCGCCGGGAGCGAATCGTCGATGCTCTGGACGTGCAGCGACGCGATGCACTCGATGTCAGCGCCCGAGAGCGCGGCACACATGGTTCCCTCCGGCGCCCAACTTTCGAACGATACCGGATTCGTACGCGTGCGGCAGAAAAGGTTCGCAACTCCAGGGAATTTCGCCTGTGAACTGTTTCACAGCCCTTCAGTGACCTGGCTTCCTACGCTTTCGTTGAACCCGAAAGCCGAGGCGGCCGTGAAAACATTCCGCTCCAAGCATTCGATCCATTCCTGGGGGCGCTCGCTCTAACACGCGAATCACAGCTGCGTTTTCGGGTCCGAAAAACCCTCCGCTAGAAAGGACCCTGCCATGTTCGATTCGAAATTTCTCAAGTCTCGCCCGCTCAGCGCCGTGGTTCTGGTTGCGTTCCTCCTGCAGCCAGCCATCGCTTTCACCCAGTCCAAGGACAACGTCCGGCTGAGCCTTGCCTATACATCGGAGGGACACCCTGCCGATGCGACGCTCTTCTTCGGAAATCTCGACGGAGATCGCGTAGCGGCGGGAGGGCCGGTCCTGTTCGAGGGCTACCTCGTCGATTACGCCACGGGAATCAACCACCCCTATTCCGTCGAGATTCTGGCCGACGTGCTCGCCGGCATCACCATGGATCCCGCGCCCCAACTCGAAGACTCGCCAGAACAGGTCTACAACATCTACCAGGACGGCGAGCGGGTTCCCGTCACGCTGCACATGGAAACCAGCGCAGACCCCCTCAAGGCGAATAGCTACGTTCACACCGGCAGCTTTGTCTTTGAAGAGACCGGAAAGGTCGTGACCTTTTCAGCGCTCAACGACCCGGTGCCCGTAGTCGTTATCGTTGGCGGCGCCATCGTTCTCTTGATCTGTGGCGCGAATATCATCGCCGAGCTGGTCGAATCTTGCGCGGAAGAGGCCAAGAACGCTTGCGAGCCCAACGGGGTGAAGTGGTGCGAGGCGAGGATCACCGCTTGGTCGCTCCTCATGGGGTGCTCGAGTGAATGCCGCTTCGTCTGCCATTCCCCGGCACCGCCGAAGGTCAAGGGCCCGCCCGCAAAGGGCGTCTCGATCGACTCGGGCTACCACGAGGCCAAGGGGATCACGCTCTCGAATTCGACGCATACGCCCCTTCCCAAAGCCCTCTTGGCACCGCGCTGAGGCGCCCTGAACACTCGCCGCCCCGGGAGAAACGGAGACCGTCGTTCCGATGTCTCCGCGACCGCTGGCAAAACGGCCATGCGCGCTCCCGGGGCGGCACCAGCCACTCAGGCTCGGAAAATCCGGGAACCGCCTCGGGTCTACGCGGTTCGAAGCGAAGCGCCGGCGAGCGCTACTCCGAGGGCAACGGTTCGCCCAAGGGGACCGCGCCGCGAACCCCACTGAATTCGACTGGAACCGCGCCCCCCGCTCCCACGGGGCGGCGGCCCCGAAGCGCCTCGCCCGCCACCATCGAAGCGGCGATCGCCTCAGCGGTCAGCGCGTCGCCCCCGGCGCCAGGGAAGCTGTCCCCGGCCCGAAGACCATAGGCATCCGCCAGGCTCCCCTCTCGAACGAATTGCACCCGGATGGTACCGGGGTAGGAAATCAGGTACGCGCCGGTGTCCCGGCCGTAGCGAAGATCGGTTCCATGAAACGTGGGGGACACGCCCTCTCGCCGTTTGAGCCAGATGCGTTCGTTTCGGTAGTCCAACCGGACCTTGAACTGCGAGATGATCTCGTAACCGATCAGGGAATCGGTATTGCCACCCACGTTGAATGCCCCGCGCGGGGAGACCTCCATCGGGAGTTCACCGAGATCGAAGGGACCGATCCCCACCCGTTGCTTCTCCTGGAACTGCAGTTCCGTCCTCCCCCGCGTGAACTGTCCGATCGCGTAAACGGGGAGAGCAGACGTGTCCAGGCCGACCTTCCGCAGCGCCTTTCCAGACGCCAGGACGGTTCCGGGAGCGCCCGTGTCCAGCAGCGCCGAGAGCGGCTTTTCGCCCCCGATCTCCAGCGAAACG
This sequence comes from Myxococcota bacterium, assembly GCA_036336695.1. Lineage (GTDB taxonomy): Bacteria > Myxococcota_A > UBA9160 > UBA9160 > SMWR01. The sequence goes on from JAYZFQ010000117.1 coordinate 7,296, forward strand.
AAGGGCCGGTTGGCCACGAAAGCGGACGGAATGACCGCTTCATCGGGTGCTGTCACGGATTCCGGCACAGAGAACTTCGCGGGGTCGTAGAAGCGCACCTTGCGCGCCTCGAAATCGAGTTCCACGACGAACTGCGCCAGGAACCGACCTCCCAGAACGCCGTATTCCCAGCCGACACCCGAGGACTGGTCCGACCAGCGCGTGTCGACTCGGAAGCGCAGCGGAACTCCCAGGCGCGTATCGCGGATGTAAGGAGAAGTCTTGGCGCGTCGGATGCTGACGCCGTTTCTTTTCGCCGCCGCGGGTGTCAGGACAGTGTCCTGCGCACCCGTATCGAGAAAGAGCAGAAACGGTTTCCGCCCCTCCTGCGCGAGGTTGATGCCGATGCGGTTGCGCTCGCCCGGAATGACCTCGAACGGCAACTCGCCCACCAGCGCCGCAGCCGCAGGCTCGCTCCCGGCTTCCGGGGACGACGCGTCGGCTCCGAGCGAAGCAACCGCCACCACGATCGAGACGCACCCTGCGAGCACGCCGGCGCATATTCGGCGCATGCCCTTTCTTACCACACCGACCGAACCGAGGGCAAGGCTCGCGACGCGTTCGACCTGTCCCGCCAAGCTGGATCAGATAGATCGACTAATTAACATTCTCTAACTGCGCAGTAGTTCACAAGCATCGTTCTCGATCGCTAGGCGCGATGGGTCACGTGCAATGGCAGGCTGTCGAGCCCCCGGATCAGAAAACTCGAAACGTAAGCAAGTGCCTCGGGGTCCACCATTTCGATTCCCTCGAGTCGCGTCAGCAGCCGTTCGAAGCTGATCCGAGCCTCGGCACGCGCGAGGCTCGCGCCCGGACAGAAGTGCTCCCCGTTTCCGAAGGAAATATTTCGCCGAGCGTTCGGGCGCCTGGGGTCGAAGGAGTCGCCGTTTTCGAAGACACGGGGGTCGCGGTTCGCTGCAGCGTTCATCGTCATCAAGATGGATCCCACCGGGACATCGACACCGGCAACCTGGATGTCCCGAAGGGCGAGGCGAAAGCTCCCCTTGATCGGGCTCTCGAAGCGCAGACACTCCTCGGTAAAATTGATGATCCCTTCCGGATTCTCGCGAAGTTCATTGGCAAGTGCGGGCTGCTCGGCCAGGATGCGCATTCCCGTGGCCAGCAGGCGAGCGGTGGTTTCCTGCCCGGCGGCAAACATGATCACTGCAAGTCGCACGACTTCCGCCACCTCGGGCAATTCCCCATCCGAAAAGCGTGCCGTAGCCAGTGTCGTGAGAATGTCTTCACCCGGCGAGGCACGCCGCGCCTCGATGTAGCGGGTGAAATAGGGGTAGAGGCGCGCCAGGACATCGGCACCGGTTTGGTTGGCCCGAGGTGTTCCGGCCAGGTTTTTCTCCCCACCACTGCCCTGGAGCCAGCCGACCAGAGTCGCGTGGTCATCGCGCGGAACACCCAACAGGTCGGCGACCACGAGCATCGTGAACGGCCCCGCGTAAGCGTCACAGAACTCGACGGCGTCGCCACTCGCCATATCGTCGATCAACCCATCCGCGAGCGCCCACATGAACTCCTCGTTTTCCTTGAGGCGATTCGGCGTAAAGAGCTTCCCCAGCAATGCACGGTGGCGCGTGTGCTCGGGTGGGTCGAGGGCCGGCAACTGGTCGCTCAAGGGGATCTCGTGGCGCCGCTGGGCAACGAGTTCCGCGAGATTCTCTCCCGCCGCGGCTTCAGGCAACTGTACGAAGGGGCCCAGGGGAGCGATCACCGACGAAAACGCATCGAGATCGGCGTAGATCGACATGACTTCTTCGAAGCCAGAAACCAGGAACACCCCATGATGGGGCTCGCGAACCACCGGGCCGCGCTCGCGGAGCGCGGCGTAGAACGGCGCCGGGTCCTGAATCAGCGAAGGGTCTGTAAAGAAATCTCGTTCAAAAAGATCCATGCGCTTCGTTTCCCGCGTCTCAATCGAGCGCGTGCCATGTACTGATGTCATTCCGACACCCGAGATCCCGGTTCGGGTAGACGGCTGTCCGGCCGATTGAGCCCTTTCGGCAACCGACGAGACCGATCTTACCGAGAGGCCCAGGGCATTGTCAGAGACTTTTCGCTCCCAAGCGGATCGTAAGCCTGCGAACAAGCCAAACCAAGGGGTTTTTTCAAAGGGGTCGGTGCTGGCACCTTGCGAGTGCCTACGACTCCCCGGGGCGGCTTCGGGCGGGTAGGCTAACGGCGCCCCCCGATCGCAGGAGAACTCTCCAAATGCCGCGGCACGCTCTCTTGTTCGTTCACGGCGCCTTCCATGGCCCGTGGTGCTGGGACGAAATCGTTACCCGGGTGCAATCGCCCGAGGTTGCCTGCCGGTGTGTCGAACTCTACCGGGGAGGACTCGAGCAGGATGCGGCGGCAGTGCGCGAGGAAATCGACGCCCTCGCTGCCGAGGGCATGCGCGTGGCGGTCGTGGCGCATTCCCTCGGCTGCGCTTCGTTGGGTCACCTGGGCCCCGAGCGCATCGGCCACGCCGTCTTTCTTGCCGGTTCCGTCGCTGGCAAGGAACTGCCCAACACACGAGGTGCCATCAATCCGCGTTTCATCGAGTCGGTAACGATCGACACGGACAACGTGATGGAGATCGACGAAGCGGTAGCGCGGGAGTTCTTCTACCACGACTGTGATCCCAAGCTGGCGGAATGGGCCGCCGGAAAACTTCGACCCAACCTCGCCTACAGCCCGGCGCTGCGTCCGGGGCCGTCCCTCCACGACACGGTCCCCTCCACTTACTTGTGGTGCGAACACGATCGTGCCGTCCTGCCGAATTACCAGCGACAGGTCGCGGGCCATACACGCTACAGCGAGGGGTTTCCCACCAGCCATTCACCCATGCTGTCGGCACCCGACACCCTGGCACGGGCACTGGGCCGGGTTCTCGAACGGACGCAGGAAAGGGAGGAAGCATGAACCGCCTTGGCACTGGAAAAGCGCGGGGCCGCCGATCCACGGGGAAAGTTCTCCTCGCCGGGGTCCTGTTGGCTGCGCTCTCCCTGGCGCCGGGGAGCCGTGCGCGTGCCATCGCCGAAGGGGCCGACGGCGCCCGACCGCCCTGCGACGGCACCTCCGAGCCCATCGCTACCGCGGAAGGACCGGTTTGCGGTGTCGTGCAACGCCACGACGGCGCTCAGGCCTTCGCCTACCTGGGCATTCCGTTTGCTGCGCCTCCCGCAGGAGAGCGGCGCTGGCGGAACCCCGCACCGCCGGCCCCGAGAAACGGGCTCTTCCGAGCCACCGAGGCCGGCGCCCTGTGCACGCAGCCTGGCGCCGCGAAGGGAACATTCACCGGGGGCGAAGACTGCCTCTACCTCAACGTCTGGACGCCGCGCACCGATGCCCGGAAAGCGCTTCCTGTCCTGGTCTACCTTCCCGGCGGCGGATTCGTGGTCGGCGGCGGGTCCCTCGACTCGTTCAACGGCACCTACCTGGCCGGTTCTGGCGACGTCGTGGTCGTCACCATGAACTATCGCCTCGGTGCGCTCGGCTTCCTCCGCTACCTGGAAGGCGGAAGCGCGATCGCAGGAAATTTCGCGATCCGCGACCAGATGGCTGCGATGCAGTGGGTCCAGAAAAACATCGCCGCCTTCGGGGGAGACCCGACCCAGGTCACATTGTTCGGAGAAAGTGCGGGTGCGATGTCGGCGGGGTTGCACCTGTTCTCGATTCCCGAAAGCGATGCTTTCTTTCGCGCTGTCATCATGGAAAGCAACGTGATGAGCGTCCCCTACGCCGACGCGGCCCAGGCCGCTGCGCGGGGAGCCGGTTTCGTCGACGCGCTCTGCAGGGCGGCCAACCGCACCTCGGACTGCCCCCGAGACGGCGCGTGGCTTCGCTCGCTGCCTCTCGAGACGATCCTGCAAGCGGAGTGGGCAGCATTGCCCCGTGGCGGCATGCCCGGCCTGCTCGTCAACGGCATGGCCCTCGGGATGCTGTGGGCTCCCACGGTGGGGGTGCCGCCCATCGTTGGCCAGGCCGATGAGGGCTTCCACCCGGGCTCTTCTCCCAAGCCCTACGTATTCGGCATCAACCGGAACGAAGGCTTCTTCTTCGTCCCCACGCCCGGGAAGTTCAGCGAATCGCTGTACCTCGAGACACTCGCCCAGGACTTCGGGGCCGCCGCTGCCCAGCGCATCGTGAACTACGAAGCGGGCGGAACCCGGCCCTATGACCCCGCCTCGTACGAGGCGGACCCGATCTCTGGGATGAGTCCCGCCGCCCAGGCCATGGCCTGGGTGATCACGGATTACGCCTTTGGCGCGGGAAACCTGCGTTCCGCCCTGGCAGCCTGGAAACAGATGGAGGCCGCCGGCGAGCCGATCTACGGCTACTACTTCACCGAGGTCTCGAACTTCAGTTTCACCGGGTTGCAGCGCTGCAGCCCCCAGACCGGCCACGTGTGCCACACCGACGAACTTCCCTACGTCTTCCACAACCTGCTCGAGAAGAGCGACGGGACATTCCGCCCGGCCCAGAACGTGACGCCCGAAGAGACCGCCCTGGCAAACGCCATGAGCGCGGCGTGGATCCGCTTTGCCAAGGACCCTGCCGGAAAGGACGGCGGCTGGGGTCACCCGGCGTTGCGTTCGGTCACCGAGGGACCCTACACCGCTTGGCAAACGCCCCCGGCCACGGTGAACGACCTGGGAACTCTGCTTCGCTACGAGCTCTGGTCCACGATCACGCCGGTTGCCGACTGACCCGAGGCCGCCGGTTCCGCCACCAGTTCCCGGCGGATCGCCTCGGCCAGGAGCCGGGATGCGATGCGGTGGCCGAGCGCGTTCAGGTGGCCATCGTTTTCGAAACGAATGGGGCGGCCGCGCGCCTGCTCGGGCGTCACAGCCAGGGCAATCGTTCGCGCGCCCTCGGCATGGATCGCCGGTGCATCCATGCGCTCCAGTTCGCTCTCGCGCACCACGATCAGCAGGCGCCCTCCCCCGCTCCGCACCTCGCGAGCGAGCGCCTCGATGAGCCTGCTGGTGAGTCGATAGGACGAAGCATCGAAGTTCGGATCCCCCCCGTTCGCAGCGTGGGCGACACCGGGAACGAACCATCGCGCGACCCGCTCGATGCCATCGGGCACGGCCCAGTACCAGATCTTGTGCAACAGCCAGGAGTTTTCTCGCACGCGGAAGGTGATCCAGGTAAACAGCGCCGAGTGGTCCGTCAGGTGCGTCTCGATCCAGCAGTAGCTGCGCGCCATCCAGCCGTCGTGACGCGTCGGCTGGAAGTTGGCATTGAACGCCCAGTGGGAGCACAGGGGATAGGGCTGCACGGGCGCACCGACAAGGTCGAGTTCGCCGCCCTCATCGAGACTGAACGCCGCCTTGCCGAAGGGACGGCGCATCCGGTGCAGTGTCATGTTGTTGCGCGGATCGTTGGCCGCGTGGACGAAGACCACCCAGTCGGGCGCGAGCTGCTTGCCGTGTTCGCGATACCAGAGATAGGTCTGGTCGGTGCCATAACCGCGGACCCCACCGTTGAGCGACTGCACCGGGTACCCCAGAGTACGTGTCAGTCGCTCCCCGGTACGCGCGACGAAGGTCTCGTCCTGCTCGACTTCGAAACCCGCGACCACCGAGTCGCCGAGAAAGAGCACACGCTTTCCGCCTTCCGGGACGGGCTCGATCTCGGGTCCACGCAGGCCCAGCGAATTGATCGCAATTTCCGTTTCGAACTCGATCGGCCAGGGCCGCGGCCCGACGTAGCGGTCGGCCGTATTGGGCTCGTGGTGCCAGCCGAGCAGGGGATCGTGGCGCCACAAGATCGACGGCCGCGAGTAGACAGCGTAGATCGCGGTGTAGCCGAGCCCACGCAGCACGAGCTCGGCGACGCCCCCCGCCAGGCCCAGGCTGATCAATACGAGCAGCGCGCGCCCGAGCCAGAGGCGCCCACGTCGTCGCGGCCGGGAACCCACCGCGCGTGTATTCGGGGCTTCCGACATGGCAACGGACAGCATAGTCCGGGCCGAACGTGGCGGCTCGGAGCAGGACCTCACGCGCCCCGACGCAGCGTCCAGACCAGCGCTTCCGCCGGCCCGAGTTCCACGGGCACCACGTCGCCGGCCTCGACCTTCCCGCGAAGCGTTTTACGCTCCCCGGTGCGCGGGTTCCAACGCGTCAGGTCGCGCCCACTTTGCGTAAAACGCAACTGCGTTCGCGTGGGAGACCAGGACTCGTTGACGAGCAACAGGATCTCGCCGCGCCCGTTCCGCCGCCTTGCCAGGGAAAGCGCCAGCGGCTCGTTGGGCAACGGCTCGACGACGGAATTCGCCACGTGCCGTGCCAGGAGCGTCTCCAACGACTCGATTTCTCCGGCGCGAATCACGAGGGGCTCGAGCTTCCGGGTGGCGGCACGAACGCGTCCGTCGCGAGCCTTGGCGTCGCGGAGTCCGGGAGCGCGCTGGGGCAGTTCTCCGAGCGCGAAGACCGGCACACCCGACTCGGCCAGCTGGACCACGCGTTCGACGAGGCCGGGTTCCGCCACGGGAACGGGATCCAGGATCAGGGCGCGGTAGGTCCTGGCGCCCACCGTGAACCGGTTTTCGTCCGAGCGAGCGCCCGAGAGCATGCGGCGACTGACCCGGTCGTGGACCAGGCCGCGGGCTCGCAGTGCGCGCGTGGTCGGCGCTTCGCCAGCATGGGGTTCGACCCTTCCGAGTTGGAGGCTTGCCGCGTCCGGGTAGATCGGGTCGGACCGCAGCCATGCAACTTCGGCATCGGGCTCGCCTTCGCTCATGGCGACCGAAAGACGCCCCAGGAACCGGTTGAACGCGGGAAGCTCCCGGAGCGAGGGGGCATCGATCTGCGACGACATCGGGAGGGGGCCGGCGAGAATGCGACCGAACCCGCCGGAAAAGGGGTACCAGGCTGCTCCATCGGCCCGGCGATATGGGTAGGGAACCCCGTGGAACGCCAGCCGGTTGATTCCCGCCGAATAGGCACGGCCCGCGAGTAGAAACATCTCCTCCCGGGAAAGGCGCGTCCCGAACAACCGGAGCGTGATGAAGGCTTCGGAGGACGCCCAGGGGCGACCGGAGACGTGGGCGGCCGACGACGCGAGTTTCAGGAAATCGAAGCTCCCGCCGCCGAAGAGTCCCTCGGATTCGGGCACGTCGGCGAGGGCATAGGTGTCGAGGTAATCGCCGTAGCCGCCGTGCGCCTGCAACCGGAATTCCAGGCCTCGCGCACGCGCCCACTGGGCGAACCGGGCCACGAATTCCTCCTCGAAGAGAAGCCGGCGCACCCGTTCGTAGTCTTCGCGAATCCGCTCGGACCGGCCGGCCTCGGGGGACCGGTAGACCGGGCCTCCCGTGCGACCCAGGAAATCGATCATCTCGCCGTACTTGGACTCCCCGCCCACCCGAAAAAGCAATGGCAGGTGCGGGGTGACGTCGTAGCCGGCCAGGCGCCGAAAAGCGCTTCGAAACTCGGCAGTAAACGGCAACTCGCCCATCAACTCGAAGCTGTCCACGAAGACGCCCCGAACCTGGCCTGGAGACAGGGAATCGACCGCGGGCACGCCGTAGCCATCGAGCAGCGCCTCGGCACCTTGCCGAGAAAGGTGATCGACGACGCGCGCATCGGCGGCGTCCCCGGGAAACGCCCCGCCCATGACGAAGTGTTCCGTCGAGTTGGTGTAGAAAACGAAGATCCGCCAGTCCCCCGGAGGCACTGCCCACTCGAGGCCGCTGGCCCGGACCTTGCCTGTGATTTCCCGGACGTCCTCCAGGGTCGCCACGCCGTCGCGCTCGGAACCAACGCGGGCGGCGAGCACGGCGACGAGTTCTACGGCCGGATCGGGAGGCCCCAGCACGTCGAGCACCCACGCAACGCTGCTTCGGTAGCTCTGGTCCGGCGGAGGCGGGAGCGCACCCTTGAAGACCAGTGGCCCCTGCACGTCGATCTCCGCCATCAAGAGCTGGCGCTCTGCATTCGCAGGCGGTGTGGGCAGCCCGCCGGGCCACCCGCTGCCCAGCGTCAGGTCGAAGGCCAGGCCGGTTTCCTGCGCCATTGCGGCGGCCTGGGCCAACCGGGCATGAAACCCCGGAGTTCCGACACTCCGGATGCTCGGATCGGCCGCGAAGTCTTCATCTCCCAACCCGAGGAGCAGCGGCTGGAGTTCCACCGCCCCGAACCCGGCCGCCCGGATCGCCGCCAGCTGCCGCCGCAACACCTCGGGCTCCACGCTTCCCCCAGGCCACCACCAGCGCGCAACGGGACGCACTCCCTGGGGAGGCTCCTGCCAGGCGGCCAGCGGGATGACGGCTTCAGCCCCCCGATCCGTTCTCGGCAGCTCGCTCCCGGGCGCGCGTGCCATGGCACCGCCCGCCAGGACGAGCAGACCCAGCACGAACCCCAGACGAAAGCCGACGGTGGGGCGGCACATAGCGATCGAGAGAAGCCGCTCCGGAGGATCCAGCGGCGCGCTCACGCGAGAAAAAGTCCTTCGGCGCGGCAAGGCCTCGTCAAGAACCCCCAGGAAACGCCCCGCCGAGATCGTCTGCCAGGGTCGCTTCGATCTTCTCGAGGGTTTCGCTGCGCATGATCTTGCGCGAGCGCGCGAAGGCCCCGCGCGGCAACTCTCCCAGCCGTTGGGCCTCCGCAAGCGCCGTCGAAGCGAGGTCGGCCTCGGGAACGATGCGGTCGAAGAAACCCGCATCGACCGCCGCTTCGGGTGTGTAGATCTCGGCCTGCACGGCTGCGCGGCCCAGATGGCGCTTCGACAGCCGCTCGCGGGCAAACTCCATCAAAAAGATGGGCGTCGCCATCCCGATGGCGACTTCGTTGAAACCCACCTTGAAGTCGCCTTCCGCCCCGATCCGGAGGTCCGCCGCCATGAGGAGTACCGCGCCCATGGCGAGCGCGTGACCGGTGCAGCCAATCACCACCGGGGTGGGGTGGCGCGCGATCTGCAGCGCGAGTTCGGCGCCGGCGGTCACCATCGCGCGGGCTGCATCGGGTCCGTCCTGCTGAAACACCCCAAGATTGAAACCTGCCGACAAGCGCCCGGGGCGCCCGGTCAAGAGCACGGCAGAAGCCTCCGCTTCGGCCCGATCGAGACCCTCCCGAATCGCGCCGAGAGTCGCGCTATCGAGGGCGTTCGCCTTCCCGTCGTCGATCCGAATGATCGCGACCTCTCCAGACTGTTCGCAGTGAACCGCTTCGCTCATGGACCCATGCTACCAGCTCGCCAGAAGCGCTCAGAAACTACGTTCCCAAGCTCGGGCAAGGGCCTTGTGTCGGCTCCCGCGCGCATGCCCGACCGCACGCCGCCCCCGCTCTGGCCCTAAACCTCGCAGTGACGGGCAGCCGCGCCGCCACACCGGCGATTCCCCGTGACGGGCGTCGAAGGCGCCCCGGGACTCAGCGAAGCCGTCTGCGTGCAGCCAGGAACGCGAGGCCGGTGCCGAGGAGCAATGCCGAACTCGGCTCGGGGACGACCGTAAACACGGTCACGCTCAGGTCATCCCAGCTGCTGTCTTCACCGCCACCGACGAACAGATGGGAGCTGACGCTCGAAAAGCCATTGTCGGACCCATCGAGACTGGCCGAAAAGTCGCTCGTGAAGGTGCCCGTAAAATTCTGGTCCAAGTCGAAGTCGGCCGTGGTCGCCACGGCATCCCAAGTCATCCGAAAACGGTGAACCGAGCCAGCACCCCAACCACCATTCGAGATTCCAAAAAGCTGGCGCTCCGTCGTGCCGGTGACAACCGAATGGTCGACGGCGGAGAAGAATCCACCCAAATACGCAGCCGGACTGACTGACCCATACAACGCGGGCGGGGTCGGCGCATTGCTGGGGCCGCTGATATTGAACCCGGGGCCCATCCCGAGGTATCCGGTCGAGTCGAGGCCTGCGTTGGTCAACGTCAAGGTCCCCTCGAACACGAAGCTCACGGTGTTGAAATCGAAATCCTTCGTCCTGAGGAAATGCGCGGGCTGATTGAATGTCGCGTTACCCCCGGAAAAATCCGTCCCGCCAGAAACCAGAGGTTCCTCGAGATTGCTCGGGAGCGTCCCCCCCGAGAAGTCTTCCGTAAAGCCCAGGGGGTCCCCCTGGGCAGCCGAGGCAACGACGACCAGGCCGAGCGCCACGGTCGCAACAACGCTTGCGCGTCGAAACTTCATCGGTTTCCTCCGGCAGCCGGGCGCTGGCGAAACCGGGACAGGCTTCGGTGGGCGCACGGCCGCTTTCGCATCCGGGGGGAGGGGGCGGGGCATACGCCTTCCACGCGAGCGCGCGCGGCGCCGGACTGCGGACAGCACTGTGCTGAGCTCAGCAACGAGGTCCCCTTCCCACTGGCAAACTCGTCGGAACAAGTTCTTATATGCAACTATTAGTCCCACTTTCAAGAATTTTCTGTTCTTCTGCTGTGTCGGGGCGTTAGGGGCACCGGCTCGGATTGAGACGCTGTCACGGAACCGAAGAGATGGAAAACCCTTTCCAGTCTTGACCCAACGACTTCCCACGGTTCTCGTCGGGCGGATTGACAAGTGATTTCGTTGTACTCATGATGGGAACCGGAATTCGATTTCGGTTTTTTTCCGAGGCCATGCCCACCCCCACCCACACACACCAATGGATCCGACCCCCTCGGCAGGCGCGCACCCAGGAGACCTTGGAGCGGCTGCTCGACGCCGCCGAGGCCCTGCTCAGCGAGAAGCGTTTCGAGGACGTGCACGTGGCCGAAGTCGCGCGCCGGGCCGGCACTTCGGTGGCGGCCTTCTACCGGCGCTTCAAAGACAAGGAGGGGCTGCTCCACGCCCTCCACGAGCGGCTCTGCGAGGAGGCGTTTGCAACGGCCGACGATGCCCTGGACCCGGAGCGCTGGGCCGGCGCCGAGATCCGCGAGATCCTCGAAACGGTGGTCCCGTTCCTGATCGCCGTATTCGAAGAACGGCAGGCCCTCGATCTCGCGGTCTACCAGCGCGGCCTCACAGACGAAGCCATGCGCGAGCGCTCGCACCGCCTGAGCCGCTACGCACTCGATCGCCTGTCGGCGCTGCTGCTCGCACGGAGAGAAGAGATCGCCCACCCCGAGGCAGAGCGCGCCGTCTCCTTTGCGCTGATGCAGACCGCCGCCATCTTGAACCACCTCTACACGGCCCGGTTTCGCGAAGCCGGACTCGCCCGCATGAGCAACGAGGAGATCGCTACCGAGACCGTTCGGAGCTGTCTCGCCTATCTCGGCGCACGCGAAAGCGCTTCGCAGCACGCAACCGCTCGACACCCCGCAGGAGAACTCGCATGAAACGTTTCATCGAACCCGACGAATTGGCGCGCGACAGCCGCTTCATCCGCCAGGACAATGCGATGTCCACGATGCTGGCTTCGATGCCCGACGACGTCGACGCGATCGTCGCGGCCTTCGAGAACTTCTCTCCCATGATCGAAGCATCGGTTCGGGGCACGGCGGCGCAAGAACTCTTCGATGCCTACGGCCCGGGTTTCGGCCTGGTGATCCTGAACGAACCGCTCGACCCCGGCTCGGCCGCAGCCACCATGCGTCTGCTCCTGCGCATGCACGGCATCTTCGTGGGCGAGCTGCAAGCCCTCGAGGGCGCGGCCCGGTCCCTCTGGGACTTCCCCGACGCACCGTGGGAATTCAAGATGAACATGGCGCGCCAGTGCTGGGACGAGGCACGGCACGTGCAGATCTTCGAAAAGCTGCTGGTCCATCTCGGAGGCAAGGTGGGGATGTTCCCCGAAAGCACCTTCCTCTTCGAAGCCGCCTGCAGCGACGACCCCGCCATGCGGGTGGCCGGTGTGAATCGCGGCCTCGAAGGCCTCGCCTGCGACGTCTTCCGCGACATGATTCGCTTCGCCGAAAAGACCGATGACGCCGTCATGAAACAAGCCGTGGACTACGTGCTCGCGGACGAGATCACCCACGTCCGCTTCGGCAGCGAATGGGTCCGGGAGTTCACCGACGGCGACCCCGAGCACTTCAAGCGCACCCAGGAGTTCCGGCGCGAGGTCGACAAACAGTTCAGCTTCGGTGGTGCGCGTTCGGATCGCGAGGACGCGGCCATTCCGATTGCCCGGGAAGACCGCAAGGAAGCGGGTTTCTCGGACGAGGAACTCGAAGATCTGACGACCCTCTCGGGAGAAGGGCCGTCCAAGAAAACCCTGGTCAAGGCCGCCCAGATCCTCCGCGAGCGCTTCCTGGCGAGCCGCTCCGAAAAGGAGGCAACCTCGTGAGCGAACGCATGTACCCCGGAATGAGCCCCGAAGAGCGGACGAGCTTCGCCCCGTACTCTGCGTTCGACATCCCCGCGGACCTGCGCGAACTCCACGGCCGCTACGACGTCGCGTCGGTCGCGCGTCGCGTCCGCAACTTCCGCTACGCGGAGGAATGGATGCTCATGATCATGGGCGGCTGGGTGGCCACGATTCCCGAAGTCCCGGTCAAGACCGGCCTCGGGAAGGTGATCTGGGAGGGCGCCCAGGCCGCCGACGAACTCGGCAAGCGCTTGCCCGAGCTGCGCTGTGGCCGCAAGGCCGTGGAAGCCTCGGAAGCCGCCAACGAGGGCTTCGCGGCGTTCATCCAGGCCGTCGCGGAACCCGAATCCCCCGATCTCAGCGTCGAAAAGCTCGTCGGCGTCTTCGACGTGCTGAAACCGCACCTCGTGGAAGTGTACGAGGCCACGATGCGCGAGACGGACCAGATCGCGGATGCTCCCACCATCGAGCTTCTCGAAACGATCGTCCGCAAGTCTCGCCGCCACATCGCCTGGGGTCAGGAAGTGCTCGATCGTCTCTGCGATACCGAGGCACTGCGCGAACGCCGGCGCCAACGCGCGGACGAACTCTCGGAAGCCCTGGGCAAGAGCGGGGGCGTCACGGGAACCCTCGAAGCCGACCGCAACCCGCTCAACTGATCCGCTCCCGGGCCGCTTCGGCGAGCGGCCTGGGGAGGGGTGAAACCGGTGCATCGAGGATATCCTGGCCGGGTGTCCAGCGAGAAGGCCCGCTTCGCAGTCGGAGAACTCGTCGCGCACCGCCTGTTCGGCTACCGCGGCGTGGTCTTCGACGTCGATCCGAGCTTCCAGGGCACGGAAGATTGGTACGACACGGTCGCGCGCAGCCGCCCGCCCAAGGACGCGCCCTGGTACCACGTCCTCGTGCACGGTGCGACGCACACCACGTACGTCGCCGAACAGAACCTCGACGCCGATACCAGCGGCGAGGCCATCGAGCATCCCCTCCTGGCCCACCTGTTCGAAACGCTCCGCGAGGGTCGCTACGTGCAGCGCAACGCGCTGAACTGAGCGGCTTCGCGGCACTGTCGGCCGTCGGCGCAACGACTTCCCTACCGACCGCTCTCCGCTGTACCCTCTTCCGGCTTGAGTGGAGTCAGGCGCCGGACCGACTGAACGGGAGACCCACTTCCCATGAAAGCTCCTCACAGGGACGCGGCCCTTTCGGATTTGCTCGACGAACGAGAGATCCGAACGATTCTTCTCCGCTATTGCCGGGGCGTCGATCGGATGGATCGCGAACTGGTTCGCTCGTGCTTCCACGAAGACGCCGTCGACTCCCACGGGAACTTCGAGGGCGACGTCGACGCGCTTCTCGACTGGATGTGGGACCTGTTGTCGAAGTTCGATTCAACGATGCACTTTCTGGGAAACATGTTGATCGAAATCGAAGGAGACCTGGCGCGCGCGGAAACCTACGGGGTGGCCTTCCACCGCGGCGACCCGGAGAAACCTCATCGGAACCTGGTCAACGGGTTCCGATACGTCGACCACTTCGAGCGGCGGGCGGGCGCCTGGCGGATCGCCAGGCGAACCGTGGTCACCGAGTGGAGCCGAGTCGATGCCCCCGAAAACTGGTGGCCCACTCCGGAAGAGGTCTTGTCCGGGACCCGGGGGCCTGCCGATCCGGTCTACGAACGGCTCCGCTGACCACCCCGCCTACGGACGCGGCTTGCGGGCCTGGGCCGCCTTGCGCGCTCGGCTCTGGCTGGATTCGAAGGCAAACTCGAAGATCAGCGTCGCACCGCCCTCTTCATCGCGCCGGTTCGTCACCGGCACGCGGCCGCCGAGCCCAATGCTCAGGTTGCTCAGGGGGTGGTCGTCGTCGAAGGGAACGACCCAGAACCCCGCGGCGAGTTCGAGGCTCGACCCCTCGTCCGACGACTGAACGGCATCGACCACGCTGGTCCCGAGGATCTCGAAGGACGGGCTGAAGCGGCCCCCGAACAGGGGCTGGACGAAGGCCAGGTTCCAGAGCACGCGTTTCTCGCGCGTCTTCGACAACCCCAGGCTCTCGGCGGTCTCCAGCTGGTCGCTCGACAGCCGCATCTGCTGGAAATAACTCGCCTGGAACTGGATGGAGAGGTCCTGGAGCGCCTCGACCACGGTCAGGCCGTACCCGAGATCGATGGAGAAGCCGAAACTCCCCGTCCCCCCGATGTCGCGGTCGCGGTTGCCCGTCGGGGGGCTCACATCCACGCGCGCTGCAGCAAAGGTATACCCCGTGGGCTCTTCGCAGCAGAGCAGCAACTTCCCCGAGAAGTTGATGTCCGAGAGATCCGCTCGGGTGGAGCCCTTGTCGGGAATCGCGATGCCCAGGGGAAACTCTGCGCCGAACTGGAACCGCGGGTGGACGATCCAAGTGATCCCGGCGCCGATCTCGATGTCCTGGGTTCCGGACCCACGCCCCCAGTCGATGGCGGTCTCGATATCGTTCTCGATGAAGGCGCGCTGGGTGAAGATCGGCTCGGGCGGATCTTCACGAGCGAGGTGGTTCGCCGAAGCGGAACCCGCAAGCGCGAGAAGGATCCCAGAGAGCAGCCCTACCCGAGCACACCCTTTCGGCAGCAAGAGACACGTCATACCTGGTACTCCACGACCCGCGCCATTCCGGCGTCGAGGTGATAGAGGTTGTGGCAGTGGAAGAACCAGTTCCCCGGGTTGTCCGCGGTGAACTCGATTTTCACGGTCTTGCGCGGCGGGACGCTGATGGTGTGCATCAGGGGCGACCGCTCCCCGGCACCGTTCAAGGCGCGGAAGAAGTGCCCGTGAAGGTGCATCGGGTGCCACATCCCGGTCTCGTTCACCATCTCGATTCCGACGCGCTCCCCTGGTCCGACCACGAGACGATCGGCCTTGGGGTACGCCTGCCCGTTCATCATCCAGATGTAGTTCTTCATGTCGCCGCCCAGCACCACCCGCAGGTCGCGACGTTTCCCCGGCGGCAGGGTGGTCGGTTCGATGGCCCGGAGCATGCTCAAGGTGAGGGCCCGCTCGGCCGGTTTCGGGATCGAGCGATTCGGCGTCGGCGCCACCCCCCGAGTGTGGATCACACCGAGGGCCTGGGCGTCTCCCGCCTGGGTCACCGCGTGCAGGGTGTAGCTCCCGGGCTTCTCGATGCGCACCCGCGCGTCGTAGCCCTCGCCGGGACCGATCAGGAACTCGTCGACCTCGACCGGCTCGACTGCGGGCCCGTTCACATGGGTGATCTCGAGCGGGTGCTCGTCGAGGGAGACCCGGAAATAGGTCGACGCGCCGGCCCCGGTGACACGGAGGCGAACGCTCTCGCCAGGCTCGACTTCCAGGGTCCACGGGTCGCCGACCGACTTTCCATTGACGAGGTAGGACGCGTACTGGATGTCCGCGAGATCCGGACCCGAGGACGGCGGCTTCGCCTTCGCACTCGGTGTCTTGAGTTCCTCGAAGACCTTGTAGGGATCCCGGTGCAACCAATCGCTGAGCAGCACTACCGCGTCCCGGTCGGCCTGGTTCGGCTCGTCCTCGTCCTCAATGACGTACGCGCCGAACAAGCCGATCTGTTCCTGCAAGCCGAAGTGGGAGTGGTACCAATAACTCCCAGCCTGTCGAATCGGATACTCGTAGACGTACATGCCCCGCGCCGCCGTGGGCACGTTCGAAACGTCGGGCACCCCGTCCATGCCGGCGGGCAACAACAGGCCGTGCCAGTGAATCGACGTGGGCTCGTCGGCGAGCCGGTTCCCCGTCCGGATCCGCAGGAGGTCTCCCCGCTTGACCCGGATTTCCGGCCCGGGCATGACGCCGTTGACCGTCACACCGGGCATCGGCTTTTGCCCGTCGGGATTGAGCGTCGTCCGCTGAATCTCGAAATCGTATTCCGCAGGTCCGGGGGTGGGCACGTAGGGGTGGCTCCCAGTCTGCCCCGCGTGCCCCGCCGCGTGTCCCACCTCGGGCCGAAAGACCGCTGTGCCCGCCCCGGCGACCAGGCCGGCGGTCGCCACCCCCGATTGGAGCATCTGCCTCCGCGTCAGGAATCCCCGCTTCCTTCCACTCGAACGTTTCGCCATGCCTTGTTCCCCGTTTCCATTGGTCGTGGACAGCGCACACCGCTCGAGCCCGAGGGGTCCGCCGCTGCCGATCCGAACGTGCAGTCACCAGCCGATCGAAGCGCCCTATCCTACACGTCGGCGCGCGGAACCTGCGATACTGCGCGCCATGACCCGCCAGCTTTTTCCCCTGCTCATCGGGCTGCTCCTCTCCGGCCCCGCCTTCGGCGAAACGGGTTCCGGCGAGCCTGCGCCCAGCCCGGAACCCCCCGCCGCCGAAGCACCCCCGGCGGCTCACGAAGACGCCACCCCGGCTGGGGCAGCACCGGAACTCACGGGGAAGGAGATCTACGAGCGTGTCCTCGCCAACCGGCACAAGACCTTCTTCCAGAAACAACAACTGATGTCGGGAGACGCCGGGGGCTCGGCCTCGGTGACCGAGTTGTGGACGCGCTGGAAGGACGGCCGCGACGAGGCAGGCCAGACCAAGCGCGGCGTTCTCTCCAAGACCCTGGCGAAGTACACCACGCCGAGCCGGCTCCGCGGCGCCGGATACCTCGTGATCCAGAAGGAAGACGGCCCCGACGACCAGTTCGTCTATTTCCCCTCGGCCAAGCGCGTGCGCCGGGTCAGCCTGGACGAGGCGATCATGGGCACCGACTACAGCGTCGAAGACATCATCCCACGGGAACTGGCCACCAGCGACTACGAACGCATGGCGGACGCGGATCTCGACGGCGTGCCGTGCTTCGTCGTCGACATCATTCCCAAGGCCGACTCGGGCTCCCAGTACGGGAAGCTGCGTACGTGGGTCGAAAAGTCCCACTATGTGCCGATCCGGACGGATTACTGGGATCGCGACGGGCAACCGATCAAGCGGTTCACCGCGCCCGCCCACGAGATCGAGGAGATCGAGGGCGTGTGGCTGATCCGACAGGGAACGATGGCCGACCTGGTCGAAGGCTCCTCCACCCGACTCGTCGTCGTCGAAATGGAACCCAACGCGAAGATCCGCGACTCCCAGTTCTCGACCCGAACCCTCGAAAGCAAGGGCCGCTAGCGCCCGGGCGGCGGCGCTTCCGGTGCGCGGACACCCGCGATCCCGTACCTGACCAGGAGCGCCGGCAACAGCACGAGGTCGGTGGCGAGGCAAACGAGAACCGTGAGGCCCACGAGCAGACCGAACTCGCTCAGCGTCGCGAAACCCGAGAGGGATACGACGAGGAAGCCGAGGAAGAGCATGACCGACGTAATCGCGATCGGACGTCCGACGCGCCGACCGCACTGAACCACCGCCTCCCCAGGCGACAAGCCCTCGGCACGGCCCCGGCGGTAGCGCGCCAGGAAATGCACGGTGTCGTCCACGGCGATGCCGAGCACGATACTCGCAATCAAACTCGTCGGTAACGACAAGGGTGCGATCCCGAGACCGAGTAGCCCGTAGAAGAGCAGCACGGGCACCAGGTTCGGCGCCAGCGCCACGCAGGCGAGCGGCAGGGATCGGAAGGCCAGGGCCACGATCGCGAATACCGCCAGCGCGGTGAGACCGACGGTGCGGGTCTGGATCGCGACCAGGGCGTCGGCACTGCGGTTGAGCAGGACCGTGTCACCCGTGACTTCGGCCCGGAGTCCTTCGGGCAGTTCCGCCTCGAGCGCCGCCTCGAGTTGCGCCACGAGGTTGCGCACCGCACCCGACCCCTGCTCTCCCGCCCGCACGAACAGGTTCGCCCGGCTGTGATCCACGTTGAGCAGGGGACGCTTCTTGGCCTTGGGGATCACCAGCATCACCTCGGCCACCGCGTCGATACCCTCGGGAACCCGGGCTTCGCGCGGGTCGCCGTCGCGAATCGCCTGGTGGACCACGCGGACGAGATCGACCACCGAAACGCTGTGGGTCACCGCCGGAATGGCATCGAACCGGCGCTGGATCCTTTCCAGGAGCAGGAGGTTCGCGGGGTCTCCGAAGGTCTCGGCCCCGGACCCGCGCAGGACCACGTAGATCGGCACCGCTCCCGCCAGCCGCTCGTTCACCGTCTCGAAGTCGCGACGCAGTGTGGAGTCGGACGGAAAGAAACTCAGGTAATCCGTATCGACCTCGATGCGGGGCACCAACGCCAGTGCCACCAGGCACAGCGCGATCCAGGCAACGACGACGACGCCGGAACGTGCGCGCACGAACCGCGCCTGCCGTTCGAGACCGCGGTCCAGCACACGCCCGATCCGCCGGGCCCGCGGCGAATCCGTCTGAGTGCGCAAGGGCAACACCGCAACCAGGGCGGGCAGGCTCGTGAGGGAGATCCAGGTCACGGCCAGAACGCCGAGCGCCGCGAACGCGCCCAGTTCCCGGGCTGCGGGCACACCGGTCAGTAGCAGGGATCCGAAACCCACCATCGTGCTCGTGCCCGCCATCAGCACCGGCGCCCGGGTGGCGCGGGAAAGCAGTGTCGCCGCTTCGCGGGGGTCGCGGGCCCGTTCCGCGGCCGCTTCGTAGTGAGCGAGGATGTGGACCCCGTACACGGCGCCCACGGCGATCAAGACGGGACCGAGGACGAGGGTCAGCAGGTTGAGTTGGACCCCGGCGAACGCCATCGCGCCGAAGGTCCAGAGCGTCGCCACCAACACCGTGCCGAGGGGAATGAAGACACCGCGCAGGGAACCCGTCACCACCCAGAGCACGAGGGCCATGACGAGCACCGACAGGGGAAGCAGCCGCTGCAGGTCGCCCACCATCGTGGCGTGGGCAACCGCCTTCATGTGGGGACGCCCGGCGAGATGGAAGCGCCCGGGCGCGCCCTCGGCTTCGAGCACCGCCCGGATCCGCCCATCGATGTCGGACCGGATGTGCACGAGATCCGTGGCGTCGTCCAGCCGCACGTTGAAGGCCGCGGTGCGACCGTCGGCGGACACGAGGTTCTTCACGAGCAACGGGTCGGCCAGCGCCTGGGCCCGGAGAGCGGCAAGACCCGGGGCGTCGGTCGGAATGTCCCGGACGAGGGAGCGCACCTCCAGGAGATCGCGCTCGGCATCGTTCCGGATCACGGTGACGTTCGCGAGGCTCTCGACCCGGCGCACACCCGGAAGCGCGGCGATGGCTCGGCCGACACGGCGGATCCGCGTGAGGTTTTCCGTGGTGAAGACCTCGTCGGTTTCCATCGCAACGACGAAGATCTCGTCGTCCCCGAAATCGAGAACGGCCTGGCGGTATCCGGCAAGGCCGGGATCGTCCACCGGAAGCAGCGGTTCGCTCGATGGGTCGAGATCCATGCGCAGGTGCAGCGGGTCCGTACCGACGAGAGCCGCCGCGGCCACCAGGGACACGAGGAGGGTAAACGCGAGCGCCAGGTGGTGGCGGAGCATGGGCCCCCGCGTTCACGCCGGGCGCGCGACCAGGAGCCAATCCCAGGGAAGCGGTGCGCCCATCCAGCGGGGGGGGCGGTGGAACTGGGAATCCCAGTCGTATTCCACCTTGTGCGCCGCCGCGACCTCGAAGCCGCCGTCCTGGAGCGTCACGATCGCGTCCTCGCGCAGGTAGTGCCGCGTGGGGGCGCCCCCGGCGTCGAGGACGCTCTCGACGAACAGGTCCCGCGCGGCACGCCCCGACGGCGTCAGCGACTCCCGGAGGAGCGCGGCACCGCGGAGACCTGCGCGCCGGTTCCACTCGATGAGCCGGCCGTTGGTAAAGAGCGCCGATTCGAGGGAGGGAACCACGACGACCAGGTGACTGCGCTTCGCAAGACTGCGGCGAATCGTCCGCAACACGGCACGCCGCCGACCGCGATCGGGCGACAACAGGACGTTGACGCAGACCCCCAGCTCGACACCGCCCACGCCGGCCGCCGAACGGGACAGATCGGCCCGGTGGAAAACGACGTTCTCGAAGGGCGCGCAGCGCCCCCGGGCCAGCTCCAGTAAACGCGGTGCGAGTTCCAGGGCGTGGACCCGGCGGAACCGGGGCGCCAACAGCGGCAGGGTGCGCCCCACCCCACAGCCGTAGTCCGCCGCCACCCGGGCTCCCTTGCCGTAGCGGCCGATGGCCCGCCGCAGCACGCCGCCCCGGTCGCTGCCCGTAACGTCGAACACCGCCCCGAAATCGTCTCCGAGCGAGTCCCAGTACTGGCGTTCCGTGCTTCCCAACGAGGCGAAGGCTATGCCGGGGTTTCGGTCGGTGCCATGGCGCCGCGGCCGGGGAAAGGAGAGCAACCGACCCAGACCAAAGTGTAGGTATTTACCTACACTCAATAAAATCGCCTGTTTCCCGTAGCTTTTTCGCCTCAGTTTTCCCGGAAAGCCTGATAGGATCGCCCTCGGTCAGTAGCTAGATGACCAAACTTGTTAGTTGAGTTGAGCGGCACCGCTCCGGTCAAGACGGGGCAGAAAGCGGAGGTGAGGTGATGAAGGGAAAGCCTTTCTTGGTTTTCGTGCTTTGCATGAGTCTCGGAATCGTAGGGTTTGCAACGCAATCTTCGGCGGGGGCCCCGGTGGCGATTGCGGAGGTGCTGGCGGACAGCGCACCGGCGCCGTTCTGCGACGCCAAGGACATCTCAAAGGACCAGCGCACCCGCTACACGATCGAAGGCTGGGTGACCGCACACTCGGGCTCGTTCGAGAAGTCCTACGGAAACCCGGGCTTCCAGGTGAGCGACGGCACTGCCGGGGTGTTCGTCCTGACCAAGCGCAACCTCGACTTCGAGCAGGGTGACCGGGTCCGGGTCACCGGCCGCCCCTGTATCCAGGCGGGCACCCGCGCCCTCGGAAAGACTCGCGTGAAGGAACTCGACGATGACGACGACCCCATCACGTTCGCACCACGGCAGATCGGCCAGTTCGAGAAGCGCCCCCCCATCGCGGGGTCACCCGAGGTGACAAACAACTGGTGCAACTGCACCAGCCCCGCTTCGGCGACAGAAGGCCTGGTGATCACCGTGCGCGGAACCGCGGTCGGCGACCTCGAGAAGGACGGGGAGTTCGGGTACAAGCTGTTTCTCGACGACGGAACGGGAGTGGGCCAGGTCTTCATCGACGCCCTGTCCGGGATCCCCGCCGAGCGCCTGGGAGAGCGACTGCTGACCGAGGGCACCGATCTCTGTGTGACCGGCGTGGTGGCGCGGTTCGCCGGCGTGGGCTTCGAACTGCTGCCCCGGACCAGCGACGACCTTCGAAAAGCGCGGCCAGGGCGCAAGAACGCGTGCCGCGACTAGCGGGGCGCGGACCGTGCACGTCGCCGTGCGGGCCGGGGGGGGCACCCTAGCCCGCCCGGCGCGGAAGGCGCCGGGCCGCCCGCGCGCCGGGGACCAGGACGACGAGGGTTAGGAGGCTTGCCCCGAGCCAGCCAAGCGCCGGCACGGCAGCCGACCGGGCCGGGACCGTGAGGTCGACGAGCACCGGGAAGTGATCGGAGGCCGCCAGGCTTGCGCTCGCGGCCAGGGGGCTTCCCGCCAGCGTCAGGGTGCCCGCGAGCCCCTCGTCCTCGGAATCGTAGACCTCGGCAGCCACGCCCGGGCCGTCGAGGGCTTCGCTCACGAGCAGGTAGTCGAGCCGGCGCCCGGCACTCGGGCGGGTCGCATCGGATCCGTCGCGTTGCAACGCCCCGCCGCTCACCGCGTCCGTCCCCGCCGCCAGCTGGAGGGGCCCGAAGGGATCGTTCGGAATGCCCGCGCCGAAAAGCTGGGCGGCGAGATCGGCACCCAGGGAAAATGCTCCCGGGAGACCCGACGGCAAGCTGGTCAACGGATTGGGTGTCCGCGGCACCCCGTCCGATTCCTCGTTCACGTCCCCCGCAATCACGTAGGCATCGACTCCGCTGGAAAGCGCCGCCAGGGCCTGGCCGATCCGGATCGACTCGACCGAGCGGCGGAACTCGTCGTCGTTTCCCGTGCCCGACTTCCAGTGCTGGGTCACGACGGTAAGATCCACGGCGTCACCCGGAACATCGATGACAACCTCCAGGAACAGGCGCGTCATGTCGTTCGCCGCGGGATCTCCCGAGAGCGCCGCCGCCGTGTGCTCGACCGCCGGGCCGACGAAGGCGTAGCGGCTCAGCACCGCGTTGCGGTCGCTGCCGAAAGGCGCGCCGCTGGTCACCGCAACGTGGGAGTAGCCCGCGTCGCTCGCGAGTTGCTGGAGATTCGTCACGTCGGCGGCGCCCGAGATTTCGTTCAGGCAGACCACGTCGGCGTCGATGCGCGCCAGCACAGCGTGGGCGGCGGTGTACTCGGTGCTGCCGCTGCTCCCCACGTCCTCGATGTTCCAGGTCGCGACCCGCAGGCGAGTCTGGGCCTCGCCGCTGGCGGGCAGCAGTGCGAAAAGAACGCAGAAGATGGGCGCCCAGCGCCGCGCCATGCTCGGGACCTTGGGTGGGAGCCATGCTACTCCCGGGCCGGCGCGGTTTCACGGGAGAACGACGCGGGACGCGAAAAACCCGGAGCGGCTCGACGCGCGGTCTACCCGTCCACTCGGACCCGCAGCGCCGCCGGGCAGCGCAAAACGGTATTGCGGGGCAGCGCAGCCTCCGGATCGACCAGGACAGGGGCCGGCAGCCGCTCGAGGAGCACCCGGAGACCCACCTGCATGTTGCGCCGGGCGAGGTGCATCCCGGGACAGCTCTTGACGCCCCGGCCAAAGGTCAGCCCGTCCTTGCGCGCCCGATCCAGGTCGAAGCGGTCGGGATCCTCGAAGACCGCCGGGTCGCGGTTCGCACCCGCGACGCCGAACATCACCCAGGAATCCGGGGGAATCTCGACGCCCCGGAACGTCACGGGCTGGGCGCAGGAAAGCCGGGGAAGCACGGCGATCGAGGATTCCCACCGGAGCGCCTCTTCCACCGCGGCTTCGACGCGGTCCGGTTCGCGGCACAACCGCTCCCAGGTCTCCGGGTGGCGGAGCAGCGCATACAGGAGATTCCCCAGGGTGCCGTGGGTGGTCTCGCCGCCGGTGGGAAAGAGCAGCCGGACATGGGCGTAGATCTCGGCATCCGTGAAGCGGCGGCCATCGACCTCCGCGGCAATCAACTCGGAGATCACGTCGTTGCGGGGCTCGGCCCGGCGCGCCTCGACCACGGGCGCGAGATAGGCGGTGAACTCCTTCTCGGCCTCGAGTGCGCGCTCGGGTTCCTCGCGAAAGCGCAGCAGGGCCAGGGCCCAGGCGTGGAACTCCTCCTCCCGGTCCCGCGGAAGACCCAGGAGCCGCGTGATCACCATGTACGGGAATCGCGAGGTAAACCCGGCGACCAGGTCCACC
>JAYZFQ010000118.1:0-8754 GCA_036336695.1 Myxococcota bacterium
CGCCCGGCGTGCCTGGGAGAGCGCGAGCCGCATCGCCGCCTCAGCCTTCATCGACCGGTGCCAGGATCTCGCAGGGAGTCGAAGAAACGGGCGTAGTCTTCGGCGCCCTCGAAATTGCGAAAAACCGACGCGAATCGGGCCGCGGCCAGCGCATCGAGGGCCTTCAACTCATCCATCACCCGCTCGCCAACCGCGCGGCTCGAGACTTCTTTTTCCCCCAGTTCCTGAACATGGCGTTCCACACGGTCCACGACCTGCTCGAGTGCATCGGTGTTCACCGGTCGCTTTTCACAGGCCTTTTGAATGGCAACGATGAGTTTTTCGCGACTGAAATCTTCCCGCCGCTCGTCCCGCTTGGCGATCTTGGGCATCACGTCATCGACGCGTTCGCGCGTCGTAAAGCGGCGCTCACATTCGATGCACTCGCGCCGGCGCCGGATCTCTGCACCGTCGCGCGCCAGGCGCGAATCGATCACCCGGCTCCCTTCGTCCGCACAGTAGGGACAGCGCACGGCTCAGGCGCGGTCGTCCCAGCGGCCGGCGTAGAGGGGGAAGCGACGGCAAAGCATCTCGACCTCGGCCCGGATCTCGTCCAGGGCTTCGACGTCTCCAGGGCGCTCGAGCACCCGGGCGATCAGGTCCGCGATCTCCCCCATTTCGGAACCGCCCATGCCTCGGGTGGTCACGGCGGGCGTTCCGATGCGTACGCCCGACGTGATCATCGGCTTGCGCGGATCGAAGGGCACCATGTTCTTGTTCGCCGTGATCCCCGCACGCTCGAGGGCCAACTGCGCGGCCTTTCCCGTCGTATCCCGGTCCACGAGGGACAACAGGAACAAGTGCGTGTCCGTTCCGCCGGAGACGATATGGAACCCGCGGTCCCCGAGGGCCGCGGCCAGCGCCCGGGCGTTTTCCAACACCTGGCTGCAGTATTCCCGAAACTCCGGCGCCGCGGCCTCGCGCAGGGCAACCGCCTTGGCGGCAATCACGTGCATGAGCGGCCCGCCCTGGCCGCCGGGGAAGATCGCACTGTCGATCTTCCTGGCCCAATCTTCGTCGCACAACACCATCCCGCCACGAGGCCCGCGGAGCGTCTTGTGGGTCGTCGTCGTGACGACGTGCGCACGACCCACGGGGCTCGGGTGCAGTCCGGTCGCAACGAAACCCGCGATGTGGGCGATGTCCGCGAAGAGAACGGCATCCACTTCGTCCGCAATGGCGCGAAACGCATCGAAATCGAGTGTCCGGGAATAGGCTGTCGTTCCGCACTGGATCATCCGGGGCCGGTGCTCGAGCGCCAGGCGGCGGACCTCGTCGTAATCGATGCGCTCATCTTCCTGGCGCACTCCGTACGGAACGATCCGGTACAGCTTTCCGGAAAAATTGACGGGGCTGCCATGGGTCAGGTGCCCCCCGTGGTCGAGGTTCATCGCCAGCACGGTGTCACCCACCTCGCAGACCGCGCTGTAGACGGCCTGGTTCGCCTGGGAACCCGAATGCGGCTGCACGTTCGCGTGCGCCGCGCCGAACAGGGCCTTCGCGCGGTCGCGGGCCAGTTCTTCGGCCTCGTCGACGACCTCGCATCCCCCGTAATACCGGCGCCCGGGGTACCCCTCGGCATACTTGTTCGTGAGCACGGATCCCACCGCCTCGAGCACGGGCTCGGACACGAAGTTCTCCGACGCGATCAGCTCCAGGTTCAACGCCTGGCGCCGCGCTTCCCGCCGCAGGACACCCGCGATCTCCGGGTCCGACGCGTCCAGGGCCGAACTCCGCCTGGGTTCATCCGCACCCTCGACGCAGGTCAACTCGTCGATCTGGCGCACCCGGCGCTCGTGGCGACCGCCCTCGAAGGGGGTTTCGAGCCAGACCTGCACGATCGACCAGGCGGCGTCGCCATCCAGCCGGTCGCCCGGGAGGGCGAGGACGTTGGCATCGTTGTGGCGCCGCGCCATCTCTGCGGCCTCGGTGTCCTGGACCCAAGCGGCGCGCACGCGGGGGAAGCGATTCGCCGTGTACATCACACCCAGACCGGAACCGCAGATCACGATCGCGCGCTCGTTCTTGCCCTCGGAAACCGCCCGGGCCGCAGGTGCAGCGTACTCCGGGTAATCGACCGATTCGTCACCGTGCGCGCCGATATCCAGGACCCCGTGACCCGCCGACTCGAGCCGACGGCGCAACTCGTCCTTCAACGGCGTGCCGCGATGATCGCTCGCCATGACGATGGGGGGCTTCGCCACATCCGCTCCTTTCCGGAACTGTCTCGAAGAGTGGCCAGTTTGCCAGAGCGCGCGAGAATGCGCCCGCGCTGTCCTTCGGCCGAGGTTGGCCGAGGCTGCGCCCGCGCTGTCCTTCGGCCGAGGTTGGCCGAGGCTGCGCCCGCGCTGTCCCGCGACCCCGGCAGGACGCGGCGGATCAGGAGCGGCCGAGCAGGAGGGAGGCGTTGGTCCCGCCGAAGCCGAAGGAATTCGAGAGCGCGACGCCTACCCGGGTCTCCCGGGCCTTGTTGGCCACGTGGTCGAGGTCGCAGGCAGGGTCCGGGTGGTCCAGGTTGATCGTGGGGGGGAGAACCTGGGCCTCGAGCGCGCGCACGCAGAACAGCGCCTCCAGTGCGCCTGCGGCGCCCAGGAGGTGACCGGTCATGGACTTGGTGGAGGAGACCGCCAGGTCGCGGACGTGCTCTCCGAACACCTGCTGCACGGCGCGGACTTCCGAGGGGTCCCCGGCCGGCGTACTCGTGGCGTGGGCATTCAGGTAATCCACGTCCGACGGAGCCAATCCCGCATCCGCCAGCGCCAGCCGCATGCAACGTTGGGCGCCCTCGGCATCCTCGGTGGGAATCGCCATGTGGGCCGCATCGGCGCTCATGCCGTAGCCGAGAATCTCGGCCCGGGCTCGGGCCCCGCGGGCCCGGGCACTCTCGGCCTCCTCGAGAACCAGCACAGCGGCGCCTTCGCTCACCACGAAGCCGTCCCGGTCGGCGTCGAACGGCCGACTCGCCTGGGCCGGCTCGTCGTTGCGCAGAGAAAGCGCACGCATTGCGGCGAACCCGGCAACGCCGAGCTTCGTGATCGCAGACTCGGAACCGCCGGCGAGCATGAGGTCTGCGTCGCCCCGCTCGATGATGCGAGCAGCCTCGCCGATCGAGTGGGACCCCGTCGCACAGGCACTCACATGACAGACGTTCGGCCCCCGCAGACCGTGCAAGATCGCGATGTAGCCCCCGGCCATGTTGCTGATGATCATCGGGATCATGAAGGGCGAGATCCGGCTCGGACCCCGCCGCTCGAGAACGGCGACAGACGTCTCGAGAGTCCCGAGTCCGCCGATCCCCGAGCCGATCGCCACCCCGGCGCGGTCGGGATCCACTCCGCTCGCCAGGTTGGCATCCTCGACGGCTTCCCGCGCTGCCGCAACCGCAAGCGCGATCATGCGGTCGAGCCGGCGCGCCTCCTTGGGCGCCACATGGCCCAGGTCGAGTTCACCGCGCACCGCCCCGCAAATGCGGACAGGAAAGTCCTCGGTCTCGAAAGCCGTGATCGGACGGATTCCGCTCTGGCCTTCTACGGCGGCCTTCCAGGTCTCGGAAACGCCGAGTCCGAGAGGCGTGACGCAACCGAGTCCCGTCACGACCACCCGGCGCTCGTGCGCGGACCGGGGGGACACGAATCAGTTCCCCAGCCGTTCCTTCAGGTACGAGATCGCATCGCCGATGGTCTGGATCTTTTCCGCATCGTCGTCGGGAATTTCGACGTCGAACGTCTCTTCCATCGCCATGACCAACTCGACGATGTCGAGCGAGTCGGCACCGAGGTCGTCGACGAAAGATGCCTCGGGGACGATCTCTTCCTTCGTCAGGCCGAGTTGCTCGACGATGATATCCGCCACTCGCGCTTCCAGGCTCGTCGTCATTTGCTTGCTTTCCCCTCCGCCGCGAAAGCCACGGCCCCCTCCGCTTCATCCAGTGTGGAGCAGTTCGCCCGCTCGATCTCCCGGTCGATCCGTCGCACCAAGCCCCTCAACACCCCGCCCGGCCCCACATCGAGCACCCGGCTGACGCCGCAACCACTAAGAGCTTGCACCATTTCCACGAAGCGTACCGGTTCCGTCACCTGGCGCTCGAGGAGCGACGCCACCCGGGCGCCTTCTCCGTTCGGCGCCGCTTCTACGTTGGTCATCACCGGCGGCACCGGGTCAGCGAAACGCACCCCGGACAGTTCGAGGGAAAGCTTTTCCGCTGCCGGGGCCATCATGGCGCAGTGGAAGGGGGCAGACACGGAAAGCGGAACCGTCCGCTTGGCGCCCTCCTCCCGGGCCCGGGCACAGGCGCGCTCCACGGCTGCAGCATGGCCAGCGATCACGGTCTGGGGCGGAGCGTTGTAGTTGGCAGGCGACACCACCTGGCCCGTATCCGCCTCGGCCGCCCGGCAGCACGCCTCGACCTGCGCCTGAGTGGCACCGATGACCGCCGCCATGGCGCCCCGCCCCTCCGGCACCGCCTCCTGCATGAAACGCCCTCGCGCGTGGACGAGACGCACGGCGTCTCCAAAGGACACGGAGCCACTCGCCACCAGGGCGGTGTACTCGCCAAGGCTGTGCCCGGCGACGAAGGCAGGCGTGGCGAGTCCCTGTTCCTGGAGCAGGCGAAGCAGGGCGACGCTCGTGGCGAGAATCGCCGGCTGCTGGTTTTCCGTGCGCCGGAGTTCTTCCTCTGGACCCTCGAAGCAAAGCCGGGAAAGGGGAAAGCCGAGCACCCCGTCGGCCGCCTCGAAGACCTCGCGGGCTGCCCGAGATGCCTCCCAGGCATCTCGGCCCATCCCCACCTCTTGAGAACCCTGTCCCGGGAACAGCAGCGCGAGCACGGATCAGTCCTCGTCGCTCTGGACGACCTCGCGTCCCTTGTAGGAGCCGCAACTCACACAAACCCGGTGCGGCAACTTCGGCGCACCGCACTGGGGGCACTTGCTGCGGGCCGAGGTACCGATCGCGTCGTGGGTGCGACGCTTGTCCCGTCTCGACCGAGACGTGCGCCGCTTCGGAACCGCCATCAACCTTCTCCTTCCGTACGCCCTACGCGCAGTTTCTCGAGCACCGCAAAGGGCGATGATTGCTTGATCTCAGGACAGCTGCAGTCCTTGAGGTTACGATCCCCGCCACAGCGGGGACAAAGGCCGGCACACGCTTCTCGGCACACGGGCTGAACGGGAAAGGCCGTCGCCACCACCTCGTGGAAGAACGGCGCCAGTTCGATCTCGGACCCGCGGTACCAGCCGGTTTCGACGTCTTCTCCCAGGCACATGCCGTCGCGCTCCAACGCGCGCGCCCCCTCCGGGTCCGCGGGCACCCGGACCCCAGAAGGTTCGAGAACCAAGCGGAACGGCTCATGTAGCGGGTGACGATAGCGCGCGAGGCAGCGGCTGCATTCGAGGGCGAGGTCGCCCTCCAACTGCCCCTCGAAATAGAGATCCTCTCCCATCGTGTGCGCGCGGACACCGACCTGGAGTGGCTCATCGAGACCGTCAGGCATGCCCGGACCAGGACGCATGTGGGTCCGCCACCAGGACGAATCCGCCTCGAAGCGGAAGTCCGCCGGGGCATCGCTGAGCCGATCCACTAGAATTCTCATGGGAAGAGTCCAAAACCGTATGAAATTCAGTGCTTTGGAATTATTCGAGTAGCAGAGGGGTGGCCCCGGAGCAAACCCCCCAGGGGAACCCTGGCAGCCTGCGCCAAATCGCCCCCTCGCGACCGGTCGGATACTCTCCGCCGCGCTCATGAGCGGAGTGCGCACCCGTTTCGCCCCGAGCCCCACTGGCATCCTGCACATGGGTTCCGCACGCACGGCCCTGTTCAACTGGGCCTTCGCCCGGCGCCACGGGGGCCAGCACGCGCTGCGGATCGAGGACACGGACCGGGAGCGGTCGACCGAGGCCTCCGAGCGGGCCCTGCTCGCGGGACTCGAGTGGTTGGGAATCGAGTTCGACGCAGGCCCCATCCGCCAGAGCGAGGGCCGAGAGCGACACGACGCGGCCGTCGCGCGCCTGCTCGAAACGGACCGCGCCTACCGCTGCGTGTGCACCCGGGAAGAACTCGAAGCACGCCGGGAGCAAACCGTCGCAGCGGGTGAGAGCTGGGTCTACGACGGGCGCTGCCGCGACCGCAACTACGAGGCCGACTGCGGACCCCACACGGTGCGTCTGCGTCTAGACCCCGAGACCTACCTCGGCTGGGAAGACCTCGTCTTCGGACCGAGCGGACAAGCGGCCAGCGAGATCGGAGACATGAACATCCGCCGAAGCGACGGCCACCCGCTCTACAACCTCGCCGTCGTGGTGGACGATCTCCACATGGAAATCAGCCACGTGATCCGCGGTGCCGATCACCTGGCGAACACGTGCTTCCAGATCGCCTTATACCGCGCGCTCGACGCCGAGCCGCCTCGCTTCGCTCACGTGCCGCTCATCGTCGGAGCGGGGGGCAAGAAACTCAGCAAGCGACGCGACCCGGTCTCCGTGCTGCAGTTCCGTGACGACGGCTACCTGCCCGACGCCATGCTCAACTGGCTCGTTCGCATCGGTTGGTCCCACGGCGACCAGGAAATTTTCTCCCGCGAAGAAATCTGCACGCTCTTCGACCTGGAGTCCGTGAGCCGCTCTCCGGCACAAGCCGATCCCGGGAAACTCGAGTGGCTCTCCCAGCACTACCTGAAGGAACTGCCACGGCACCAGCTGATGGCGTTGCTGCTGCCCTTCCTGTCCGAGGAGGCGGGCCGACCCGTCGAAGTGGCACCCGAATTGGAGGATTTCGTAGACCTGCTCCGCGAGCGCAGTACGACCCTTGCCGAGATGGCACGCCGGACCCGGTTCCTCCTCGTCGACACCGTGGACTACGAGGAAAAAGCGGCGCGAAAGTTCCTCCGCCCAGCCGCCCAGCCCATCCTCGACAGCCTTCACGAGCGCCTCTCGGGCCTCGCGCCGTGGGAGCCGGCAGCGATCGAAACAATCTTCGAGACGGTCCGCTCCGAGCAGGGGGACATCGGGATGGGCAAGCTCGCCCAGCCCGTACGTGTCGCGGTAACGGGAAGTTCCGCGTCCCCCGGTATCTACGAAACACTCGCCGCCCTGGGCAAGGACCGCACCATCTTCCGCATCGCAGCGGCGTCGGAGTGGATCGCCACCCGGCAGGACTGACGCTGGATCCCCGGCGAGGATTCGAACCTCGATTCGCAGGTTCAGAGCCTGCTGTCCTGCCGTTAGACGACCGGGGACCGGCGCTGCCTGGGATAGCGGACCCGGACAAGAACGTCGAGCCGACGCGTCAGACCCAGCGCGGCGACGACAACACCACGAACAGCGCTCCGCAGGCAATCGCCGGCGCGAAACCGAACGGCGCGTCCAGGCGCCGCGTGAACGCGGCCCACGCCAGGCCGAAAGCGAGGCCCGCCACCGAAGCCACCAGAATGGTTTCGAGGACGCCAAAAGGACCCAGCACCGCTCCGATCATCGCCAGCAATTTCACATCGCCGAACCCGACCCCCGGAAACCAGATCCAGTAGTCGAGACTGCCGGGCCGCGGCAGTGCTTCGCCCTCGCCCGGCCAGTGTTCGAAACGGCGGCCCATCGCGACGGAGACCCGGGCGTGCACGAAACCGACGAGCCACAACGCTCCCCCGCCAAAGGCAGCACCGACGAGCGCTTCCACGCCGGCGCCGGCGAGGGGCTGTCCCTCGTGCCAGGCCAGCACCGGAACCACGACGAGCGCCACCGCCAGACCACCGACAGAAATCTCGTCTGGAATGATCCGGTGGTCGAAATCGATTGCCGCTGCGGCCACCAGGGCAGCGGTCAGCCCACAGTAGAGCAGCGTGTCGGCAGTGGGGCCGTAGTGCCAGGCCACTGCGGCAAAGAGCAGGCCTGTGAGCATCTCGACGCCCGGGTAGCGCCACGAGATCGACGCCCCGCAACCCGCGCAGCGTCCCCGGAGCAGGGCGAAGGAAAGGAGCGGAACGTTCTCCCAGGCCCGAATTTGACGCTGGCAGTCCGGACAACGAGACCGGGGGGCGATCACCGATTCGCCGCGGGGTACGCGGTGGATCACCACGTTCAGGAACGAACCCACGAACAGGCCGACGATCCCGGCCAGACCCGCCAACCAGCCGGGCGCAAGCGCCGCGATGGGATTCATGGGCCGAGCGTAGCGCTCAGCGGAAGTCCCGCCGGGAGAACACGGCGATCGAAGCCAGCAGGACGAGCGTCGTGTAACCCGTGGCATACACGAGGGCGAGTCCGATATCGGCGGACGCGATCGGCAACCCGTGGACCGCCTCCAACGTCACGTTGAAGCTCTCGAGATCCGGCAACAGCCGGTGAAGCCAGGCCGTCGCGGTCTGGATCGCCTCACTCGCCGAACTCGCCCCGACGTCGCGAAGGTCTCGAGTCAAGTGGCCGACCCCCCAAATCCCAGCGGAAAAGAACGAGGCCAGCATCGGCGACGTAAAGGCGGAAAAGAACGTCGCGACCGCGATGATCAGCACCAGTTCGGCCCCGATCAGCACGAACGCCGCGAGGTGGCCCCACCCGAGAGGTGCGCCCGCGAGCACGGAAACGGCCGCGAAGACCCCCACCATGATCGCGAGTTGCAACCAGAGGGTCAGCACCAGCCCCGAAAATTTCCCCAAAAGGAATTCTGCGCGCGTCAGCGGTTTCGACAGGATCGTGTAGACCGTCCGCCGGTCGACTTCCCGGTGAATCA
>JAYZFQ010000119.1:0-22928 GCA_036336695.1 Myxococcota bacterium
CACGGTGGCTCCCACGGAGGATGGTTGGTGCGATC
Source organism: Myxococcota bacterium (assembly GCA_036336695.1). GTDB lineage: Bacteria > Myxococcota_A > UBA9160 > UBA9160 > SMWR01. The sequence continues at coordinate 36 of JAYZFQ010000119.1, forward strand.
GGGGGGTGGGCCTAGGATGCCCTCACCCGGCGATTCTCGCCATCTCTTCGCCCGAGATGTCGAAGTTGGCGCTCACGCTCTGTACGTCCCCCAGGTCTTCGAGGGCATCCGCGAGGGCGAGCATCGTCTCCGCCGGCGTGCCCTCGAGCGCCACCGTACTGGTGGGCTCGAGTGTGATGGCCGCGTGGGTCGGCGAAAAGCCGCGCTCCTCCAGGGCACGCTTGACGCCCTCGAAGTCTGCGGGAGAGGTCACCACTTCGACCGGGGTCCCGTCCTCCAGGACATCGTCCGCCCCGGCCTCGAGCGCGACCTCGAGGAGGGCATCCGCATCCACGTTCTCGAACTGCAGGAGTCCACGCTTTTCGAAGAGGTAACTGACACAACCCGACGCCCCGAGATTGCCGCCGAATTTCGTGAAGACATGGCGGACCTCGCCGACGGTGCGGTTCTTGTTGTCCGTGAGGGTCTCGACGAGCACCGCAGCGCCCCCGGGGCCGTAGCCCTCGTAGACGACGGCCTCGTAGGCCTCGGCGTCCGTCGCACCGGTGCCCTTTTCGATCGCCCGGGCGATGTTGTCCTTGGGCATGTTGGCGATGCGCGCCTTGTCGATGGCCAGCCGCAGCCGCGGATTGGCATCGGGCGTTCCACCGCCGAGCCGGGCCGCGGTCGCGATCTCCCGGATCAGCTTGGTGAAGATCTTGCCGCGCTTGGCGTCGGCGGCGCCCTTGGTGCGCTTGATGGTGGACCACTTGGAGTGGCCGGACATCGCAACCCCTCGGAGTTGTTGAGGATGTAGCACGCCCCGGGGACCCCCTCCAGCGCCCCCGCCGGGCCTGCACCTCGGGCGGCAAGCGGGCTTAGGCTCGACGGTTTTTGGCCGATACGCCCTGGAGAGACGCCGGATCCCGCCCGGAGCGTTTCGAGGGGCCCCAGCCCCCGGCGCGCGGGGGCGCCCGGCAGGTGCGAGGACCCCATGAGCCAGATCGCGATCGGAATCGACCTCGGAACCAGCAACTCCTGCGTGGCGGTGCAACGCGAAGGAGCCGTGGAGGTGCTCGCGAACGCCTTCGACGAGCCCATCACCGCCAGCGTGGTCGGCCTCCGGGAGGACGGTTCGATCGTGGTCGGGAATACCGCCCGAGCCAACATCATCCAGGACCCCAAGCACACGATCTCGTCTTCCAAGCGCCTGATGGGCCGCTACTACTTTTCCGAGGAGGTCAAGAAGGCCCAGGCCGTCTGCTCCTACGAAATCACCGAGGGTCCGAATCACGGCGTTCGCATCAACGTGCGCGACGAGCGGTTCTCGCCGCCCGAGATCGGCGCCATGGTGCTGCGGGAGATCAAGAGCATTGCGGAAACACGGCTTGGACAACCCGTGAGCCAGGCCGTCATCACCGTGCCGGCGAACTTCAACGACAACCAGCGCCAGGCCACCAAGGACGCGGGCCGCATCGCGGGGCTCGAGGTCCTCCGGATACTCAACGAGCCGACCGCCGCCGCCCTGGCCTACGGCTTCGGCAAGGGACTCTCCCAGCAGGTCGCGGTCTACGACCTCGGCGGAGGGACCTTCGACATCTCGGTCCTGGAAATCGGCAGCGACGTCTTCGAAGTCCTCTCCACGTGCGGAGACACGTTTCTCGGCGGCGACGACTTCGACGACCGCCTGATCGACCTCCTGGCCGACGAATTCCTGGAGAAGCAAGGGATCAACCTGCGCAACGACCCCTTTGCTCTCGAGAAGCTCAAGGCCGCGGCCGAGGCCGCCAAGAAGGAACTCTCCGTGGAGGAGGCGAGCGAGGTCCGGATCCCGGACATCGCCACGGCGGCAGATGGCGGAGCTTCGCTCTCGCTGGAGCGCACGGTGACGGCCGCCGAATTCGAGACGCTGGTTCAGGACCTGATCCAGAGAACCTTCAAGGTCTGCGACGAAGCACTCCAGCAAGCCGGTGTCGTCGCTCGCGATCTGGACGGCGTCATCCTCGTGGGCGGACCCACACGACTGCCCATCATCCACAACGCCGTGCGCGAGTACTTCCAGCAGGACCCGAGAACCGACGTCGACCCGGACCAGGTCGTGGCCATGGGCGCCGCAATCCACGCCGCCACGCTGGTCGACACGGACAACCGGGCCTTCCTGCTCGACGTGACCCCCTTGTCCCTGAAGATCGGGGTCGCCGGAGGGCTGGCAGAAACCATCATCGAACGGAACACACCCGTCCCGATCGAGCAGACCCGGACGTTCACCACCTTCCAGGACAACCAGGAGTCGGTGGTAATTCGGGTATGCCAAGGCGAGTCGCGGGAACTGTCGGAGAACGAATTGCTGGGACAGTTCGAGTTTTCCGGCTTCAAGAAAGCGCGGCGAGGCGAGGTGGAAATCGAGGTCACCTTCGAAATCAACGAAGACGGGATCGTGAACGTCACCGCGCGGGACCCGGAAACCGAGCAGGCCACCTCCACCCGGATCACCCTCTCCTCGGGACTCTCCGAGGTGGAGATGCGCGAGATCATCGAGGAAAACCGCACCGAGCGCGTCACCAGCGCCACCCCGGAGGACGCCGAGGTCCTCGGCGCCGTCGATCTGGTCGCCAAGCCCGTCGCCTCGGTCCCCGAAGCTCGCGAGCATCCCGGCCCAAGCGGAACCGCCGACACCGATGTCATGGAGGTTCCCGCTGGCCCGGACGAGATCGACCGCTCCGAGGAACTCACGGACAGCATCGACATCGCCGTACGGGAGGACCTCGCCGGGGGCATGGACATCGACGTGGACCTCAACGGGACGACCCAGGCGATGCTCGATCTGGACGGCGAGGTAGAACTCGACCTCCTTCCCGAGGCGGAAATGGACCGGATGGCCGCCGAGGAACCCGCATCGCACCCGGCGGCGGGCGGGTCAGACCCGGCCCTCGCCGAGACCCAGCCGGACGAAAGCCTGTTCGGGGACGTCGGAACGGACCTCTCGGAGATCGCAGGCGACGACCCGGAGGTGTGCTGACCGGTGTCCGCCCTCGCTCCCGCAGAGATCCAGGCGCTGGCACGGATCATGGACGAGTTGAACTACTACCAACTCATGCACGTGGCCCCCGGCGCTTCGCCCCGAGAAGTCAAGGCGTCCTATTACGCCACCTCCCGGACCTTCCACCCCGATGCCAACCGCCACGTGTCGGGAGAACTGCGCCGGGCGATCGTGGAAATCGCCAAGCGGGTGAGTGAAGCCTACGCGGTGCTTCGCGACCCGCGCCGGCGGGAAGCCTACGACCAGATGCTCGAGGATCGCCGCGGCGTCCGGCTTCGGCTGGCCCAGGCCGCCGAGGAAAGCCGGCAGCAGGGGGAAAACGCCGTGCATACTCCCCAGGGCCGCCAGTACTGGAACCTCGCCCAGACGGACATCGCGCGGAAGGACTGGCCCGCTGCCGCGCGAAACCTGCAGACCGCGCTCGCCTTCGAACCGTCCAACGCGGCCGTGCGACGCGCCCTCGAAGCCGCCAAGACGCGCACCGGTTAGCGAGAGCCCCTGCCCCGCCGCTTTTCTCGGCACGTTGACACTCCAAGGCTCCTACTGGCATCCTCGTACGCCACCCCCCGCGCCGGACTTCGTCCGGCGTCCACGAAGGAAGCCCTGCATCATGGCGGAGGAAAACCCGACAAAGCCGCTCCCGGTCGCGAAGTACCTCGCGATCCCCGAAGACGGCGATCCGTATCTGGAGGGCCACAAGTGCAGCCAGTGCGGCGCGATCTTCCTCGGGGCCCGTGAAACCTGCTCCAGCTGCGGCACCAGCGGAACCTGCGAGCCGACACCCCTTTCCAACCGCGGCGAGCTCTACGTCTATTCGATCGTCCACCGCTCCTTTCCGGGCATCGAGGTGCCCTACGTCTCCGCGATCGTCGACCTCGAGGGCGGCGGAACCGTCAAGGGAAACCTCATCAACGTGGACCCGGACCCCGAGAAGATCCAGATGGGAATGCCGGTCGAAGTCATCTACCAGATCGCCCCGCGCAAAGACGCCGAGGGCAACGAATACCTGACCTACTACTTTCAGCCCCGCTCCGCGTAGCGGGAAGGAGAGACGCCGATGAGCGACGTGTACGTGCTCGGAATCGACATGATCAAGTTCGGCCGCTACCCGGAAAGCAGCGTGCCCAAGCTCGGCGCCGAAGCCGCGCGCCTGGCCCTCGAGGATGCCGGCATGAGCATCCAGGACATGGAGGCCCTGTACTCCGGCAACCTGATGCAGGCGGCTGCGATGGTGGGCCAGCGCATCCTCCAGGAAATCGGGCAGACCGGCATCCCGGTGACGAACAGCTCCAACGCCTGCGCCACCGGCGCCACCGCGTTCCGAGAGGGCTGGACCGCCATCAAGGCCGGGATCTACGACACGGTCCTCGTGGTCGGCGTGGAGCAACTGGGCAAGGCGGGCCTCCTGGGCGGAGGCGGCGGCGGCGGCATCCCCACCGAGGGCCTGCTCGGCTCGGGGCTGATGCCGGCGGTCTTCGCCGAGGCCGGCATGGAGCACGCGCGGAAGTACGGCACAACGTTCGAGCAATTTGCGAAGGTCTCAGTCAAAAACCACCAACATTCCATGAAGAATGCGAAGTCCATGTACCAGAAGGAGACCCCCCTCGAGATGGTCATGGGCGCCGAGATGATCGCCTACCCGAACACCAAGCTGATGTGCTCCGTGAACGTCGACGGCGCGGCGGCCGCCGTGCTGGTGAGCGAGAAGAAGGCCCGCGAGGTCGGCATGGATCGCTGCGTCAAGGTCTCCGCCTCGGTGCTCACGAGCGACCCGTGGACGGAGCGAGACCTCGTCATGCCCGACGTGAACACCTGCACCCGCCGGGCCGCAAAGGCCGCCTACGAGATGGCGGGACTGGGGCCCGACGACCTCGACCTGGTCGAGTTGCACGATTGTTTCGCCACGGCCGAGATTCTGCACTACGAGAACCTCGGGCTGTGCGGCGAAGGAGAGGCCGGAAAGTGCATCGACAACGGAGAAACGGCCCACGGGGGACGCATCCCGGTCAACGTATCCGGCGGTCTCCTGTCCAAGGGGCACCCCCTGGGCGCAACCGGCGTGGCGAATATCTACGAGATCACCACCCACCTCCGCGGCGCCGCCGGCGACCGCCAGGTCGAAGGTGCCCGCGTGGGTCTCGCCCATGTGATCGGGCTGGGGAGCGCCTGCGGGATCCACATTCTCGAGAAGGTGAACTGAGCCGGGCCCGTCGGATCTCCGAAGCCCCGATTCTGTATCCTCCCCGCGTGCGTCTTCCCCTCCTCGGGCTCACCGTCGCGATCTGCACGATCGGCTGCGGCACGGCCGACGATCCCCCGCCCACGGCCACCACACCGGACGCACCGGCGGAAGTTTCCGGAGTCGCCGGTGCCGAAGCGGCAGAGACGCCCGCCCAGAAGACGCCCAAGCGCCGACCCCGCGGACGACCCCTCCCCGCCTTTTCGGGCTGGGGTCTGGACGGCCAGCGCGTCTCCGCCACCGACGTGCTCGGCAAGCGCCTGTTGCTCTACTTCTTCAACCCGGACGTCCGAGACGCCGTGCCCGTCACCGAGGCCGTCAACGCGATCGCTCCACTCCGCGGCAAACAGAACTTCGGAATCCTGGGGGTCGCAACCGGGGCAACACACGCCCGGGCCGAAAAATTCGCCGCCACGGAAGGCATCGACTTCCCGGTGATCGACGACTCGAGCGCCCGCCTGGCACGGTCGTTCGGGTTGCGCGAGCCCCTGGCCCTGATCGGCGCCGACGCCGAAGGCTTCGTGACCTTCGGCTTGACCCACCTCGAGAACACGGACGCGGCAACCCTGGAAAAGACCCTCCGCGCCAACCTCCGACTCCCGGCGGCGGGACCCAGTCCGTCCCGGCGCCCCGAGGCTCCCGACTTTTCCGCCAAGATCCTCGACTCGGACGACCGCTTCGAACTCTCGGCCCAGCGCGGAAACGGCGTGATCCTGATCTTCTTCCTCCACACCTGTCCCCACTGTCATTACGCCCTCGCCGCCCTGCGCGACATCCTCGAGAGCCTGCCGGAAGACTCCCGACCCACGCTGGTCGGCATCGAAGTGACCGGCCGCACCCACGCGGTCCGGAGCCGGCTGAAGCAGGACGGTCTCGACTTCTTCCCGGTCCTGTTCGACGACGACGGCAGCATCCAGGAGGCCTACGGCGTCTTCGCGGGCGTGCCGGACATCTTCTTCATCGACGCCGAAGGCCAGATCACGGGACGGCTTCAGAGCTGGAACGAAGAGACCCACCCGGCACTGGCGCGGATGCGCGCTGCGAAGATCGGGGGCGGACCGGTTCCCATGCTCCTCAACACGCGCGGTTACAGCGGGAACGAAACCTGCGGCGTCTGTCACGAGATGGAATACGAGACCTGGAAGTTCACCACCCACGCGAGCGCCTACGACACGCTGGTGAAGCACGGGGCCGAAAACAACGGCGAGTGTGTGAGCTGCCATGTGGTCGGGTACGACCAGCCGGGAGGGTTCGTCGATCCGGCGCTCACGCCGCAACTCGAGGACGTCGGCTGCGAGTCATGCCATGGTCGCGGCGGCCCCCACCTGTCTCCCGATTTCGTCCAGAACGGCGACTACGCCCCCGCCTGCGAGACCTGCCACGACCCCAAGCACTCCCTCGGGTTCGACTACGCGACCTTCCGGCCGCGGATCTCCCACGTCCAGAACGCGGGACTCCTGGCCCTCCCGCCCGAAGAGCAGCAGCGCCTGCTCGCCGAGCGGGGGCGGCCGGGCGGCTCGCTGCTGCCGACCACGGCCGCGTTCGTGGGGTCCGACGCGTGCCGCTCGTGCCACGCTGCCGAGTTCGAGACCTGGGCCTCCCAGCCCCACGCACACGCCGTCGCGAGCCTCACCGCAGCCGGGAAAGCCGCGGACGAAGACTGCCTGCGCTGCCACACCACCGGCTTCGGCAAGCCCGGCGGATTTGCCGCCGCCCTGCCCGCCGCCGACCAAGCGGACCTCGCCCGGGTGGGCTGCGAGTCTTGCCACGGGCCGGGAGGCGACCATGTGAAGGACGGGGCCCCGAAGGTGGGCACCATCCTCTCGCTCGGCGACAAGTGCGACTCGTGCGTCATCCTGCAGATCTGCGGGAGCTGCCACGACGACGTGAACGACCCGGGTTTCGAGTTCGAGGTCCAGGAAAAGATCGACCGCCAGCGGCACGGAACCAAGGAGCCCGGCGGGAAACCCAAGACGGCAGGCTCGCCCAGGCAGCCCGGCGCAACCCCGAAGACCGCAGGCTCGCCCGAAGCGGCGCGCGCCATCGCCGCCCAAGGCTGACCGGTGGCGCCCCCCCCGCCCGCCGGAGCCGACGACGCGCGCGCCGTGCTGGGGGCCACGCGCGCCTGGCTCCTCGAACTCTCGGAAGAGGGCGTCGACGCCGTCCCCGCGACCACGAGCGTCGACGCGCCCGCGCCGGCGGCAGCGCGCCAGACCGGACTCCTGGATGCGCCGGCCTGGGGCACCGACCCGAGCCTCGAAGAAGTGCGCGCGGCGCTCGGCGAATGCACCCGCTGCCGCCTCGCCGAAGGTCGCACCCGGCTCGTCTTCGGCGACGGCAACCCGGACGCCGACCTCCTGTTCATCGGAGAGGGGCCGGGAGAGCAGGAGGATCAGCGCGGCTTGCCGTTCGTCGGCCGAGCTGGCGAACTCCTGACTCAGATGATCGAGAAGGGACTCGGCGTCCCGCGAAGCTCCGTCTACATCTGCAACATCGTGAAGTGCCGACCGCCCGGGAACCGAACGCCCCAGGCCGACGAGGTGGCGACGTGCAGCCCGTTCCTGGACGGCCAGATCGAGGCGGTGAAACCCCGGGTGATCGTCTCCCTCGGCAAGCCCGCCACCAGCCTGCTGCTGGGTCGGGAGGTGGCGATCACGCGGGTCCGCGGCACGTGGCAGGAGTACCGAGGGATCCCCCTCATGCCCACCTTCCACCCGGCCTTCATCCTGCGCCAGTACACGCCGGAAAACCGGCGCAAGGTCTGGGACGACCTGAAGGCGGCCCTGGCGCGCGCAACCGAAGCGACGCCCGGCTAGTAGGGGCGCTCGGGCACCGCGGCCGACTGGGCCGCGCGGAATTCGTCCAGACGCTTTCGAACCTCCGGGTCCCGGCCGGCCAGGATCGCGGCCGCAAAGAGCGCGGCGTTCTTGGCGCCGGCCTTGCCGATCGCGAAGGTCGCGACGGGAATCCCACCGGGCATCTGAACGGTGGCGAGCAAGGCGTCTAGGCCCTGGAGCGCCGAGCTGTCGATGGGCACACCGAGCACGGGAAGCACCGTGTGGGCCGCCGTCACTCCCGCCAGGTGCGCCGCCGCGCCCGCCCCGGCAATGACAACCTCGATCCCGCCCTCTTCCGCACCAGCCAGGAAACGCGTGAGGCGCTCGGGCGTCCGGTGAGCCGAGATCACTCGAGCATCGCTCGGAATGCCGAGCTTCTCGAGGGTCTCCTCGGCGGCCTTCATCACGTCCCAGTCATTCTTGCTTCCCATGATGATCGCAACCCGGGGATCGGACACGTGGAACCTCCTTTTGAACCAGCGGCGCTAGCATAGCCCGCGCCGAGGAGGGTGCCGTGTCACGAGCAGCGAGCCCTGGGGCCACGACCGCGTTGTGCGGCATCGTCCTGCATCCCGCGGGCCATACCCGCTCGCCGGCGATGCACAACGCCGCCTTCCAGGCGGCCGGCATCGATGCGGCCTACCTGGCCTTCGACGTGCCGCCCGAAGCCCTGGAAGCCGCCGTGGCCGGCGCTCGCGCCCTCGGGATGCGACAACTCGCTGTCTCGCTTCCGCACAAGCAGGCGGTTCTCCCGCACCTGGACCGCGTCGATCCGGTCGCCGAGCGGATCGGGGCGGTGAACACCGTTACGCTCCGGCAGGGGCAGCTCGAGGGAGCCAACACCGACTGGTGCGGCGCCGTTCGGGCGCTCGAACGAGAAACGCAACTGGCGGGGGCCCGGGCGGTGGTCCTCGGTGCCGGCGGAACCGCACGGGCTGTCGTGCATGGCCTGGTCGAGCGCGGTGCGGTGGTCACCGTCCTCAACCGGACTCCGGAGCGGGCCCGAGACCTGGCCGACACGCTGGGAGCCAGCGGAGGCGGTCCGCTCGCGGCCCTGGGCGACACGGAATACGACATCCTCGTCAACACCACCTCCGTGGGGCTTGGAACCGACGTCTCCCCGGTTCCGGCGGCCGAACTCGCCTCGGAAGCCGTCGTCATGGACGCGGTCTACCAGCCAGAACGCACGCGCCTGCTTCGGGATGCCGAAGCCCGTGGCGCGCGCACCGTCAGCGGCAAGTGGATGCTGATCTACCAGGCCGCCGAACAGTTCAGCTTGTGGACGGGAGCCGAAGCCCCGGTCGATGCCATGGCCGAAGCCTTCGACCGGGCGGGAACAGCATAGGCATCCGGCCTTCGACCGGGCGGGGGCGGCGTAGCTAGCCGGCGTAGCCCCACTTGGCCTTGTTCTCTTCGATCTGCTCGGGAGTCGGCTTCGGCTTCTCCTCGACCTCGGGCACCTGGAAGTCGTCCTTGCCATCCACGAGCTTGGCGTTGAGCGGGGTGTCTTCCGCGAAGACCTCCGGGACCTGCTCGTCCTCGAAGATCGCCTCCCACGGGCACTCCGGCTCGCAAACGCCGCAATTGATGCATTCTTCCGGGTCGATGTAGAGCTGGTTCGGGAAGGCCTTGGTATCGCTCCCCGTGTACTCGTAAATGCAGTCGACCGGGCAGACCTCGACGCATGACTGATCGACACAATCCCGACAGAGCCGCGTAACCACCCAAGCCATCGAAGCTTCAGCCTTTCTCTATCGCGCGGGTCGGCCGCGCGTGGGGAAGAAGAAGTCCACTACTTGAGCTTCTTCTCCTTGTAGACGACATGTTTGCGCACCACCGGATCGTACTTCTTCAGCTCGATCTTGTTGGGCGTGTTCTGCTTGTTCTTGATCGTCGTGTAGAAATGGCCGGTTCCGGCCGACGATTCGAGCTTGATCTTCTCGCGCTTGCCCTTTTTCGCCATGGCGACCGCTCTCTCAGCCCACCACCGGATCGGGCACGTCGGCACCGCTCCGGGAAAACACGCGAACGCTCTGGTCTCCCTCGCGCCGCACCCGAACGCGGCTCGGGGCACCGCCCTCGGAATCGACGAGCATGACGTTGGAGGCGTCGATGAACCCCTCCTGCTCGATGATCCCGCCCGTCCGCGCCCCGCGGCGGCCCGGCTTCAGGTGACGCTTCTGGAGGCGAACCTTCTCCACCCGCAGCTTGCCCGAGCCGGGATCCATGGCCAGCACCCGGCCCTGCTTCCCCTTGTCGGCACCGGACACGACCTGCACCAGGTCGCCTGTACGAATCCTTCGTCCCATGCAGCCGTTCTCCTCCAGTCGCGGCGCATACGTGTAAACCAGCGGCGCGTCCGTCTCAAGCCCCCCCCGCCGGGGAGCCCAGAAGGCGGCCTATCAGGGGTGGCGCTGGCGGATCGGGCCGGATACCTGTCCGGACCGATCCCCATGAAAATCCTCGCTTTGGTCATCATCGCCTGTGCCGCCCTCTGGGCCGCCTGTGGCCTCCTCCCCGAGCGTTTCGCCTTCAACGCCCCGATGGCCCACCTGCTCTGGGGCCGGGGAATCGACCCGCCGGCTCCGGAGACGATCCGCGGGCGCCTCCGGGCTCCCGAAGGCATGGCCGTGGCGCTCTACGCCGATGACCTCCCCTTCGCGCGCATGCTCCGGTTCACCTCCGCCGGAGACCTCCTCGTGAGCCTGCCGAGATCCGGGAAGATCGTGCTGCTGGAGCGCGACGCGAACGGGGACGGGCGACCCGACGGACGGCGCACGCTGCTGGAGGGTCTCGACCGACCCAACGGCATGGACTTCCACGGCGGCTGGCTCTACATCGCCGAGGCTGGCGCGGTCGCACGGGTGCATTTCGACCCGGAGCTGGGACAGACCCAGGGGCCGATCGAGCGCGTCGTCCGAAATCTCCCCAAGGGAGGCAACCACTGGACACGCACCCTGCGCTTCGGCCCGGACGGGTGGATGTACGTCTCGGTCGGTTCCAGTTGCAATGTCTGCATCGAGGACGACCCCCGGCGCGCCGCAATCGTGCGCTACCGGCCGGACGGGTCGAACGAGGAACTCTACGCCACCGGGCTGCGCAACGCGGTCGGCTTCGACTGGCAGCCCGCCACGGGGGAGCTCTTCGCGACCGATAACGGGCGCGACCTGCTCGGCGACGACCTCCCCCCGTGCGAGTTGAACCGGGTCGTGGCCGGCGGCTTCTACGGCTGGCCCTACGCCTACGGCGACAACGTCCCCGACCCGGACTTCGGCCCGGGCGCAGAAGCACGCATCGCCGAGGCGCTCCCCCCGGAACACGGCTTCCGCGCCCACAACGCCCCCCTCGGCATCACCTTCGTACGCGGAGCCGATCCGCCCGAGGCGCTCCGCGGCACTGCCCTCGTCGCGCTGCACGGGTCGTGGAACCGCACGCGCAAGGACGGCTACAAGGTGGTCTCGCTGCACTGGACGCCCGACGGGATCGAAGAACGCGACTTCCTCACGGGTTTCCTCGTCGACGAGGACGTAATCGGTCGCCCGGTCGACGTCGCCGAAGGTCCGGACGGGAGCTTCTACGTCTCCGACGACTATGCGGGCGCGATCTACCGCGTCTCCTCGGGCACGGGGAAGGCACGCCCCGCGGCGGATCGCACACCGCCCAGCAGCCACCCGACCACGGCCAGCAGTACACCGGGCGACGCCGCCCGGGGACACGCCCTGTTCCAGTCCCTCGGCTGCCCCGCTTGCCACGGGGCGAGCGACGCGCCGGACTCCGCAACCGTGGCCCTCGTCGACCTGGCGGCGCGCTACGACACGCGGACCCTGGCGACGTTCCTCGAGGCACCAACGCCCCCCATGCCCGCCGTCGACGCCCCGGAAGCGGACCGCCTGGATCTCGCCGCGTACCTGCTCTCCCGGAACTAGGCACCGAGCCAGCGGCGGGCACGCGGTACCCCGAGAAGCCGGCGCGCAAGCCATACCACCGCGCAGGCGCCGGCCAGGCCGGCAAGCACCTGGATTCCGACGCTCACCAGCGGCGGCGCTTCCTGCAAGAAGGGGCGCACGGCCAGCAGGAAGGGGAAGTGGAACAGGTAGAGCGCCAGGGTGGCGTCGGCGAGAAAGCGCACGGCGGGGCCGGCGATCCGCCGGGACAGGAGCAGCGCGAACAACGCCACCACGGCGAGCGTATAGACAGCGCGGTCGAACCAGCCCCAGGAGAAGGGCAACCACTGCAGGTTGAGCGCGAGTCCGAAGGCCGCCACGGCCACCACCACGCCGAGCACCACGCGGGGGACCCGGCGGCGGAGCCGCTTGAGTTCGGGCAACCAGAGCTGCGACGCCCAGCCGGCGAGAAAGAAACCGAGGGCGTAGAGCGAAAGCGGATCCCGCAGCATCCAGAAGAAGTCGCCCGCGGTCCGAAATGCGGGGTGCAGGAGAGCCACCACGGAATAGGCGGTATAGACGACCCACGCGACGAGAATGCCGACCCGAGAAAACCGGGCCAGGGGCCAGGAAAGCAGAATGCACCCGCAGATGAGGGAGACGTAGTAGTAGATGCCCAGAGACGATGCGGTGAGGAACTGCCAGAACACCTCTCCCGCTGTCTGGGCCTGGCTGGCCCCGACCAGCTGAACGACACAACTGGCCACGAGGTACGGCAGGAGGACGCGCTCCAGGCGGGACCCAACCGCGGCCCGACCCGCAGCCCGCGCCGCGTAGAGGAACCCGGAGACGAACAGGAAGGACGGGACCTGGAAGACCGTCCACGTCTTCGTGAGGTCCCAGACCAGATCGTCGCCAACACGACCCACCGTGTCGGGACCGGCGTGGGTGATGACGACCGCCACGATGGCCGCGGCCTTGAGAAAATCGAGGGCGTTCCAGCGTTCCCGCCCGGACGTCGCTTCCACCATCCTGGCCCAAGAGTGCACGGGCGGGCGCCGGGCGTCGAGCCCCCCGGCGCCTGCTAGGCTGGGAACGCCCCATGCCGAGCGACGACCGCAGGAGCGTGCTCTTCGTCTCGACCACCCTCTCCGGCGGCGGCGCCGAGCGTTTCGTCACCACTGTCGCCCGGCACCTGGACCGCGCCCGTTTCGCTCCGCACCTGGCGGTGCTGCGGCGGGCTCCCCAGGAACCGGAACTGGGAGACGTTCCGATCACCGTGCTCGGCAAGCGCCGGAGCTGGCAGCTCCCCGCGGCCATCGTGCGGCTCGCCCGCGTCATCGACGCACTGCGACCAGACGCTGTACTGAGCGCCTTCGCCCACCCCAACTGGGTGACCGGCCTGGCCCTCGCCATCGCGCGCGCCAACCCCGGGTGGATCGCCCGGGTGTCTTCGCCGCCGGCACTCACGGACCCCCGCTGGATGCGCCCCGTCATGCGCTGGACTTACGCACGCGCCGACCGCGTCGTCGCAAACGCCGAAGCGCTCGCCGCGTTGACGGCCCGGGTCTACCCGCAAGCGGGGACGGTCACGACCCTCCCGAACGCCACAGACCTCGAACACCTCGACGCCCTCGCCCAAGCGCCGGTACCCGCCCCACCCCCGGGACGCCAACGGATCGTCGCGGTGGGGCGTCTCGTCCCGGAAAAGCGCGTGGACCTGCTCATCGCCGCCGCTGGAGACCTCGCCGACCGGATCGACCTGGAAGTGGTCCTGTGCGGCGACGGCCCCGAGCGACAGAACCTCGAAGCCCAGGCCCGGCGACTCGGCCTGGGCGACCGGGTCCGTTTCGCCGGCTTCGTCCAGAACCCGTGGGCCTGGATGGCCAGCGCCGACGTATTCGCCCTGACCAGCGACATGGAGGGCCTCCCGAACGCACTCGTCGAGGCCCAGGCGCTGGGCATCGCCGCGGTTGCGACCGATTGTCCCACCGGCCCCGGCGAAATCATCGCGCCGGGCGAAACCGGCCTGCTCGTCCCGCCGGGAGACGGCCGCGCCCTCACGGCGGCCTTGGGGCAGCTCCTCGTGGACCCGGCAGCTCGGGACACCCTGGGCGCTGCAGGCCGCGAACGCACTCGCGGCCGCTACGGAGCCCCGGCCACGACACGCGCCCTCGAGGGTCTGCTCTCCGAAGTCACGCGCGGCTAGAGGAGCTGACGGACGCAAAGACTTCCCGGTAGCGCCGGGCCACGGCGGTCCAGTCGAAACGCTCGGCTTCCGCTTGTCCCCGGGCCGCCACGGCACTCGCATCGGGCGCATCCAGCGCCCGGAGGATGGCTGCGGCGAGCGCCTCGGCGTCGCCAGGCGGGCACAGCCAGCCGGTTTCTCCATCGCGCACCACCTCCGCGATGCCACCCGTGGCGGTCGCCACCAGCCGCGCTCCGCCGGCCAGCGCCTCGACCACCACGGTCGGCATTCCCTCCACCCTGCCATCGGAGAGTTCGAGCGACGGGACGACACACGCCCGGCACCCCCGCAGCGCCTGGGCGACGCCGTCGGAGCCCCGCGCGCCGCCGAACCGAACCGCCGACGCGAGACCGAGTTCGTCCGCCTCGGCACGCAGGGTTGCCTCGCGCTCGCCATACCCGACGATCAGCAGGCCCAGTTCCGGGTGCCGCGCGCGAACCCGGGCCAGCGCGCGCAGGAGCACCGAAACCCCCTTGATCTCCTGGAGTCGCCCCACGAAGAGGAGATAGCCGCCGGGCAAGCCCTCCGCGGCGGCGTCGAGGGGCAACGCGGACCGGAAGCGAGCGGTGTCGGCGCCCATGGGCTGGACCACCGCCCGCGAGGGACGCCCAAGGGCTGTGTCGAGTCGCTCGCGCGCCGCCGACGACGCGGCCAGGAAGGCATCGGCGCGACGACCGACGAAACGCGCCAGCGCGGACGCCATGGGCAACTGGCCGAGCAGGTGGGCGTCGCCCCCGTGCAGGGTGACCACGTGACGAAACCGCGCGCTCCGTCCCCGGGCCAGGGCCGCCGTCAGTCCCTGGGGCAGGAGCCAGTGGGAATTGACGACCTCGGCCTGCACATCGACGGCAGCGCGACGCGTCGCGCGCCACTCGGCCGCGAGAAAGGTCGGCAGTTCGAGCCGTGCGAGCCAGGACCGGCGCAGGTTGGTGTCCATTCCTTCCGCGTACGCGAGCCGCTCGAAACGCCGAGGCCAGAAGTACGGGAAACGGCGGACCCGCACGCCCGACCACTCCTCGAACTCCGCGGCACCCGGGGCGCCCGGGGCCAGGACGGTCACGTCGTCGTGCTCGGCCAGCGCCCGCGCGAGCCCGAAGACGAACCCCGGCAACGCGTCGTCGGGATGCAACGGAAACGTGCTGGCGGTCAGCAGGATCCGCATGCCGGCCTGGGGGAATCAGTCGAGATCCCGAGGCCGGCGGTCATCATCCCGTTCGCCGCGGACCTCGCCGCGCTGCCGGTAGAGGAGCTCTTCGAGATAGATGCGGTGGCGACTCAACATGTCCCCGATCACGCCCACGTGGAGCACGAGGAGCGCGACCAGCGAAAGGCCCAGGGCCGTGAATCCCGCCCACTTGTGGGGAGTGAACCCGCCCGTCGAAACGTAGTGGTAGCCCAGGAAGAGCAGGAGCAGCGCCGCGGGGGTCAACAGGGCCAGCGAGATTCCGCCGAAGAAACGCAGCGGGTGATAGTCGCGATAGGAACGGAAGATGATGCGGATCGTGCGCCACGCGTAGCGCCACAGGTTGCTCGCCACCCGGCTCGCACCGAATTGACGCTCCCCCCGCACCCGGATCGGCACCTCGACGATACTCAAGCCCTTGAAGGCGAGGTTCAGGACCACCTCCTGCGTGTAGGTGAATCGGCCCACCAAGTGCAGCTGCCGCACGGCGCGCCGGCTGTAGCAGCGCATCCCGCAAGAAACGTCGTGGAACGTCTGGCCCGCCAACCGGGAGATCAGCCGACTCATCATCCGGTTGCCCCACCGCTTCACGCTGGGCATCTCGGGCACCAACGCCGGGTCGACGAACCGCGAGGCCGTGGCCAGGTCTGCCTCACCAGCCAGCACGGGCGCAACGAGCTTGGGAATATCGGCCGGGTCGAACTGGCCATCGGCATCGATGCTCAGGATCAGGTCCACCCCCCGGTCGATGCCGTGGGCCAACGCGGCATGAAACGCCGCCCCCACGCCCCGGGGCGCGGGGTGCCGGATGACGAAAGCCCCCGCTTCGGCCGCCCGTTGGGCCGTCGCGTCGCGACTGCCGTCGTCCACGACGACGACTTCGACGCGACCGACCCCGGGAATGCTCCGGGGAATCCCGCGGATCACCTCCCCGACCGTTCGCTCCTCGTCGAGAGCCGGAACGGTCACCAACAACGTGGCCGGGCGCGCCACGTTTCGGGAGGCGGGTTCTGCCGGCGGTGCCGAGCTCGCCATCGGGAAAAGTATATCGGGTGCCCGGCGGCCGGTCAGCGGCGCTCCCAGACCTGGATCTCCGTTCCGCCCACGTGCTCGAAGCCCACCTCGCGGAGCGTCTTGCGAGTTACCTGCGTCTCGGGACGGGCAACGACGAGCACGGCATCGACGCCGAAGCGCTGCAGCCCGCGCACGAAGTGCCGAGCGGCGTCGGGCTCGTCACCGCGTCCGGACACGAAGTCGGTCATGAGAACGCGCAGGGCGACATTCTGCCCTCCGAGCTGCGTACGAAACCCGACCAGGTACGCATCGCGGGCCAGGATGGGATGGACACGATCGTGGAAGGTCGGCAGCCACGCGGCGATCCGCCGCGGCGCGACGACCACGGATCCGGCAGGCAAGCGACTGGAAAAGGCGCGTGCGAGGGCATGCTCCTCGACGGGAAACTTGAGTCCCGGGCTGCGCAGCGACACCCCGTTTGCCGGACTCAACGCCGAGTGCGCCGGGACGATCCCGAAGGCCGCGAAAGCGGCAAGCGTGATCGGAACCGCCACCAGGCGACGTCGCGAGAGCTCGAGGGGTGCCGTCAGCAGCAACGCCAGGAGCGCGGGAATGGGAAGCACCCAGAGCGCGCGCCAGTGCGACCCCCCGATCGCGAAACGGGCCAGCTCGCTCGAAAAATAGGGATTGAGAAGGAGCGCCCAGACCGCCAGGGGAACGCCGCACGCGAAACGCCGACCCAGCCCCCGCGGCGCCAGCGCCCAGGCGCCGAGTACGGCGGCGATGCAGACCGCCTGGAGCAGCCCTGCCCCGGTGACGAGGTCCAGCGACCGGGCCAACTGGGTACCGGGAGCGTGCCGCTGGTCGACGAGCAGACGCTTGCGCTCGATGCGCTCGGCGACGATCGCATCCGGCCCCGCCGTGAGGCGGGCCTCCCGGTCCTGGAACACCGACTGCTGGACGCCCAGCCCGAGGATCAGGACGTACGCTGACGCGAGGACGGTCGCTCCGAGCCGCCGCCAGGCGTAGCGAACGCTGGGCAGCGCACACGCTGCCGCCGAGAGCGCCGCGGCGGGGCCGGCCCAGACGGCCGTCGACGTACAACCCAGCGCGGCAACCTGAGCTGCCCCGAGCAGCAGGAAGCCACGGGTCGACGGGCGCCGCGCAAAGTCGAGCCCCGCGGACCAGATGACGGGCAAGAGGACGCTCAGAAACACCGACTTCCCCTGCCAGATGCGGACGAAGGCGAAGTTTCCGTACCAGCGGTGGGCATCGCCCGCGATCACCAGGACCCACAAGACGGCCGCCACTGCCCAGAGCCAGTGCCGCGGAACGAGCCGGCGAAAGAGCCGCGCCCACGCCAGCGGGACCAGGAGCGCCACCAGGGAGGCGGAGACGAAGTGGAATACGGCCGCCACCGGGATGCCGGTGAGGCGCGAGATCGCGGCATTCCAGACCTCCCAGGTGTGGACGCGATACACCGGATGGTGCAACGGCAACCCGGGAACACCGTGCAACGTGTCGCCGGCGAGCAGCGGATCCCCGGGCGCGTCGGCGCTCGCTACCGCCAGGTTCAGGTAGAAGCTGTCATCGAGATCGGGCCGATGGGCGACCAGGGCGACGGCCACGGCCAGGAGCGCGAGCACCCAGAGCAACCCCTCGCGCCGGGGTCCGCTCGCGGGCGGCGCATCCCGAAGCGGCTCCCGGAACAAGGAGAGGCTGCCCGCCACGCCCAACACGCCCAGGCCCAGCCACCAGAGTGCCACCGGGCTCTCCCGCAGGAAAATTGCGGCGGAGATCGCGAGAACCAGGCCGCCGATGCGCACGCCCCGTGGCACCCCACTCGCACGCGCCTCGGGATCCGGCGGCGCCGGCCCGGACGGGCCCTCGGGTGAACCCGGCGAGCGCGGCTGCGCGCCCACCGCCGCCCGTCGGACGTAGGACAACCCGCCCAGAACGATCAGGCCCGCGGCGACGAAGACTCCGAGCGCCAACCACAGCGACCCCCCCAGGGCGACCGTGGCCTGACACGCCACCGTCCAGACGGCGAACACGAAGCAAGCACCGTCGACGACTCGCTCGCTCCACGGCACCGGTGCCGGGCCCGGCGAAACCGAAGAAACGCTCACAAGGACGCGAGTCTAGCGCTAGAGGTCGAGAAGGCGCGCCACGCGCTCCCGGTGCTCGACACCACCCCCTAGCCAGGATTCATCGCTCTTCGCGCGCTTGAAGTAGAGGTGGCAGTCGTACTCCCAGGTAAACCCGACCCCGCCGTGGATCTGGATGTTGTCGCCGGTCACGCTCCGGTACGCATCGCTCACGAACGACTTGGCCATCGACGCCGCGAGCGGCGCGTCGGCTTCACCCGCGCACGCCGACCAGGCCGCGTAATAGGTGATCGACTTGGCCGATTCGACCTGGAACAGCATGTCGGCGCATTTGTGCTTGATCGCCTGGTTCACACCAATCGGCTTGCCGAACTGAACGCGCTCCTTCGCATAGGCTACGGAATCCTCGAGACACTTCTCCGCCCCGCCAACCATCTCTGCCGCAACCATCACCCGCGCTCGATCGAGAACGCGCTCGAAGTCCTCCTCGCACAGCGCCGCAGCACCGAGCAGCCCACTCGCTTCGACCCGCACATCGTCCAGCACCAACTCCGAGAGCGGACGCAACAGGTCCATCGATTGCATCGCTTCCCCGGAAAGACCCGCTGTCGCCGTCGGGACGACGAACAAGCCCGCCCCTCCGCCAGCCATCCGCGCCGCGACGACCACGAGATTCGCGGCGGCGAAGTCGGGAACGAAGAGCTTCCGGCCGCGCAACACCCAGTCCGCTCCGTCTCGCCGCGCCGAGAGTTCCAGGTCCGCCAGGGCGTCGCTGCCGCGCTCCTCGGTGACGGCGAACGTAGCCGCCACCTCCCCCGCGGCAATCCGGGGCAGCCACGACTCACGTTGCGTCGCGTCCCCGAGTTCATCGATTGCCGTCGCCGCGATCACCGTCGGCAGAAACGGCACCGGGGCGAGGCAACGACCGAGCTCCTCGAGGACGAGGCAGAGTTCCACAAGCGAAAGCCCGGCCCCGCCATGTTGCTCGGGCAATGCGAGACCCATCCAGCCGAGCTGGGCCATCCGCTCCCAGAGCGCCGGGTCCCAGGATTGCTCCGGATCTTCCATGACAGCGCGCACGCTCTGAATCGCCGCGTGTTCTTCCAGGAAATCCCGCGCAGTCTTCCGGAGGAGTTCCTGCTCCTCCGTAAACCCGAAGTTCATGCCTCGAACCTCTCCTGCGCCGACAAAAAAACGCATCGGACGATGCGTACTGGACACGCTATCAGATGGGCTTCTCGCAGGTCAACGAAGCCGGTGCGGAAGGCGCGAGGTAGGCTCCGGACATGCAACACGCGCGTCGGCCCCGAAGCCTTTCCTGGCTCTGCGCCCTCGTGTTGAGCTTCTCCGGCGCAGCGCACGCCGAATCGAGCCTGCGGCTCGAGTGGCCCGCCGCGATGGGAAAGATCCCCGCCACCACCTACGATGAAAAGCGCGTCGCGGTGGGTGCCTCGGAAGTCGAAATGAAGCGACTCGAGAACGGGAACCTGAGCGTATCCCTGGAAACGCGGATCGAAGGCGGAGCGAGTACCGCGATGGCTGCGCTCTTCGAGCCGATGCAGGACACGGAACGCTTGCGCCCCGTGTACCAGCGCTCGCGTTCCTTGAACGAGGCGCGCGAACCGCTCGGGATGCTCGAAATCGACCACCGCACGGGAGTCGCGCGGTGCCACGGACCCGATGGAAAGCCCAAAGGCGAGCTCCAACTGCCGGAAGCGGACCGGGTGGCCAACGCCACCCTGAACCTGCTCTTCCTGCCCCTGGTGCGCCAGGAGACCGACACCATCGAGTTCCAACTCTTCTTCTGCGGGCTGGGAATGCGACTGGTCGACTTCGAGGCCCGCCGAGCGCCCGAGGGAAGCGACAACCCGCTGGTCGAGGTGCGCTACGCGCCCGACCTCGGGATCGCGAACCTCCTTGCCCCCGCCTTCCTCCCCAAGCTCTCGTTCTGGTTCGCAGCGCAAGCGCCTCACCGCTGGATGGCCCATCGCGTGCCCCTCTACGGCCGGGGTCCCGAGGTCTTCGTCGTCCGAGACGGCGTGCCGGTGAACTGGCTCTCCGACCGCTGAGGCAAAGCGAGAGATCGCGAAAGCTCTCGGCCTGGAGCGCCGCTACCCTTGTCGCGCCATGAAGAGCGCGCCGCAGGGGGGCCGGACGCGAGGAGCCGACGCCGTTGCAACCGCGGCGCTCCTGTGGGCTGCGCTCCTCGTCCTGGGCATCGCCGCCCGCCCCGTGGCCACCGACGACCTCTGGTGGCACCTGGCCCTCGGCGGGGTCTATGCCCAAGAGGGCGTTTCCGTCTCCGAGGACCCGCTCTTCCACACCGCGCCGGGCCAGCCCACGGTGCCCCACGAGTGGCTGTTCCAGATCGGGGTACACGGGGTCGAACGGCTGACCGGGTTTCACGGCCTGCGAGCGCTCCACGCCGGGCTCGTCGGTGTGCTCATCGCCTGGACCTTTCTCCTCCTGCGTCGCGCCGCGGGAAGCACCGCGCTGGCCGCCTGCGCCCTCACGGTCTGGCTCGCTCTCTCCTGGTACCGCCTCATCCAGTTCCGCCCGGAACTCGTGAGTCTCCTCGCCATCCTCGGCCTCACGAGCCTGCTCTTCACCCGCGCCGCCCCGCCCGGCGCCGGGCGCATCGTCGCCTGCCTCGCACTGCTCGTGGCCTGGGCCAACACCCACTCCCTCGTCGCGATCGGTCCAGCACTCCTCCTGGCCGCCGCGGCCGGGTTGGCTCTCGAGCGGGTCCTTCTCGCCTGGACCGGTGACAACCCCGAGCCTTCGGAACGCACCCGCGCCCCGCGCATGGCGCTCCTCTTCGGGCTCGCCCTCGTCGTCATTGCCCTGAACCCCCGCGGTTTCGCTCAGCACACGACGTTTTTCGTCGAATCGGCCTCGGGGGACATCTGGCGCCTCCACGACGACTTCCTCTCCTGGGTCCCCTGGGCTCCCGCTTCCGCCAACCCGGCCCTCACGCCCCTGGCCTGGGCACTGAGCAATATCCTCCTCCTTCTGTGCCTGGGGGTCGTCGGAATCCGGGCAGTCCGGTTCTGGCGTGCGCGCAGCGGCGAGTCAGCGCGGCAATTCGACGCGCTGTTCCTGGCCCTGGCTGCGGCCAGCTTCGTCGCGATGGCGACCGCCGTCCGCTTCCACTGGCTCGCCCTCTTCCCCCTCCTGTACCTGCTGCGGGCCGCCCGGGGCACGGGAATCCCGGCGCGGCGTCTCGCCGCAGTTGCCGCGGTGGCCATCGCGGCCGCCCTCCCCGGGTCCGTCGGTCTGGCTGCGTTTCGAAGCGAAGTCGCCCGGGAATCGGGCGGCTACTGGTCCACCCCGTGGCTCGACGCACGCTATTGCGGTCCCGCCGCCCGGTTCCTCGACGCGACCAGTGTGCGGGGTCGACTCTTCCACCCCTTCAATTTCGGGGGCTTCTTCGGCTATTGGCTCGCCCCCGAACTCCGGACCTTCATCGACGGCCGCCTCGACCACGTCCCCTCGGAAGTCCTGGACGACTACGTCGAAATCCGGCGCGGCGTACGCATGGGGGACGAGGATCGCTTTGCCGCGAGGCTCGACGCCTACGCCGTCGACTTCTTCGTCGGCAGCCATTTCGAAGGCAACCGCTACAACCAGGGAACGTGGACGGACCACCTGCGCCGGTTTCCGGATTGGATCCCGGTATTCGTCACCCAGGAGTGCGGCATCTACCTGCGGCGCGGCCCGCGCAATGCGCAGAATCTCGAGCGCATTGCGGCCTACTACGCCGAACACGGCATCCCCTTCGACTCCGATGCCGGCCCCGACCTGGGCCGGACCTGGAACGGGCAGCGCGTGTGGGCGGTGGAAAACGGCGTGGCGCCCCCCGATCTGGAGGAACTGGGTCGCGGAGCACGTGCGGGAGACCCCGAAGCCCTCGACGCGCTCGCCCGGGCGCTGTGGCGCATCGGCGCGTGGGACGCCCAGATCCCCATCGAGCGCCAGTTGCTCGCGCTCGAGCCGGAGCGCCACGAGTCGCGCCGACGACTGGCGGACGCCCTGCTCCAGCCGGGCGACCGCGCCGGGGCTCGGCGCCACGCGCGCGTGTTGCTGGAACTCGACCCGCCCTATTCCGACGCCCGCACGATCTACCGGCTGGCGAGGACCCCGCCCCCACGAAGGCCGTCGCCTGCACCGGGAGCCCAAACGCAGAACGGCGCCGATTCGGAATGAATCGGCGCCGTCCAAAGAGGTCCCACCGTCGAGCTACTCTCCCACCGGGTCGCCCCGGCAGTACCATCGCCGAAGCAGGGCTTAACTTCCGTGTTCGGAATGGGAACGGGTGTGGCCCCTGCTCTATGAACGGTGGGATAACTGTAAAGACCTTG
>JAYZFQ010000120.1:0-10447 GCA_036336695.1 Myxococcota bacterium
CCTGGGCCTCGCCCTGGGGAAACGCCCGCCGGAAAGCCACCGCGTCATCGATACGCCAGATCACGTAGCTATCGATCGTAAGCTGCTCCCCGTCCCGGGTCTGCATCAGGTTCGGCTCGCTGTCCAGGTCGTTCCAGCGAACGTCGAACGCGTCGACCACCTCGAAGCCCGGAATGATCCAGGCAATGCCGGGCTCGGTCACCCGCACCGCCTGGTTGAGCCGCAGCACCAGCTTCTGTTCTCCGGCCGGCGTGATCACCACCGGCCCGTGCCGCCAACCCATGTTGCCCGCCACGACGAGGCCGACGAAGATGCCCCCCAACACCACCAACGTGAGCAACAGCCGCGTCATCGGCTGGGCCCCGCATCGCCACCGCGGAGGGGCAGGTAGGGAAGCACCTGCGTCGTCCCCGGCTCGATGATCACCTTCTCCACGTTGGGAAGCACTTCCTCCATCGTCTCGAGATAGAGGCGCGTCCGGGTCACCTCGGGCGCCTTGCGATATTCGGCATAGAGCGCCTCGAAGCGCTCGGCCTCGCCCTTGGCTTCGGCGATCTTCGCATCGCGGTACCCCCCGGCTTCCGCCACGAGTTCCGCAGCCTGGGCGCGAGCCTTGGGAATCAGCTCATTCCGGTAGCCTTCGGCCTCGTTGACGAGACGGCTCTTGTCCTGGTTCGCATTCACGACGTCATCGAAAGCCGCGCGGACCGCCTCAGGAGGCTGGACGTCCTGGAGCTGGACGCTGTCGATGAGAATGCCGCTCTCGTAGGAATCGAGGGTGTCCTGGAGCGTCTTCTCCGCTTCAGATGCCACGAGAGCGCGCTTGTCCCGGAGCACCCCATCGACCGTATTGCGGCCGACCACCTCGCGCATCGCCGCCTGGGCCGCGTCGCGAACGACCTGCTCGGGGTCGGCGATCTTGTACCGGTAGAAGAAGGGGTCCTTGATCTTGTACTGCACGGCGAAAGAAACCCGCACCACATTGTTGTCGCTGGTCTGCATCGTCGCCTCTTCGAGCTTCTCGGTCGGAGTCGAGGCGTCCTCCTTGCCACGGAAGCCGAAATCGATGTTGTGCAGCTCTGCGTAATTCACGAGCGTCCGCTTCACCAGGGGCGGCGGCAACCGCAGATGGAAGCCGTCGGTCGTGATCGTTTCGTCGTGGGCACCGAGGAAGAGCAGCACAGCTGCCTGCCCCGGCTTCAGCGTGAACGCGCCGAAGGAGCCCCACGCCACCAACCCCCCGACCACGACGAGAAAAAGGGTGGCTCCGGTCAGCGTCCTTCGAACGGAACGCTTGACGCGCTGATCCGGGTCCTGGTTCTCGTCGGCCACGTTCAACCGCTCTCGCCGGCATTGCGGCGGGCCGCATCATAGAAGGGGGTGAGGATGTCGATCGGCACCGGGAAAATCGTCGTCGAGTTTCCCTCCGTCGCGATCTCGGACAAGGTCTGGAGATACCGGAGCTGGAGCGCGCCCTCTTCGGCCGCCAACACGCGCGAGGCCTCGGCAAGCCGCTGGGCGGCCTGGGCTTCACCATCCGCGTGAATGATCTTGGCCCGCTTCTCCCGCTCGGCCTCGGCCTGCTTGGCCATCGCGCGCTGCATCTCCTGGGGAAGGTCGATCTGCTTGACCTCGACCGCTCGGACCTTGACTCCCCAGGGTTCCGTCTGCTCGTCGATGATCTGCTGGAGCTGCTGGTTGATGCGCTCCCGATCGGCGAGCAGATCGTCGAGCTCGGCCTGACCGCAGACGCTTCGCAAGGTGGTCTGGGCGAGCTGAGAAGTACCGTAGAGATAGTTTTCGACCTGGATCACAGCCTTTTCCGGGTGCAACACACGGAAATACAACACCGCATTGACCTTGACCGAGACGTTGTCGCGGGTGATCACCTCCTGGGGAGGAACGTCCATGACGATCTCCCGCAGACTGATCCGTGCCATCCGGTCGACGCCGGGGATGATCCAGCGCAGGCCGGCCTGCTTCACCTCGGTAAACCGTCCGAACCGGAAGATCACCCCCCGCTCGTACTCGGTGAGCACGCGGATACCCATCACGATGAGTACCGCCGGAATTCCAATCGCGATCAGGATTGCGATAGACAAGGCTCTCTCCTTCTCGTTCAGAATTCTCGGGACGCGCGGCGAACACGGAGCCGCATCCCCTCGACCTGGATCACTTCCACGGCGACATCGGCCGGAATCACTTCTTCGCTCCGCGCATTCCAGTATTCACCGCGCACGAAGACCCGACCCTCCGGAGCCAGCGGCGTCGTGGTCCGCCCGACGAGGCCGACCAGCTCGCTGACGCCCGCCGTCTGCTTCCTGCGGAAGGTGCGCCCGATCGCCACCGCGGCAAGGCCCCCAAAGGCCACCATCCCGATGGCCGCCGGCAGCAGCACGCCCCAGAAATCCACCGCCACGCCGCTGATCTCGGGCATGTCGAAGAGCATCATCCCCCCAAAAAGGAAGAAGACCATCCCGCCGACGAGTAGCAACCCGAAGGCCGAGACGAAGAGCTCGGCGATCATCAGCGCGACCCCGGTGAACATGAGAACGAGTCCGAGCCAGGAGAACGGCAAGAGGTCGAAGGCAAAGACCGCCAGGATCAAGCAGACCAGGCCCACCGCGCCCGGGAAGAAGATCCCCGGCGAGTTCACTTCGAGCATGATGCCGAGCACCGCGCCCATCATCAGGAGCATCGCCACGTTGGGATTCGCGATGAAATCGAAGACCTTCTCGAGAGGAGTCATTTCCAGCTCGCGGTAGTCGACACCGGCGACCTCGAGGACGCGCGTCTCTCCCCCCACCTGGATTTCCCGGCCCTCGACCTGCTCCATGAGATCGGCTCGGCTGCGCGCGACGATGTCGATCACGTTGAGTTCGAGCGCCTCTGCGGCCCCGATCGCCTCGGCCTCCCGAACGGCCTTGACGGCCCACTCCACGTTCCGGTCCCGCTCCTGGGCGATCGATTCGATGAAGGCCGAGGTGAAGTTCTCCACCTTCTGGCCCATCACATCGGTGCGCTCGCCCTCTTCGTCGCGACCCTCGCTCGTGCCTCCGCCCACGGGCGAGGCCGCGCCGATGCTCGTGCCCGGCGCCATCGCCGCCACGTTTGCCGCCATCGTGATGAAGGTCCCGGCCGACGCCGCCCAGGCGCCCTGGGGCGAGACGTAGACGATCGTCGGAATCTCGGCATTGAGCAGGGCCTGGACGATGTCCTTGGTCGGGTCGAGGACTCCCCCGGGTGTGTCCAGTGAGACGAGGAGCGCGGCGGCGCCGTCCTCTTCGCTCTGCGCAATGGATTTCTCGATGAAATCGGCCGTCGCAGCGCTGATCACGCCATCGATCTCGATCACGTTGACGTGACCGGCAAGGGCGGTTGCACTTCTCATCGCCGCGACCAGAAGCGCGAGGAAAAGAACCCTGCTGGCTCGGCTCACGCGCCGGACTCCCGGAGTTTTTCGACCCGGTCGAGCAGGTGCGCGGCAACGTCGCGCTTCGAGAGCGAGGGAAGCGCCTCCACTTCTCCCGCAGGCCAGACGAAGTGAACGGCGTTGTCGTCGGCGTCGAAGCCGTTCCCCGGCGCGGAGATATCGTTCGCGACGAGCAGATCGCAGCCCTTGCGCGCGATCTTGCGATGCGCCGCTTCGACCACGTCGTGGCTTTCGGCGGCGAAACCCACCACGATCCGCTCTCCCTTGGCGCGGCAGACCTCGGCCAGGATGTCCGGCGTGCGCTCGAGTTCGAGGGTAAGCCCCGCTTCCGCCGGGAGGTCTTCCTTCTTGAGCTTCCGTGCCGAAGGTGCTGCCGGACGGAAGTCCGCCACGGCCGCAGCCTTGACCACCACCGTGGCGGTGGACAACTCTCGCAGCACGGCCTCGCGCATCTCCGCCGCGCTTTCGACATCGATCCGCCGAACGCCGGCCGGCGTGGGCAATGAAGACGCCCCCGCGACGAGGACGACGTCTGCGCCGCGCCGCCGGGCTTCCGCCGCCACGGCGAAACCCATCTTCCCCGAAGATCGGTTGCCCAGGAACCGCACCGCATCGACGCGCTCGCGGGTGCCGCCCGCAGTCACGAGCACGACTTCCCCGGCGAGGCTCCGGGAGCCGAGGGCGAGGGAGACCGCGTCGGCGATGGCGAGGGGTTCGGCCATCCGGCCCTCTCCCTCCCAGCCGCAGGCGAGTGCGCCCGCCTCGGGACCGACGAAGCGCGCGCCGCGCTCGGCCAGGAGTTCCACGTTCTGTTGGGTCGCGGGATGACGCCACATGTTGACGTTCATCGCAGGCGCGAGGAGCAGTGGGGCGCGGGTGGCCAGGGCGATGGCGGCGACCAGGTCGTCGGCCAGCCCGTGAGCGAATCGCGCCAGTGTATGGGCGGTGGTGGGCGCCACGACGTAAAGCTCGGCCCAATCGGCGAGGGCGATGTGGTCGATCTCCCCCTCTTCCGCGGGATCCAGCAGCGACGTGCGGACCGGTTCGCCGGTCAGGGTCTGGAGCACGAGGGGGGTGACGAACGACAGCGCTTCGGGCGTGGCGACACAGCGCACCGCGCAGTCGGCGCGGCGGAGTGCACGCACCAACTCCGGAACCTTGTAGGCGGCGATCCCGCCGGTCACGCCGATGAGAACCCGACGCTGTTCCATATGGCTGTCCAGGAAGAAATTCCCCTGTTCCGTTGCGAGGTTACCGGGAATCCGGAGAAACGCCAACGGACCCGAGTAGCGCGGCGCCTCGGGCCAGCCGCCGTGCCAGATCACGCCGGGTCGGCGCCTCGGCGTAGACCCGTAGCACGGGTTCCGTCCCCGATGCGCGCAACATCAGGAAGCCATCGTCGAGTCCCAGGTGCAGACCATCCTCGGTGGACACACCCCGGACCCGTTCCCCATCGACCCGGCCGGGAGGCCGCCGCATCAACCCGGCGAGCCGCTCGGACGCGCGCGGGTCACAGGGCGCGGCGACTCGCCCGCAGTGGCTCCGCCCGTGGCGACGTTCGAGGGCCTGGAGACGCGACGCAAGCGAAGGCCCCACCGCGACTGCCTCGGCCAGGAGACCCGCCGCAAGGATCCCGTCCTTGTCCGGATGGAAACGGCCCCACGCGAACCCGCCGCTCTCATCGCCTGCCAGCTCCGCTTCTCGCGAGTTCAGGAGGGGTCGGAAGTGCTTGAAACCGATTGGGTGCCGCGTGACCGGAAGCCCGTGAGACACCGCCACCCGTTCGACCAGGGCGCCCGTCGCCACCGAAAGCGCGACGCCCCCTTGGAGGCTTCGCGTCCGCGCGCAGTGGTCCACGAGCACCGCGAGGGCCTGGGTCTCGGAGAGCGCGCGCCCCGTTGCATCGAGGGCTGCGAACCGGTCCGCATCCCCGTCCGTTGCCACGCCCAGCCGCGCACCGCGAACACGACGCAGCGTGCGTCGCAGTTCACGGCAAGCGCGCGTCGTGGGGTCCGGCGCTTTCCCGCCGAAATCCGGCACACGTTCCCCGCGCAGCACCTCCACCCGTGCGCCCAGTGCCCCCAGCACCGTATCCGCCACCCCGGCCCCGGCCCCGTGCATCGCGTCGTAGACGATCCGCGGCCGGGCGCGGGCAAGCCGGTCGCCGTTCAACAGACGGACGAGTTCGCGGACATAGCTGCCGCGCAAATCGAAACGCGCCGCGGGCAGGGGGCCGGAGGGGAGGTCCGAGGCGGCACGCGCCGCCAGACCCTCGATGCGCCGAGCTTCCGCAATGTCGATCCCGCCGTGGCGCCCGAACACCTTCAAGCCCTGGTACTCCGGTGGGTTGTGGCTCGCGGTCAACACCAGGGCCCCCACCGCCCGGCGCCGCACCACGGCCCGAACGGCGCAGGGCGTCGGCAGCGCGGTGCGACCCATCACGGGCGCGAGCCCCGCGTCCCGCACCAGCTGCGCCACCTGGACCGCCATCCGCTCGGCCTGGAAACGCGTGTCGTACGCGACGACGACTTCGCCGCCCCCTTGTTCACGGAACCACGCGGTGGCCCCCCGGACGAGCGCGCGCAGGCGCGGCAGGGTGAACTCCTCGCCGAGCACCCCGCGCCACCCACTGGTACCGAAGTGCAGCGGCGGATCGAGCCGATGAGAAACCCGTTTCACGCCTGCCCGATTTCGGTTCAGTCGCCGCCCAGGCGCGCCCGGAGCCGCTTCGCCACCTCGGCGGGCACGAACTCCTCCACGTCCCGGCCAAACCGGACGAGTTCCTTGAGTCGCGACGAACTGACGAACATGTACTCCTGGCTCGGGAGCATGAAGACCGTTTCGACGTCGGCGTAGAGCCGCTTGTTCATCAACGCCATCTCGAATTCGTACTCGAAGTCCGACCTCGCGCGGACGCCACGGATCACCACCGCGGCTCCGATGCTCCGGGCGTAGTCGACCGTCAAGCCATCGAAGGCCGTGATCTCAACCCGCGGGTTTTCGCCCAGCTCAGCCCGCACCATTTCCATGCGCTCGTCGATCGTGAACGTCCCGGTCTTGGTCACGTTCACCGCAACCCCCATGACGAGGCGCCCAAAGATCCGAAGCGCGCGCCGAGCGACGTCCAGGTGTCCGTTCGTAATGGGATCGAAACTCGCGGGGAACAGGGCAACCGTGTCGGGCGGCGTCATGAAACCACCCCGCCGGCCGGTTGTTCCGGGGAAAACTGCGTCACGCTGGTCTCTCCATAGCTTCGCGCATCCCGCTTCACCCAGCCGGGCACGCTGGGTACAGGATGGCGTCTCGCGTGCTCGGCGACCACCTTTCCCCCCTCCGAGACCACGGCGGCCTCCCGCAAGGCCCGGAGCGACCGCACCAGCTGGTCCCCGGCGTAGGGGGGATCGAGGAGCACGAGGTCGAACCGGGCCCCTTCCTCTCCGAGCTTCCGGACGGTCGCCACCGCGTCCCCCGTCACCAGCCGCGCCCGGTCCGCCAGGCCGAGCGTGGAGAGGTTCTCCCCCAGGATCCGCGCGATGCGCGGGGACCGCTCCACGAAGACGACGGACGCGGCGCCGCGAGAAAAGGACTCGACACCGAGCGCCCCGCTTCCCGCATACAGGTCGAGCACCGCCTGCCCAGAGAGATCCCCGAGGCGCGTAAAGAGGGACTCCCGCACCCGGTCGGCCGTCGGCCGCACGCCGCTCCCGGGGGCCCGAAACCGGCGTCCCCCGAGTTCTCCACCCGTCACCCGCAGACCGCCCGCCGCCATCCCCCCATCGTCGCACGAAAGACCGGGGCATTCGCCGGTTCCTTGCCGGTCCGATTCCGGTACACCCCGACCGCCACAGGAGGGAACGCGACGCCACACTTCCCCGCGGGCGACGCCGGACGTGCCGGGCAACCTGTCGGCAAGGCCGGCTGCCAAGACCCCGCCCTTCCAGGCATCTCACCCGCCCGAGCCGCCCAAGGCACGCATCTTGCGAATTGTGGGGCCACGGCCGGAAACCGGTCGCGGGAAAAAGGAAGATCCATGCTTGCCCTGCTCGTCCTGATCACTGTCGCCTTCACAGCGGCGGACCATTGGACCACCTACCTGTGCCTTCGGGCACCGGTTGAAGGATGGGTCGTTACCGAGGCGAACCCCCTTGCGAACTGGATGTTCGGGAGCATCGGCCTCGTCCCGGGCATCCTGCTGGACAGCGGGATCACGGTCGTCGCCCTGCTCTTCCTGCTTCAGACCGCGCTCCTCCCCCGCCCCGTGAAGCTGGGCTTCCTGGGATTCGTCGCGACCTGGACCGGTTGGGCGGTCGTCAACAACATGGCGGGCCTCCACGCCCTCGGACTCCCGCTCTGGGGGGGACTGTCGTGAGTCAGCGCAGCGCAATCGGCCTGTTGACCCTCGCCATGGCGGCGTCCCTGTCCTGCGCGGTGACCTCGCAACCGCTCGGGTCGGCCACCCCGGATCCGTCCCACGGCCTGAACGCGGGGACCACGACCGCCGTGAGCCCCCGCACCGCGGCCAAGCCCGGCGAACCGGACCACGCGACGCAGCGAGAGGCAGACGCCGACGCGGCCGCCCGCCTCGACGAAATCGCTGCGGTCCGCAGCGAGCTCGACCGACGGCGCACGGGACTCGCACCCGACGAGCGGGAGGCGCTGGCGCGCGCCATCGTCATCGAGGCGCACCGCCACCACCTCGACCCCGCCCTGGTCATGGCGGTCATGCACGTCGAAAGCCGCTTCGACAATTTCGCCCTGTCCCCGGTCGGCGCGATGGGCCTGATGCAGATCCTTCCCAGCACGGGCAAGGAACTGGCGGCCAAGCACGGGGTGTCCTGGTACGGACCCCAGACCTTGTTCGACCCCGTCGTCAACGTCCGGCTCGGCGTGGCGTACCTGAAGCAGCTCACCGATCGCTTCGGCAACGTGTCGACCGCCCTCGCCGCCTACAACTGGGGGCCCGGTCACATCGACCGCCGGATCCGCCGCGGTCACCAGCTTCCGCGGACCTATCCCCGCCTCGTGCTCGAGGCCCACGCCGCCGCCCAGAGCCGGTCCTAGGCGAGCGCTTCAGGAGTCGGGCGGCCCGGCGAGCGCCTCGGCAAACCCGTCGACCCCCTGCCAGGCCGCCTCTGTGCCGCGCCGGTAGCCGTTGACCAACACGGAGAACACGGCCGTTCCACCGTCCGGTCGACGCGCGTAGCCGGACAGTCCCGTGACGCGGGTGAGGCTCCCCGTCTTCGCACGCACCGAGTGGGCCGCGCCGGCGAGGCGTTCCTTGAGGGTCCCGTCCGCCGCCGCGATCGGCAAAGCGGACACGAACTCCGGGCCGAAATCGAAGGAAGCCGCCGCCCGGACCAGGGCATCGACGAACGCACGGGGAGACACCCGGTTCGCATACGAAAGCCCCGAGCCATCGACGACCGTGAGGTGCTCCACGCCGATGCCGAGTTCCGACAACTGGTCGCGCATCACGCCGATCCCCGCCGTCCACGTCGCGGGCACCACGCCCGCACGGGCCGCAAGGGCCTTCACCAGCCCCTCCCCGATCGCGTTGTTGCTGTA
Source organism: Myxococcota bacterium (assembly GCA_036336695.1). Taxonomy (GTDB): domain Bacteria; phylum Myxococcota_A; class UBA9160; order UBA9160; family SMWR01. The sequence continues at coordinate 8,999 of JAYZFQ010000120.1, forward strand.
TTTCATGAAGAGCCGGATCACCTCGGCGAGCGGCCGTCCCGAGAATTCGAGCAACAGGACCGCGTCTTCGGGAATGGCTCCCCGACCGCGGTCCGCCGCGACCGCAATCCCGTTCGCCATCAACTGGAGCCGCAGCACCGAGGCCGCATAGGCCACGGGATCCGAAACGCTGCGATAGAGCGTCTTGGGCTCACTCCCGACCCGGACGCTCCCGGAGACGACGACTTCGTCGCCCCCCTCCGTCGCCCGGCGGTCGACCTCCAGCTTCGCGCGCGAGCGCCGCGAGACGGTCTTCGCCGTGTTCACGAGCCGGAGAAAATCCACCCCGGGATCGAGCGTGACCTCGACCGGTGCGCCCAGGCTTGCGCCCGGCGCCACGCGGACGGCAAAGGCGCCAAAATTCGCCGAGAGACCGCCAACGGGAGCGTTGTAGGCGCGCGCGGAAACCGCGCCCCAGCTGGGGTGCCAACGCTGGTCGTCGAAGAGCGACGCGTCGACGACGAGACTGCCCCGGACCTCGCGCAGCCCCGCCCTGCGCAGGTCGGCCGCCAGTCGCCACAACTCCTCGGACGTCAGGGCGGGATCCCCGCCACCGCGGACGTAGAGATGCTCGACCGCCCCGTCCGCATCCGGAGCGCGGTCGGCGAGCACCGCCGTCTCGAACCGGTGGGCAGGGCCCAGGGCCGCGAGGACGGCGAGCGCCGTCAGCACCTTCACGTTCGACGCCGGCACGAGCGCCCGGTCCGGATCGTGGGCGTAGAGCAGATCTCCCGTCTCGGCGTCCACGACGAGCGCCGCGAGCTTGGCACCGTGCAGACCCCGGTGTGCGAGCGCGGCGTCCAGGCGCGCCACGAGCGCCGGATCGCCCCGGACGGGCGCCACCGGGGCCTCTTCTCCTCGCACCGGCTGAGCGGCGAACACGCACACTACCGCCAGCGCTACGCGCCATCGAGCGCTCACGGTCGACTCCTGCGGGGGGCGGACTCGCTTGACGCGGTCGAGCTTATCCGGGAGCCTCGCCGGGGGCAATCGAGCAGGCCAGGGAGGCGCAGCCGCGAGACGGCTGCTGATGGGGGCGCCGTGCTCAACGGAATCTGGCTCGGACTGATGCTTGCGGCGGTGTTGTACGCCGCGTTCGCCGGTGACATGCAGGCCGTCACCGACCAGATCTTTGCGAGCGCCGAGAGCGGCATCACCCTCGTGATCGAACTCACCGGCATCATGATCTTCATGCTGGGGCTCATGCGCATTGCACAGGACGGCGGTGCGATGCGCTGGATCGCCCTGCGACTGGCGCCGGTCATGCGACGGCTCTTCCCCGACGTACCGGCCGACCACCCCGCCATGAGCGCGATGCTGATGAACTTCACGGCCAACATGTTCGGGCTGGGAAACGCCGCCACGCCGTTCGGCCTCAAAGCCATGGCGGAGCTGCGCCGCCTGAACCCG
>JAYZFQ010000121.1:0-5600 GCA_036336695.1 Myxococcota bacterium
GAGGCGGGCGACCAGTCGCGGAGCGGGGGGACGGTCGCGAGGTCGAACCCGCGCCGGGTTGCCTCGGCGGCGGACCGGCTGCCCTGGGGGCACACGAATCCGCAGCGGTGCCCGCGTTGGCGGAGCGTTTCTGCGAGCAGAAAGACCTGGACCTCCCCGCCGGAGAAGCCGTGTTCGGCCGTGACGTGGGCGATCGAGAAGGGGCCGTGGGCCATGGCGCCTCAGAGGATATTGGAAAGGATTTCGAATCCCCCGACGTAGGTGCCGATCAGGCTCCCGATGGTCGTGAGTACGAAGACGAGAAGCACCCGGAGGAGGCGGCTGCGCCACCAGGTGCGCGGTGCTGCGATGTCGTCGGAGAAGGACTCGAACTCCGAGACGAGTGGCGGGTGGACCCAGGCCTGGAGGAACGCCAGGACGGTTCCCGCGCCGATGACGGGTGTGAGCGACGTGATCGGGGCCACGAAGAATGCGGCGATGATCGTGATCGGGTGGGCCAGAGCGGCCGCGGCGCCGATGGTGCTGGGAATGCCGTTCACGAAGATCCAGAAGGCCAGGTTGTCGCCCGCCTCGCGCACGCCCTGGGTGATTCCGATCCAGACGAGACCGGCGACCACGAGGGCCGGAATGCCCCAGCCCAACCAGCGAAAGGTCTTCGACGTGGGAGGGACCGTGTCGAGGGCGTGGAGGTCGGCGGTCTGTGCTGCTTCGAGCGCGCGGCGCATGCCCGCGACGTGGCCGGCCCCCACGACCGCGACGATGCGTTGGCCCTCGGTTTCCCGGATTCGGTGCGCCAGGTAGGCGTCGCGCTCGTCGATCAGTACCCGCTTCAATTCGGGCATGGCGCGGCCCAGATCCTCCATGAGTTCGGAGAGGACGTCGCGTTCGCGCAGCCGCCGCAGTTCTTCCTCGTCCAGTTCGGTGCCCTCGAACGCACTGGCGAGAAATTCCGAGAGCAGGCGTGTCTTCTTCCACAGCGAGAGGGCGGACCAGGCGCGCCGGAGCGTCACCCGCACGTCCCGGTCACACAGGGCGATCGGGATATCCAGTCGCTCGGCTGTTTGTGCGGCTTCGAGCAGCTCGGTGCCGGGGGTGACGCCCAGTTTCCCGCCCAGGCGCTTCTGGTAGGAGGCCAGCAGTAGGTTCGCCATCAAGGCCGCGAGTTGGCGGTTGCGAATCACCTGCTTGAGATCGAGGGAATCGAAGCGGCGCTTCTGGGAAAGCGCGGCGAACCGCTGGGGGTCGAGTTCGATGCACACGGCGTCCGGCCGTTCCCGTTCGATCACCGCACGCACGAGGTCTGCCGACTCGCGAGAGATGTGCGCTGTTCCGACGAGCAGCACTTCCCGGTCGCCCACCGTGACGGAGTGGACGTCGCGGGACCAGTCGGCTCCGTCGACCGGGTTCTGCATGGCGGGACACTAGCGCACGGCGTCGTCGGCTCCGGAACCCGGCACGCGGTTCGGGTGCTCGGAAAACGCGACCCCTGCGCGGTAAAGCGCCCGCCGATCGAGGAGTTGCTGCGTAAACTCCACGTCGTTTTTCACGAGCGTGAGCGCGCGGTCGGTGGCTCGCACCGCGTCCTCGAAACGGCCGTCGGCCGCGTAGGCAACGCCGAGGGTGTCGAGCATTGCGGGCTGGGTTTCGTCGGCGAGCAGCACGGCCTCCAGCATCGCGACGGCTTCACCCGGTCGGCGGAGTTCCGGGTCGGGACTCGTGGCGAGAATCCAGGCCAGGTCGTTCGTCGCGGGGCGCCAGCGGGGACGCAGGAGCAGTGCGTTGCGGAAGTGGCGAACCGCGTCGTGTGGCCGCTCCAGCCGGGCGTAGGTCCGTGCGAGTCCCGCCTGCACTTTCGCGGACCGGTAGTCGACGGCCAGGGAATCCTCGAGCAGCGGGAGGGCTTGTTCGAAGCGTCCCGCGTCCGCCAGGGCAAGCCCCAGGTTGCTGCGCGCGCGGGAGCGGCCGGGCTCGATTGCGAGGGCGCTCTGGTAGTGGCCGATGGCGGCATCCAGTTCGCCGGCAGCGGTGAGCGCGTCGGCCAGTGCCTGGTGGGGCGCGGCAAGCGCGTCAGGAGACAGTTCGGAGTTCCGGGGCGCCGCCGCGTGGAGGGCCAGCCCGCGCTCCAGGTGGGGACGGGCCTCGGTCAACCGGTCGAGCCGAGACAGGGCCAGGCCCAGGTTGACGTGCGCGCGGTCGAGCCGAGGGGAAAGCGCGATCGCCTGCTCGTAGAGTTCGATCGCCCGTTCGTTTGCGTCGTTTCGAGACAGCAGATCGGCGAGTTCCACATAGGCCCAGCCGTGTTCCGGCGCCAGCGCCACTGCTCGTTCCAGGTGGAGAATGGCTGCTTCGGTCTGCCCGGCTTGCCGAAGGGCGGCTGCGAGGCGGTGCCGGGACAGCGGGTCTGCAGGAGAGACGGCGACCGCTTGGGACTGGAGGGCGATTTCGTTCTGCCAGTGATCGAGCTGTCGACGGGTGGTGATCGACATCGCGGTGAGCAGCGCGAGTGCCGCGAGCCCCGCGCCCATGCGCGCGCGGGGATGCCGGGCGAGGAGGTCCCGGACGGCCCAGGTGATGGCAATCGACAGCCCGATCAGCGGGAGGTAGCTGTAGCGGTCCGCAGAAGCCTGGTTGCCGACCTGCACAATGCCGATGACCGGGACGAGGGTGCCGACGTACCAGAGCCAGCCGACGATGAGGTAGGGGCGTTTCCGGGCGAGCGCGAGGCACAGGCCGCTCGCGACGGCGAGGACGCCGCCCGAGATCGCGATGCGTGGCCAGGTCAGGGACTCGCGGGGATGCGGGTAGTAGACCGCCAGGTCGGCGGGCCAGAAGCCCTTCTGGACGTAGAGGCGCCACGCGTCCACCGCGTTCGCCAAGCGTTGCCCGAGAGGAATCTCCGACAAGTCGGTGATCGCGTGCCATTGGTCCTGGACCACCCAGGTCACGACCGAAGCGCCCGCAGCCAGGGCGAACCAGGGAAGTTTTTCGACGAGAGCCCGCCGTCGGGTGGCGGCGTGCTGCAGCCTTTCGAGGGGCCACCAGTCGAGCAGGAGCAGGACGAAGGGGAGGGTGACGACCGTGGGTTTGGAGAGGAGTCCGAGGACGATCCAGAGCGTGACAGCGGCGTAGCGAGCACGTCGGGGTTGCTCCGCGTAGGCTGCGTAGCCCCAGAGCGCGAGCATCCAGAAGAGACCGGAGAGCGAGTCCTTTCGCATGGCGGCCCATGCCACGGATTCGACGTGGAGCGGGTGCAGCGCGAACACCGCTGCCACGAAGGCGCTGGGCCACACCGCACCGGTGAGCCGTTGCAGGGCGCCGAAGAGCGCGAGGGTGGCGGCGATATGCAGCGCGAGGTTGCCGAGCAGGGAGCCGGCGGGGGCGCCCTCCCAGAGTGCCCGATCCAGCTGGAGCGACATCAGGGTCACCGGAATCCAGTTGGCGACGTTCGGTTCGAGCGCCTTGGACGCTGCGTCGAAGAAGCCGTCGAATTCGAGCGCGGGATTCCCGGTCACCACGCGCACGTCGTCGAGACGTACGAAGTCGTGACTGGCCAGGGGCGCGTACACGGCGGCCGTCGCGATGGCGAGGGCAAGGGCGATACCGGCACGCTGGAGCATCTCCGCAAGGCTAGTGCGAATCCCGGGAGTGGGGCAGGGGCGTGTTGTTGGACCACGCGAGGCCGGGCTAGATTGTTGCCGGTCCGCACACGTGGTTTTTCCGATGCGCCGCAGGGTCTGGTACCGCCTTTCCGGCGCGGGGCATCCCGCGCCGTGAGCCGGCAGATGCACCGCTGGCTTCGCTCGCGGTATGGCGTCGCGTTCGCACTGGGCCTGGGGAGTTTCGCGCTCGTCGTCTTCGCCCGCGAAGCCGGCTTGCTCCAGTCTCTCGAACTGGATGCTTTCGATGCTTTCGTGCGCCTGCGGCCGGCTTCGCTCGACGAGCCGCCGGTCACGCTGGTCTTGGTCGGGGAGGACGAGTACCGGGCCTTCGGGCACCCGATTGGCGACGGCGCGATGGCCGATGCCCTCGAAGCCCTGCTGGCGGCCGAGCCGCGCGCCGTGGGGATCGACATCTACCGGGATCGCCCGCTCGATGACGGTTGGGAGCGTCTCGCGGACCTGTTTCGCACGCACCCGGAACTGGTGGTCGTCGAGAAGCTGGCGGATGCGGAGACCCCCGCCGTCCCAGCGCCGGACTTTCTGGCCGACCGGCCCGGACAGGTCGGGTTCGCCGACATCCAGGCCGATCCCGACGGATCCGTGCGTCGCGGCTTCCTCTTCCTCGCGGACGCTTCGGGTGGCCAGCGCGTTTCCCTCGCGCTGCTCCTTTCGCTGCGTTACCCGGGACTGGAGATGGGGCCGGCGCCCGATCTGCCCGGTGCCGTGCGCCTCGGACAGACGACGTTGCCCCCGGTCGAACGCGACGACGGCGGGTACAAGGGACAGGACGCGGGGGGGTATCAGTACCCCCTCGATTACCGGACCCCACGCGAGCGGTTTCCGCGGATGACGTTTTCCGACGCGGTTGCCGGTCGTTTCGACCCGGGCCAGGTGTACGACCGGGGCGTCCTCGTGGGCCCCGCGGCCCCGAGCGTCAAAGACGATTTTCGGACCCCGCTCGGCCGCGTATACGGCGTGGAAGTCCACGCCCAGGCCGTCGACCAGTTGATTCGTCACGGGCAGGGTCGAACGCCTGTCCTGGGTACCTGGTCCGAAGGCTCGGAACGGCTCTGGATTCTCGCCTGGTGCGTCGTCGCGGCTCTCGCGGGCGTGCGGTCCGGGTCGCTGCCTCGGCTAGTCGTGACGGCCGGCCTGGGGCTGGGAATTCTCTCGGGCGTCACCTACGGAGCGCTGGTGGGTTCGCTCTGGCTGCCGGTGGTGCCCCCGGCGTTGGGGGGTCTCGGTTCCCTGGCGTTGGTCGTCGCCTACGTCACCCAACGCGAGCGCGCCGAGCGCGCCCAGGCGATGAACCTCTTCGGAAAATACGTGTCGCGCAGCCTCGTCGACACGGTGTGGGAGCAGCGCGAGCTTTTCATGGAAGGGGGCCGGCCGAAGTCCCAGCGCATCACGGTGACTGTGTTGATCTCGGACCTGCTCGGGTATACGACGCGTGCCGAGAGGAGCGACCCGGCCGAGGTGATGGAGTGGCTGGGGTCGTACACCGACCGAATGGCGCACCTCGTCGAGGTTCACGGGGGTCTCGTCAACGACTTCCTGGGCGACGGGCTCATGGCCAGCTTCGGCGTCCCCATCCCGAGCGACACCGAGGAAGAGATAACGCGCGACGCCGCGCAGGCGGTGGAGTGCGCCCTCGCCATGGGAGAAGCGCTGGAAGCACTCAACGTGGCGTGGCAGCGCGACGGGAAGCCGACCGCGCGCCTGCGGATCGGCATCCTCACGGGGCCGGCTGTGGTGGGTCACATCGGCGCCGACGAGCGCATGAAGTACGCGACGGTCGGTAATACGGTGAACACCGCGGCGCGGCTCGAAACCCACGACAAACTGGCGTTCGAACGGGAGCAGTCGACCTGCCGCATTCTGGTCGGGCAAGCCACGATCGATCGGGTCGCAGATCGCTTCCGCTTCGAGAGTCTCGGCGAG
>JAYZFQ010000122.1:0-5207 GCA_036336695.1 Myxococcota bacterium
GCGCGCACGCGCATCAAGTGGGAGCCCGTCGTCGAGGCCACGCAGTTCAAGGGCGACTCCGAGACCCACCCGGATCTCTCCCCCAACGACCCCTTCGCGGATTTCGAAATCTACCCCCACTACATCCAGCAGAACCCGCCCCCCTACCGCGCGCATGTCGGCGACTACCTTCGGCCCGCACTGCTGCGCGGACTGGCGATGGAGCGGCGCGTCGGCGTCAACCCCTTCCAGTTCGGAATGATCGGCTCCACGGATGCCCACACGGGCGTGTCCTCCGCCGAGGAGCCCAACTTCTGGGGGAAGTTCCCCCGCGATTCCGTTCCCGAGGCCAAGGCCGCCCGCTGGCGCGGGACCTCCGGCCCTTCGGGCTGGTCGATGTCCGCCTCGGGGCTCGCCGCGGTCTGGGCGGAAGAGAACAGCCGCGACGCCATCGTCGAGGCGCTGCGACGCCGCGAGGTCTACGCGACCACCGGGCCGCGCATCGCCGTGCGCGTCCAGGCGGGTTGGGATCGCGAAGACACCGATGCGCCCGCTTCGGAAAGCGTCCCCATGGGCGGAGCACTCCCCGCGGCACCGCCCGGCGCCGCGCCGCAAATTTCCGTGCAGGCCCTCGCGGACCCGAAGGGCGCCTACCTCGATCGCATCCAGGTCATCAAGGGCTGGGTGGACGCCGGTGGTAGGACCCACGAGCGCGTCTTCGATGCCGCGGCCTCGGACGGCCGCGTCCCCATGGTCCAGCGCGTCGAACGCGGGTCGGACGGCGAGGGCGGAACCCACGAGCGCGTCTTCGATCTCCCCGCCACCGACGCCCAGGTCGCAAAGGGCGTGGGCCGACTCGCAGCGGTGGGCAACACCGTGGACCCCACGACCGGGCGCTATCGCAACGACATCGGCAGCCCGGAACTCGTCGCCCGCTGGACCGATCCCGACTTCGACCCCGCCCAGCCCGCCTTCTACTACGCGCGGGTCATCGAGATCCCCACCCCCCGCCACTCGCTCTTCGATGCGCTGGCCCTGGGCCTGGACCCCAGGAAAATCCAGGGAGCCTGGTGGATCCAGGAGCGCGCCTACACCTCCCCCGTCTGGTACAACCCCTAGCGCCCGCGGAGATCCGAAGTAAAAACGCTACTGTTGGGGTCGGCGGGGCGGCAGCGCAGCGCGTAGAAATCGCAGTCCCGCGACCACCACTGGATGGGGGGAGGTAGCGGCAGCAGGTAGGCGCATGGACCTCAGCCCGTGGCGGAGGAAGCTTCGGCTCCGCGGCGCGATCCGATTCGCCGTGCTCGCGCTTCCGTGCACGTGGGCGCTGGCCTTGTCGCCGGCAGCCGCCTTCGCCCAGGCCGCCGACTTCACCCTCGTCGCCCTGCCCGACACCCAGTACTACACCTGCGACACCGGCAGTACTTCCTGCGCGAACGACCTCGGGATCTTCGCCTCCCAGACCCGCTGGATCGAGGCGAACCACGACAACCTCGACATCCGCTTCGTCACCCTGCTCGGTGACTGCGCGCAAAACGGCAACATCGCGAGCGAGTACGAGATCGCCGACGCAGCCTTTCAGACCGTCGAGGCGGCCACCAGCCCCGATCACCCCGACGGCCTTCCCTTCGGGATCGCGGTGGGCAACCACGACCAGTTCCCCACGGCCGACCCCGGCAGCATCCCCAGCGTCGGCGACGTCAACCATCCCGACCAGGCGACGACGACCACCACCTACAACACCTATTTCGGCCTCGATCGCTTCTGCCCGGCTTCGGTCTGCCGCTCCTATTACGGGGATCACTTCGGGATCAACAACGACAACCACTACCAGCTCTGGGACGCCAACGGCTACGAGTTCATCGTGGTGCACGTCGAGTACATGTCGTCGAACACCGCGCTGCGCCAGGCCGTGATCGCCTGGGCGAACGGCGTCCTCAGCGCGCACAGCGACCGCCGGGCCATCGTGGTGACCCACTACGCGCTCAACTCGAGTGCGAATTTCGGAAACCAGGGTTCCGCGCTCTACGAGGGCCTCAAGGGGAACCCCAATCTCTTCCTGATGCTCGCGGGGCACATCGACGGCGAAAGCCGGCGCTCCGACACCTTCGAGGGCAACACCGTCCACAGCCTGCTCTCCGACTACCAGAACCGCAGCAACGGCGGCAACGGCTGGCTGCGCGTCCTGACCTTCCAGCCGAGCCAGAACCGGATTTCCGTCCAGACCTACTCGCCCTTCCTGGACGCCTTCGAGACCGACGGCAGCAGCGAGTTCACCATCGGCTACGACATGAGCGGCGGCTTTCCCGGCGCCGAGACCGAAACCGCCGTCTTCCAGCAGGGCGCCGACGGCTACACGGGCACGGTGGACAGCTACATCCAGGTGAGCACCGGGGCACACGGCGACGAGGATCACCTGTTCTGGGATGGCAGCCCGCTGAAATACGCATTGTTGCGCTTCGAGAACCTCTTCAACAGCGACGGCGCTTCGATTCCCGCGGGCGCGACGATCACCTCGGCGACCCTCGAATACGTGACCGACGACAACGGCAACGCGGCCGACGTGCACGCGATGAGCATCGACTGGGCGGAGACGGTGGACTACGCGAACTTCGGCGCGAGCCCCGGAGCCCAGGCGGGCGAGGACTACGCGCCCACCTCGCTCGGCCAGGCCTCGGGGAACGCGCCCGGCGGCAGCCGCACCGAGCACTCCCTCGACGTCACCGCGGCCGTTGCGGTCTGGTCGGCCGATCCGGGCAGCAACCACGGCTTGATCTTCGTACCCACCGGCAACAGCGGCACCGGCCTGCGCTCCAGCGAGTACGCGGTCTCCGCCGACCGCCCCCGGCTCAGCGTCCGCTACCTGGCGAGCGGCTGCGTGCTGGATGCCGACTGCGACGACTCGCTGGTCTGCACCGCGGACGCCTGCGTGGGGGGCTTCTGCGAGAACGTCGCGATCCCGGACTGCTGCGCGTCCGACGCCGAATGCGCGGATGCGAACGAGTGCACGCTGGACTCCTGCGACCTCGGCACGAACACCTGCGAGAGCGCCCCCACGTCCCCGGGTTCGCCCTGTGGCAACCCCGGCGACGAGTGCACGAACGCGGACACTTGCGACGGCGCCGGCGCGTGTACGCAGAACGGCTTCGCGGAGAGCGGCCAGGCGTGCGGCGACGCGTCCGCCAACGAGTGCGACGCAGCGGACAGCTGTGACGGTGCGGGTGCCTGTCAACCGAATCGGGTTGCGCCGGGGGCCGCCTGCGGCGACCCGAGCGTGGCCAGTTGCAACGCGGCGGACAGCTGCGACGGCGCGGGCACCTGCCAGCCGAACCTGGCGCTGCCGGGCTCTCCTTGCGATGACCTGGGGGACGAGTGCACGAACGCGGACAGCTGCGACGCTGCGGGCGCCTGCACGGACAACGGCTTCGTGGCCGCCAGCACCGCCTGCGGCGACCCGAATGTGAGCGAGTGCGACGAGGCGGACAGCTGCGACGGTGCGGGCACCTGCCAGGCCAATCCGCTGCCCATCGATACACCCTGCGGCACCACGGGGGACCTCGTGTCGATCGGGTCGAACTGGCTGTATCTCGACGATGGCAGCGATCAGGGCAGTGCCTGGCGGGCCCCCGCCTTCGCGGACGGAAGCTGGGCCTCCGGACCCGCACAACTCGGCTACGGGGACCAGGACGAGGCCACCGTGGTCGACGGCGGCCCGAGCAACGCGCGGCATATCACCACCTACTTCCGAACCCACTTCGGCGTCATCGATCCCGCGAGCGCTGCAACCCTCACCCTGCGGATCTTGCGCGACGACGGCGCCGTCGCGTACCTAAACGGCAGCGAGGTGTACCGCGGCAACATGCCGGGCGGCAGCATCGGCTTCGACACGACGGCCTCGTCCGCCGTGGGCGGGGCCGCGGAATCCGCCTTCGATTCGATCGCCGTCTCCCCCACCCTGCTCGTGGCCGGCGACAACGTGCTCGCGGTGGAGATCCACCAGGCCAATTCGACGAGTTCGGACATCAGCTTCGATCTCGAACTCGTCGGCGTGGTCGACCCGGTCGGAAGCGCTTGCAACGGGGCCGACAGCTGTGACGGCGCCGGCGCCTGCGGGGAGAACCTGGCGGCCTTCGGGGCGCCCTGTGGCGACCCGACCGCGAGTGAGTGCAACGGGGCCGACGGCTGCGACGGCACGGGCGCCTGCCTCGCGAACCTGGCGGCGCCGGGAGCGAGTTGCGGCGATCCGGCTTCGAGCGACTGCAACGGAGCCGACAGTTGCGACGCCGCGGGTGCCTGCCTGCCGAACCTCACGGCGCCGGGCGCGAGTTGTGGCGACCCGGGCGATTCCTGCACCCACCCGGACGCTTGCGATGAGGGCGGCTCTTGCAGCGCGGGACTGCCGCTCGACTGCGATGACGGCGACGAGTGCACGGCCGACGCCTGCGACCAACTCATGGGCTGCTCGAATACACCGATCTCAAACTGCAACGTGGCCGTGCCCGTGGCGTCACGCGGCGGGGACGCCTTGATCGCCCTGATGCTGCTGGCCTCGGCGTTCGTCGCATTCCAGGGATGGCGCCCGAAATCGAGTTGATCTCGAGCCCCGCGCAACGGCCGCGCGCCGCCCCCGCTCCCCTCAGCGCAGGCCGAAGTCCCAGCCGTCGCCCACCTGGTAGGAGCGCAGGATGCGCCGCGCGGTGCTCATCACGTGCACCTCGTCGGGACCGTCGTAGATGCGCGCGAAACGCGCGCGGCGATACATGCCCTCGAGCGGCGTGTCCTCGGTCACACCCCGAGCGCCTTGCACCTGGATGGCCCGGTCGATCACGTTGTGGAGCATCTGGGCGCCCATCACCTTGATGAGGCCGATCTCGACCCGGGCCTCCTCGCCCTGGTCGATCTTCTGCGCGGCGTGCAGGGTCAGCATACGAGCCGACTGGATCTCGCAGGCGCTGTCGAAGACGAACTTCTGAATCTGCTGGTGCTCGCCCAGCGGCTTTCCGAAGGCCACCCGCTCGTTGGCGCGCTCGCAGAGCAGATCGTAGGCGCGCTGTGCCTGGCCCAGCCAGCGCATGCAGTGGAAGATGCGCCCTGGACCCAGCCTGCGCTGGGCGATCCGGAAGCCCGCGCCGCGCGGGCCCAGCAGGTGGCTCACGGGCACGCGCACCCCCTCATAGCGGACCTCGCAGTGTCCCCCGTAGTGCCCCATCACGCGCACGTCGCGCACG
>JAYZFQ010000123.1:0-5055 GCA_036336695.1 Myxococcota bacterium
CCCGCTCGAAGGACGTCATGTTTCCTCCGGAATTTCGGGAGTGGGTTGCTCGTAGACCGGGATCTCGTCGGGCAACCCGCCCAGCGAGACGGCGATCTTCGAGAAACCCATGAACAGGCCGATTCCGGCGGTGAGTTCGACGATCTGCGCCGGAGTGAAGTGGGCGAGCAGCTGCCGGCGCAGGTCCTCGTGGCTCCCGGCGGGATCGGTGAGGAAGGCGTCGACCCATGCCAGGACCACCTTGTGGCGCGGCGCGAATTCGCTCGTGTCATAGCCGTCGCGGATCTGGTCTACGATTTCCTCGGTGAGTCCCTCGGCCCGCGCCCCAGCGAAACGGGTCGCCTTGCAGATGGGACAGTTCACCGTGCGCGCGTTGCGGATGCGCGCCACTTCCTTGGTGAACTGATCGACTTCTCCGTGGGTCCATAGCGTTCCGTAGAGGCGCAGGAACGCGCGGAGCAACTCGGGCTGATGGGCCAGTACGCTGCCCTCGATGGGGTCGTCGGTATCGACATCGGGAGGCGCGACGCGGGGAGCGATCATGCGGCGTCTCCGTTGGCGTCGACGTCGAGGAGCGCGGAGAAACGGCTGAAGCCGTCGAAGATCGCGAGCGCCTCGACGAAGGCCACGGTGCCCGGTTCCCCGAGCGCCTCGACGACGGGCGACGCAACGTCGTCCGAGATTTCGCCGGGGTCGAGCGCGAACTGCTCCGCGAACCGCAGACAGGCCGCTTCGGTTTCGGAGAAGAGGTCCGTCTTCCACCAGGAGCCGAGGGCGGCGATCTTCGCCTCGTCGAGGCCGGCCTCCCGGGCGGCGGGGTTCCGCTCCCCCGGCCCGTAGGGTGCGCCGTTCATCCCGGCCAGCCGCAGCCGGCACAACTCGAGGACCACCGGGTCCACACGCCCGTTTTCCCAGAGCAGGGCCTCGAACTGCTTCCAGGCTTCGAATAGATTGGGCCGCAGGCCGAAGACCCGTTCGAAGGGGTCCTCTCCGGGCGCGGTTTCGGGGAGCCAGGTCAAGCCGATGTCCTCCCGTTGGTCATTCTACTCCGACGGCGGAGCGCCGGGTCGTGCGCAGACGCCTCAGACGAGATCGACGCTTCCATCCGATGCCAGCCGCAGCGTGCGGCCGCAGAGTTCCTCCTGCGTCCCTCGTTCGGCGAGCGCCGCGCTCGAAGCGAGCACACGCGTTCCGTCCTCGAGGTCGCAGAAGAGCACGGCGCTTGCGGGCGTGTCGCCCTCGAAGAGAACCGTGTATCCGGCGACGCGGCCGGAACCTTCGCCCTTCTCGACGAGCGAGGCGGCGCCGGCCGCGCGTTCGACCTCGTCGGAGACGTCCACGTAGGCGAAGGGCTGCGGCGGCGGAGCTTGGGACCAGAGACTCACGCCCTGTTTGTTGAGGATCCCGCTCACGGCGTTCACCATGCCGACGCTGCCGGGGTCCGCGCGGAGCACCTGGGCCATCTTGACCTGGGCCTGGAGCACGAAGTTGTTGAGTGGGCCGCCCGCGAAGGCCATGCCACCGGTCACGGTGAGCGCGCGGTCCTCGGGGATCCCGAGTTCGCGGCACTGGACGCGCACCGCCGACGGAAAGCAGCTGTAGAACTCGATGTGTTCGATCGTTTCCGGGGTGCGCCCGGTGTGCGCGTAGGCTCGGGCGCCCGCGGCGGCAAAGCCCATCGATCGGTGCAGTTCCCGCCGCTGGGACAGGGGCTGCATGAAGCTCGATTCCACCACGGTCCAGGGAAAGATCCAGCGTTCCTCGGGGATCCCCGCCGCCCGTGCAGTCGCAACCGACGTGAAGACGAGGCCGGCGGCCTGGTCCACGTTCCACTGCGAGTTGTGCCGTTTGGTGTACGGGAAGGCGAGCATGCGGTTTCCACGGTTCGTGGAACGAATTTCGTCCGCCGAGACTTCCTCGGGGCGCCACGCATCCGGGTTTCCTGCCGCGGCACGGCTCATCCGCGACCAGAGCCGGGCCACGGTGTCCGCGTGGGTTTCGATGTCTTCTCCGTCCACGTGGCGCAGGGCGTTCTCCACCACCGAAAACTGGGTCACCGGCATCTGCAGACCGTGCTGGAGTTCGAACCGGTGCACGATGTCTGCGCTCGGCGCGAGCACGGTATCCGGTTGGCTGTGCTGTTCCGACAGGGGCGCATCGGTGCCGGAGATCTGGGCGCGTTGCGAGCGGTACTTGGCTTCGCCGCCGGCTACCAGGACGACGTCCGCATCGCCCTGTGCGATGCGGCGCGCGGCGTGCCCGAAGAGCGTCGTCTGCAGCATCCCGAGCTGGACCAGCGTCGAGTGCGCGCCCGCCGCGCCGAGGCGCTCGGCCAGGGCGCCGGCCGGATCGGCGTAGAGCCAGAAGCCCTGCGGAACCAGGATCTCCCCCGCGCGCGTCAGAAGTCCCGGATCGCCGGCATCCTCGCCCGCGCGCCGCAGCGCGCGCTCCATCAGGTCGAGGGGCTCGCCGGCTTCCGCGGGATCTGCTTCGCGTTGCTGGACGGCGGCGACACCGACCAGTACGGGAGTATGGGGATCGAGGGGCATTCGTTTTCCGCGCGGATCGGGTCACGAGGCCCGCCGCGTTCTGGCGCATGATCGACCGCGCCGCGTCCGGGGACAAGGCCTCGGGTAAGTGGGCGCTTTCCGGGGGCCCGAAAGTGGCTCACCGCCGGCGGTTACGCACCCCGGGCCTCGGGGAGTCCGGCCTTCTCGATGGCGATGCCCCGGGTTTCGGGGAGGAGATAGAGAACGATCGGAATTGCCAGGAGGCCCGAGAAGCCCAGCAGTGTGACCGCGTCGCCGGTCGATCCGAGGGCGGCGGCGGTGAAGCCGGTGATGCTGGGGCCGATCACGAGCCCCCAGCGTCCGAGCAGGTTGTGGGAAAGAGCATTCGCGTTCGCGCGCACTTCGGTCGGGAAGAGTTCCGCGGTGATGGTGCTGGCGATGGGCCACATGCCCTGGACCATCTGGAGCGCGACCCACGAACCGGCGATGACGCCCCAGCTGGTCGCCTGGTAGCAGACGAGCGTGGCGACAGTGCCCAGCGCGAGAAAGCTCGCAGCTGCAATGCGGCGTCCGACCATGTCCATCATCCGCCCGCCCGCCACGTAGCCCATGAAGGCGAAGGGAACCGCAGCGGGAACCACGATTTGTAGGTCCGCGGCCGTCCAGCCGCGTTCGTTGAAGACGTAGTAGGTGAAGAAGAACATCGAGCACGCGCTGAAGAAGTTCACCGTGAACCAGAGCAGGGTGATTCCCAGGAACCGTCGTCGCAGGCCCGGGCCCAACAGGACGCGGGCCTGGGCTTTGATCGAGGCGCCGACGGCACCGCGCCGTGCGGTGAAGGCGGGGGGTTCCCGCACCACGCGCCAAAAGACCGGAAGGAAGAGCAACGGAAGGGCGCCGAGCAGGAAGAGGCCGCGCCAGCCCGTTTCGCTGGCTTCGAAGGGTGCGAGGAAGACCGCCGGCAGTGCCGCCCCCACGCTCGCAAAGGCTCCGAGCAAGCCGTTCGCCCGGCCGCGCAGGCGCGCCGGCAGTTCTTCGCTCAGGATCACGTAGGCCAGCGCCAGTTGGGTCACCATGAGCATGCGCGCCCCGAACTGCAGCAACGCGAATTCGAAGAGGCTGCGCGAGAAGAAGGTGGCGAGCGTGAGCAGGGCGTACCCGCCGAGCGAAACGAGCAGGAGCGGGCGGCGGCCGAAGCGGTCCGCGAGCCGGATCACGGCGAAGGCCGCCACCGTGCCGAGGCTCAGGGCCGAGAGCGTGTTCCCGAGTACCTGGGGCCCGGCGCCGAACTCGTTGCCGAGCTGGGGGAGCAGCAGACTCGCGAGTTTCGTGTCGAAACCCTCGAAGCTCGTCGCGCCGCAGAGCAACACGAAAAGAAGCTTCGGGTAACGGCCGAGTTTTGCGGACACGTCGCGCATTCTCGCTCAGCAGAGGGCATACTGGTCGTTCCATGCTGGAGAAAAACGAGGCCGATCCTGCGCGCTCGGGATCCGGTGCGGTGTGGCCGGGGATCCCCCCGGTTGCCTCGCGAGGGGCGCGAGACCGGTGATTCGTACGCTCGCCCTGATCGTGCGCCGGCCGGACGTGTCTCGTCGGGAATTTCGCGATCACTACGAGGAGATCCACGCGCCGCTGGCGCTCCCCTTCATGACGGGTTTGCAGCACTACCTCCGCAATCACGTCGCCGAGGCATTGAGCGGGCCGGAGCCCGGCTTCGATGTGATGACGGAATTCGGCTACGCGCGGGCGGAAGATGTGGAGCACATCGTCGGCATTCTCGAGTCTCCCGACGGAGAGCCCATCCGCCGCGACGAACTCACGTTCATGGACACCCAGCGCAACACGTTTTTTGCCGTTGGAGATCCCGTGCGCGTTGTGGGCGGTGAATCGGTGCCGGACGCAGCGGTGAAGGTTGCGGCCCTGGTCAAGACGGCCGGGGAAGGGGCTTTCGAGCCCTTGCTCGCGGCCGGTCCGCTGCGTGCGGTGACCCACGAAGTACTGGGCGGGCCCCACGGTGAGTCGCCCTGGGATCAGGTGGCCTTCCTTTGGTACGCCCCGGACGCGCTCGAAGACGAGCGGCTGCGTGGCTGGGAGCCCGACGCCACGCGCGCTGCCCTGCTGCGCGTCGAGCCGTGTCAGACGCGGCTCTAGTCCGCGACCATTCTTTCGACAAGCGTGCGCCGCACGGCATCGACTTCCACCAGCGGGACGGTTCGGAAGCGCGCGACCTCTTCGGCATCGAAGTGTTGGAAGCTCGCGGCGACTTCGGCGGGTCCGAAGGCGCGGATCATCCAGTTGAGGACCTCGGCGAGGTCCGCGTCGTCCAGGGCCGACTGGCTGCTGCCGGGAACGCGCACGAGGTACGCTCGACCGCCGTCTACCTCGATGAAACGTCCGATGCCGTCGCGCAGGTCCGGTACGTCGTTTGCGCCTGCACCGTCGGGCAGGTGGCACCCCTGGCATTCGAGCATGTAGTCGACAGCGGGATCTCCGGCGCCGGCGGGGACGGCCAGGGCCCATGCGATCACCCCACCGATGGCGGCTC
>JAYZFQ010000124.1:0-42795 GCA_036336695.1 Myxococcota bacterium
CTCGAACCGGCGACCCCCACGTTGGCAACGTGGCGCTCTACCAACTGAGCTACTCGTGCCCGAAAACGGGGGCCGACCATAGCACCGGGCTCCCTCCCCCGCCTCGGGGAACCCGGGTCTAGAGCTTGCGAATCTTCTCTACACCCTCGCTGACACGCCGCGTGGAATTGCGGGTATCGAAAATCCGGGACGACCGCGCCACCACGCGCGCGTAATCCACTTCCTCGTGATCCGTCAGGATCACCGCAACATCGGCGCGCTCGAGCAGATCATCGGTCAGGTCGGAACACTTGTAGCTGCTTCCATCCACGATCAGTTCCGCAACGTGGGGATCGTGGTAGGAGATCTCGCCGCCGCGCTGGGCGAGCATGCGAATGATGTCGATGGCCGGCGACTCGCGCATGTCGCCCACGTCGGCCTTGTACGCGACACCAAGGATCAAGACGCGCGCGCCGTTCACGGCGATTCGGGCGTCGTTCAAGATCGCCGCGATCTTCTCCACGACATGCTCGGGCATCTGTCCGTTGATCTCGGTTGCCAACTCGATGAATCGCGCGGGAAAGTTGAGACTCTTCATCTTCCAGGCCAGGTAGGTCGGATCGACGGGAATGCAGTGCCCCCCCAGCCCCGGACCCGGCTGGAACTTCATGAAGCCGTAGGGCTTCGTCGCCGCCGCGTCGATCACTTCCCAGACGTCCAGACCCAGGCGGTCGCACATCAGCGCCACCTCGTTCGCGAGACCGATGTTGATCGCCCGGAACGTGTTCTCGAGGAGCTTCACCATTTCGGCACTTTGGGTAGACGAGACGGGGACCACCGTGTCGAACACGGTCTCGAAGACGCGCCGGGCCAGGTCCGTGCACCGGGGCGTCTCGCCGCCGACCACCTTGGGAACCTCCCGGACCCGGAAGTGCTGGTTCGCAGGATCGATCCGCTCGGGCGCAAAGGCGACCGCGATATCCTCGCCCACCCGGAGCCCGCTCGACTCGAGCATGGGCACGAACAACTCGTGGGTAGTCCCCGGGTACGTCGTGCTGCCCACCACCACCAGCTGGCCCGTGCGCGCGCGCTTGGTGATCTCCTCCAGGGCACGCGCCATGTGGGAAACATCCGGGTCCTTCGACTTCGTCAACGGTGTCGGCACGCAGACGTTGATCACGTCACAGCGCGACAGCAGGTTGAAGTCCGTCGTTGCCGAAAGGCGGCCCGCTTCGGCAGCCTGGGCGACCGCCTCGGCCGGAACGTCTTCGATGTAGGACTCGCCCCGACCGATCGCCTCCACCTTCTGGGGATCGAGGTCGAACCCGACCACGGTAAAGCCGGCGCCCGCGAATTCCACCGCCAGGGGAAGCCCGACGTAGCCCAGGCCGATGACGCCGACCTGGGCATCGCGAGACTCGATCCGGTGCTCGAGTTCGTCGAGGCGGCTCATCCGATCTCCTCCCCTCTCGCTTCGGCCCTGCGTCCCCGGAAGTACTCGGCGAAGTACAGGTAGCCCGACGCAAGGGTCAGCGCCGTAGCGATGGCGAGAAAGACCATCCCCACGAGGTGGGCGTCCAACCCCAGGGTGGTCCAGTGAAAGAGCAGCGCCCCGATGGCAATGTTCTGGGAGACCGTCTTGGTCTTGGCGAGCCCCGAAGCCGCCATGACGCGGCCTCCGGCTGCGGCCACGCCACGCAGTCCCGTCACCGCGAGCTCCCGGCCGACGATCACGACCACCATCCAGGCCGCCCAGGCCGGGATGCGATCCACCGCCAGGAGCACGATCAGCGCCGTCGAAACCAGCAACTTGTCCGCGAGGGGGTCGAGAAGCTTCCCGATGCTCGTCACCTGCTGACCGCGGCGCGCCAGCCAGCCATCCACCACGTCGGTCACCGCAGCAACGATGAAGCAGGTGGCAATGATCGCGCTGCCGCGCTCGGAAAGAGCGAGGGGCAGCAGGAGCAGCACCGGCACCACGGCGATCCGGAGCATGGTCACCGAGTTCGGGAGGTTCCAGAAGGCTTCCCGCGCGGCGGGGGAAGCAGAGGTGGCCGTGGGAGCACTCACCTCAGGACTCCCCTCCGCACCGTCCTCAGCGCGCTCACGGAGCGAAATCGCCATGATAATCGCGATAGTACGCCAGAACCCGGCGAACGTAAGCCTGGGTTTCCCGATAGGGTGGAATTCCCCCATATCGGGCGACCGCCTCGGGTCCCGCGTTGTAGGCCGCCAACGCCCGCTCGACGTCTCCAAAGCGGTCGAGCATCTGGCGGAGGTAGGCGGTGCCACCTCGCACGTTCTCGCCCGGCACCAGGGGGTCGGATACCCCCAGCCAGGCGGCGGTCTTGGGCATGAGTTGCATGAGTCCCTGCGCGCCCTTGTGGGACACCGCCTTGGGATCGAAGTTCGACTCGGCGGCAATCACGGCCTTCACCAGCGCCGGTTGCAGGCGCTGTTCCCGCGCGTTGTGGCCGATCATCGCGTCGAAGCGGGTCTGGTCGGGCGCCGCGCCCACCCACCCGGGGCGTTCGAAGACCACCTGCTGGTAGCGGCCGTCGTGGGGGGTATTGGTGAAATGGGTCACGCCGTTCTCGTCGGTATAGGTCCAGATCCGCCCGCCGGCTCCCGCCGGGGCTGCCAAGCCGAGGAGCGCCATTCCGCCCGCGGCCACGAAGCCCGCCTCGATCACACCGATCAGAAGCAGGCCGCACCCCGCCGCACGCCAGATCCGCCTACGCGCCCTGCGACGCCGGAATCCAAACAACGAATGACCCCCTGTGAAATGACCCACCCGGTTCTCCCCGCGGGGCAAGGGAATTGCCCTGCCTGCCGCGCCCCGGATAGACTGCGATGTTCCTGACCCTTGCTATCGGAGTTCTGGGACCAGTTCCTGAGGATCGGATTTCCCGAGGTGGCAGTGGGCGACCGGGCCGGAAATGACACGCAGATTGCCGATGTCCTAGTCATCGGAAGTGGCATCGCGGGCCTCTACTACGCCTTGCGGGTTGCAGAACACGCCACGGTGGCCCTCGTTACGAAGAAGCAGGCCGCAGATTCCGCGACGAACCGGGCCCAGGGCGGCATCGCAGCCGTTCTCTCCCCCGACGACTCGTTCGAGAGCCACGTCCGGGACACGCTGACGGCAGGCGCCGGTCTCTGTGACGAAGCCGTGGTCCGGCACGTCGTCGAGCGCGGGCCGGCAATGATCGAGGCACTCCAGAAGTTCGGCACCGATTTCGATGCCGCCCCCGGCCCGAGCGACGAAACGGTGCGTTTCGACCTGGGGCGGGAAGGCGGGCACCGACACCGGCGCATCCTCCATCACCGGGACACGACCGGCCAGGAGATCGAAACCGCGCTGCTCAACCGGGCCCGGGCGCACCCCAAGATCAGCATCCACGAGGACCACTGCGGTGTGGACATCATCACCCGGTCCCGCCTCGGCAAGGGCGGGCCCGACGCCGCCCTCGGCGCGTACGTTCTGGACGCGCGCACCGGGCGGGTGCTGCGGTTCCTCGCACGCGTGACGCTCCTCGCCACGGGGGGCGCGGGCAAGGTCTACCTCTACACGAGCAACCCGGACATCGCTTCGGGCGACGGCATGGCCATGGCGTACCGAGCGGGGGCCACCCTCACGAACATGGAGTTCGTCCAGTTCCATCCCACCTGCCTCTACCATCCCCAGGCGAAGTCCTTCCTGATCAGCGAAGCGGTGCGGGGCGAAGGCGGCGTCCTGCGCACGCGCTCCGGCCGTGCATTCATGGCGCGGTACCACGAACAAGGCGACCTGGCGCCGAGAGACGTGGTGGCCCGGGCCATCGACACGGAACTCAAGCACTCGGGCGACGACTGGGTCGGACTCGATATCACCCACCGGGACGCCGCCTACGTCGAAGACCGGTTCCCGAACATCGTCTCGCGCTGCCGCAGTTTCGGCATCGACCCGACCCGCGAGCCGATCCCGGTCGTTCCGGCTGCCCACTACTGTTGCGGCGGCGTCCGCACCGGCCTCACCGGGGAGTCGGACATCCCGAACCTTTTCGCCGCCGGCGAAGTCGCGAGCACGGGACTCCACGGCGCGAACCGCCTCGCTTCGAACTCGCTCCTGGAAAGCATGGTCTTCGCCGACGGCGCAGCGCGCGCCACCATCGCGCGACTCCGCGACGGTGTCCCCGAGCCCGAGCCCACCCCACCCTGGGAAGAAGGCGATGCAACGGAGAGTCACGAAGCCGTCGTAATCACCCAGAACTGGGACGAGATACGCCGCTTCATGTGGAACTACGTCGGCATCGTACGCAGCGATAAACGACTTGCACGGGCGCGGCGACGCATCGAACTACTCCGCGAGGAAATTTCCGAGTACTACTGGAATTTCAAGCTCACGCCCGGACTCGTGGAGTTGCGCAACCTGGCCACCGTGGCGCGCCTCGTCATCCGCAGCGCCGAGCAGCGCAAGGAAAGTCGTGGCCTCCACTACACGGTGGACCACCCGAAACACGACGACGAGCGCTTCCTCCGGGACACCCAACTGCGCCGCAACGCGCCCGAGGCAGAACCCGGCGAGGCCCCTACTCGGGTGTCACGTAGGCGGACGTAATCCCACCATCCACCAGGAAGGTGGTCCCGTTCACATAGGACGAATCGTCGGAAGCCAGGTAGAGCGCCGCTCGCGCGACCTCGCTGGCCTGGGCAAGGCGCCCCATCGGGACGTGGGTCATCCGCCGCGAGCGCGCCGCGGGTTCCGACAGCAGTTCC
Source organism: Myxococcota bacterium (assembly GCA_036336695.1). Taxonomy (GTDB): domain Bacteria; phylum Myxococcota_A; class UBA9160; order UBA9160; family SMWR01. Next base: position 4,738 of record JAYZFQ010000124.1, read on the forward strand.
TGGAGCAGCGGTGTATCCACGGGGCCGGGGCACAGCGCATTGGCGCGGATCCCCTGGCGGGCGTACTCGATGGCGATCTCCCGGGTCATCGCGAGCACGCCGCCCTTGCTCGCCGTGTACGCGATCTGGGACGTCGCTGCCCCCATGACGGCCACGAAGGACGCGGTATTGACGATGGCGCCGCCGCCCGCCCGCAGGAGCGCCGGAATGCCGTACTTGCAGCACAGGAAGACCCCGGTGAGGTTCACCTGCAGCACCCGTTCCCAGACCGCCTCGTCCGTAGCGACGGGCGACCCGTCGGCACCCGGAAAGATGCCGGCGTTGTTGAAGAGAACGTTCAACCCGCCCGCAAGACGCTCGGCCTCGGCGATCGCGCCAGAGACCGAGGCGCTCTGGGAGACGTCGGTGTGCACGTAGGCGGCTGCGCCCCCGGCCGCTTCGATCTCGGCAACCACCGCCGCGCCGTCGGCGTCGGCCACGTCGGCGATGACGACGTGTGCCCCCTCGGCACCGAAGAGGAGCGCAGCCTCACGGCCGATCCCGCTCGCCCCACCGGTGATGAAGGCACTCCGACCGTCGAGTCGTCCCGGCACGGTGGATCAGGCTATCACACCGCGATCACGCCGCGATCCAGGAGATCCGCGATGGCGCGGCGGACCAGCGGGTCGGGTTCCGGGAGCACGGCCACCATCCGCTCGACCGTCGTCCCTTCTCTTGCGAGGTCGATCACCGCGGCCTCGGTCTTGCCGAGTTCTTCCGCTGCAGCACCTGCCTCGTCCGCGATGCGCAGCTTTACCCGAGAATCGACCGCAAGCGCACCCGCGTGGCGGTCCTCGTCTACGAGCGCGAGCCCTTCGAGCAGCGCCGCCTCGATCCGTTTCGGCTCGGCCATTGCTTCGACCGGGTCGAGCTGGCCGTAAAATTCGAAGCTGCCTTCGGTCCAGGCGAGCAGACGAATCAACGCCTTCATGCCCGAAACCGGTCCCGCCCGCGCGAAGCGGAGCCAGCCGGCCTCGAAGCCGACCACTCCCTCCCGCTCTCCCTGGCGCAGGGTGAGCGTGCCGGCTTCGGATCCGGTGGCAAACATCTGGAGCAGGTTTCCCACGCCGAGTTCAGCCAGGTCCCCCGTGATCCCCCCGATCCGGCGGGCGTGCTCGGCAGCCTGGACGGCCTCCACGAAATGGCGCAGCGCGGGCTCTTCCCCTTCGCCGGGCTCGAACTCGATTGCAACGGCAGACACAGCGCCCTCGCTCCGGACCTCGCGGACCGCGACGCCCCCCACGCGCAGCGAGTCTCCGGATTCCGGGTTCACGAGAACGGCGCGAACATGCTCGCCGACCGCCACCTCCCGGTCGCCGACCGAGATCAGGGCTCCCGTCTGGCTCAGGTCGTGGGTGTGGCCGGCGATCGCCCCCACAGCGGCTTCGAGGCGAGCCGGAATTCGCGCCGACGTGCGGCGCGACCGGCGCCGCCCCGGGTCGTGGGGTCGGGTTTCCGGGGCTCCGGCTGCTTGGCGCAGCGCCTCGAGCCGCCCACGCAGGGAAGACGGGCTGCCCTCGAACTGCACGGCGACGCCCGCCGGCGCACCGAGGTCGGCGAGTTCCCGGGTCACGCGGTGGACGACCTCTCCATCGAGGGTTCGCGACTGGCCGCAGAACGGCAGGACGAGTTCTACGCAAACCCGCTCGCGCAGCGGAATGTCGCCGGTGGTCGCGATGAAAACTCCGCCCTTGACCAGGTTCGCGGCGTACTCCTGCCGAAACGCCTCGGCGTCCTCGAAGCAAACCGTCAACCTGCGGCGAACCTCCGCCACGGCACCTCCACCCGGGGATCGGCCCCCTCCCTCCTATCGGCCGGAAGCGCCCCCCCCGTGACTCCCGGATGCGAGAGCGCCGCCGGGTCGCTCAGATGCGTTCGAAGTAGCGGGACCGCTCTACGTCGGTCACCCGGGCTTCGACCGCGGCCAGCTCGGCCCGGGCAAAGTGCAGGTAGTGGTCCACCACATCGGTCCCAAAGGCCTTTCTGGCCAAGAGACTGGCGTCGAACACAGCGATCGCCTCGGCCATGCTGCGGGGCACCTGGGGCAGGCCTTCCGCCCCGTACACATCGCCCTGGAAAGCGGGGCCGGGCTCGACGCGCTCTTCGAGGCCCGCCAAGCCGGCAGCCAGCAGGGCTGCGTAGACCAGGTAGGGGTTTGCATCGGCACCGGGCACCCGACACTCGATGCGCAGGGAGGCTCCGGAGCCGACGATCCGGAAGCCCGCCGTCCGGTTGTCCCAGCTCCAGGCGATCCCCGTGGGCGCGAAGGTTCCGGGGCGGTAGCGCTTGTAGGAATTCGGGTTGGGCGCCAAAAACAGGGTGAACTCCCGCAGGTATGCGAGCAGCCCGCCGAGGAACCAGCGAAAGGTGTCGGACGCCGTGGCCGAGACGCCATCGAGCGGCAGGGCGCCGGGGAACACCGGAGCGCCCTCGCCGTCCGCGAGACTCACGTGTACGTGAAGCGAACTGCCCGCCAGGTCTTCATCCCACTTCGCCATGAAGGTCAGCGACCCGCCGGAAGCCGCAGCGATCTCCTTGGCGGCCAGCTTGTAGATGACGTGCCGGTCCGCCATCTCGAGCGCAGGCGCATACCGCAGGTTGATCTCGTGCTGGCCCGGGCCCCACTCGCCCTTGCTGAACTCGACGGGGATGCCAGACGCGTCCACGCACCGGCGGATCTCGCCGATCACGGGCTCGGCGAAGGTGCTGGAGAGAACGTGGTAGTCCTCGATGTAGTCCTGGGTGCTGGCGAGTTCGCGGTACCCCTTGTCGCGCGCCGAGCGATAGTCCTCCCGGAACAGGAAGAATTCCAGTTCGCTCCCCATGAACGGGTAGAGGTTCTGCTCGGCGGCACGGGCGAGCTGCGCTTGGAGCAACTGCCGCGGCGCGACGGCCACGGGAAAGCCGGTCGAGGTATCCAGGCTGTCGCAGAGGACGAGTGCCGTTCGCTCGAGCCAAGCCGCACGTCGCAGCGTCGTGAGATCCGGAACGGCGTGGAGATCGCCGTAACCCGTCTCCCAACTCGTGAAGCCGTAGCCCGGCGTCGGGTCCATCTCCATGTCGCACGCGAGCAGGTAGTCGCACACGTGCATTCCGTGGGCGAGCACCTCGTCCGCGAAGAAACGCCCGTGGATGCGTTTCCCGACCAATCGCCCGTACATGTCGGGGAGCGCCGTCACCACCGTGTCGATGCTCCCCTGACCGATTTCCCGCTCGAGGTCCTCCCGAGTCAACATTCCCATCGGCGGGGCCGTCACGGCGCGGAGTCTTCCTCCACTTCGCGAAAGAGAGAAAGCTGGGGGGTGACCGCCTCGTCGTCCACCGCAACGGGGTACTCGTCCGAGAAGCAGCCGTCGCAGAAACCGTGCTTCAAGCTCTCGGCAGTGCCGCGCAAACCCTCGAGCGAGAGGTAACCCAGGCTATCGGAGCCGATCATGGTGCGAATCTCGTCCTGCGAGTGAGCCGCGGCAATCAGCTCCTCCCGGGTCGGCGTATCGATTCCGTAGTAGCAGGGACCGATCGTCGGCGGTGACGATACCCGGACGTGCACTTCCCGGGCGCCGGCACTGCGCAGCATCGTCACGAGTTTGGTGAGCGTGGTCCCCCGCACGATGGAATCGTCGACCAGGACGACCCGCTTGCCCGCGAGAACACCCTGGACGGCGTTGTGCTTCACCTTGACCCCGAAGTGCCGAATCGACTGGGCAGGCTCGATAAACGTCCGCCGCACGTAGTGATTGCGGATCATCGCCTGCTCGTACGGGATTCCGGACTCCTCGGCGTATCCCAGAGCTGCTGTATTCCCGGAATCGAGCACCGGGACCACGAGATCCGCATCGACCGGGTGCTCGCGCGCAAGCGCGCGTCCCAGTTCCTTGCGAAAGCTGTACACGTTCGAGCGATTGAGATTCGAATCGGGGCGCGCGAAATAGATGTACTCGAAGATGCAGAAGCGCTCGCGCGGAGCCGGCGTGAACGGCCGGAGTGTGCGCAGCCTGCCCCGGCGGACGACGACCACCTCCCCAGGATCCAGGTCCCGCTCGAAGGTCGCGCCAATCAGGTCCAGCGCGCAGGTCTCACTGGCCGCCACCCAGGCACCGTCCAGACGCCCCAGAGAGAGTGGCCGGAAACCATGCGGATCCCGTGTCGCGATCATGGCATCGGGTGTCATCATCACGAGGCTGAACGCGCCCTTTACCCGGGACAACGCGTCGATCAACCGCTCCTCCAGGCTCTGCTCTCGGGAGCGCGCCAACAGCTGCACGATCACTTCGCTGTCGGCGGTCGTGCTGAAGATCGCACCACGCCCTTCGAGTTCCCGACGGATCGCCCCTGCGTTGACCAGGTTCCCGTTGTGCGCGATCGCGACGGGACCGGCGTCGGTGGTGGCGCAAAAGGGCTGGGCATTGCGCAGCTGGCTCGCTCCGGCGGTCGAATACCGAACGTGACCGATGGCATGACGTCCCGGAAGCTTGTCGAGGGTCTTCTGACTGAACACATCCGCAACGAGCCCCATCGCCCGGTGCACGTAGTGCTCGCGGCCAGTGGAGGAAACGATCCCGCAACTCTCCTGCCCTCGGTGCTGGAGGGCATAGAGTCCCAGGTACGTGATGTTGGCGGCCTCGGTGTGCCCGTGGACTCCGAACACGCCACACTCATCGTGGAATCGATCGCGTTCGCGTTCGCGCAACAAGTCCTGGTACGGATCCGGGCGCATCAGTGACCCCCTCCGGCGGCGGCCAGGCGCCGCGGCAGGGCGTCGGACCACGCCCGGTGCAGCCGTTCGACCGCGGTATCGATCCAGGACGCCCCCGCCGCCGGCCCGATCACCAGACGCGCGCCGCCGGTGACCCCGATCTCGCGGGCCGGAACCCCGTGGCGCTTCGCGAGCGCCAGCACCTCGTGCGCCGCGTCGGTTGCCACGATCACACGTCCCGTCGACTCGCCAAAGAGCAGCGCATCGGGTCGCAGGCGGTCCGCCAGCGCAATCTCTGCACCGATCCGTTCGGGTCCGGTCATGGCACACTCGGCCAACGCCACGGCGAGCCCCCCGTCCGCGACGTCGTGCGCGGTGAGAACATGCCCGGCGCCAACGCCTTCTGCGAGTAGCGCGTGCAGGCACCGCTCATGGTCGAGATCCACCGCGGGCGGACACCCCGCCTCGCGTTCGCGCCGCAGCGCCAGCCACTCGCTCCCGCCCAGTTCTTCCCGAGTCTCTCCCAGGAGCACCACGGCCAGATTCGCCGCCGTGAAATGGGAAACCGCGTGGCGCTCCCAGTCTTCGAGCAGCCCGACCATTGCGATCGTCGGCGTGGGGTAGATCGCCCGGCCGGAAGTCTCGTTGTAGAAGGAAACGTTGCCCGAGACCACCGGCGTCTCGAACACCCGTGCCGCATCGCCGAGACCACGCGTCGCCTCGGCGAATTCCCACATGATCTCCGGTTTCTCCGGGTTGCCAAAATTCAGACAGTTGGTGAGGGCGAGCGGTGTCGCGCCGGTACACGCCACGTTGCGCGCCGCTTCCGCAACGGCTGCCTGAGCGCCGACGTAGGGGTCGAGTGAGCACCAGCGCGGGTTGCAGTCGACGGCGAGGGCCACGGCCTTGCGGGTCGGGGTGCCGTCTTCCCGCGTGATCCGGACCAGCGCCGCATCGCCGCCCGGACCCGCGATGGTGCCGCCCTGCACCAGCTGATCGTACTGGCGCCAGACCCAGGCTTTCGAAGCCAGGTTGGGCGCATCGAGCAGGGCTTCCAGCGCACCACCCAGGTCGTCCTCCGGGGGTACCGCAGCCAGGTCGAGCTTCTGGCGTTCGCGCAAGGCGACGGGCTCGCTCACCGGACGTTCGAGTTCCGGCGAGCTCTGCGCAACCGGAGCCACGGGAATGTCGACCACGGTCTCGCCGTGCCAGCGCACCTTCATTCGCCCGCTGCTCGTGACCGTTCCGACAACCGCCGCATCGAGATCCCAGCGCCGGAAAATCTCGAATACCCGGTCCTCTTCTCCCGCGCGAGCCACCAGCAGCATCCGTTCCTGGCTTTCCGACAGCAGCAGCTCGTACGGCGTCATACCGGACTCGCGCTGCGGGACACGGTCGAGATCGAGATCGATCCCGTTGCCGGCCGCGCCGGCCATCTCGAAGGACGAGCAGGTCAGCCCCGCCGCACCCATGTCCTGGATTCCGACCACCGCGTCGGTCTTCATCAACTCCAGGCACGCCTCGATCAGGCATTTCTCGGTGAACGGGTCGCCGACCTGCACCGTCGGCCGCTTCGCCTCGCTCCCCTCGTCGAACTCCGCAGAGGCGAGCAGGCTCGCGCCGTGGATCCCGTCCCGTCCCGTCTTGCTCCCCGCGTAGATGACCGGGTTTCCCACACCGCTGGCGCGCGCGCGGAAGACCCCCTGCTCCTCGACGAGCCCCAGGTTGAAGGCGTTCACCAGGATGTTGCCCCGGTAGCACTCGTGGAACCAGGTCTCTCCGCCCACCGTCGCTACACCGACCGGGTTTCCGTAGCCGCCGATGCCATCCACCACGCCCTGCAACAGATAACGGTGCTTCGGATCCTCCAGGGGGCCGAAGCGCAGAGAATCGAGCGACGCGATCGGACGCGCGCCCATCGTGAACACGTCTCGGAGGATGCCGCCCACACCCGTGCCCGCCCCCTGCTTGGGCTCGATGAAGGAGGGGTGGTTGTGACTCTCGATCTTGAACACGACGGCAAGGCCGTCCCCGATCGACACCACCCCCGCGTTTTCTCCGGGACCCTCGATGACCCGCGGTCCCTCGGTCGGCAGGCGCTTCAGGTAGACCTTGCTCGACTTGTAGGAACAGTGCTCGGCCCACATCACGGAGAAGATGCCCAGCTCGGGAAAACTCGGCGTGCGCCCCAGAATCGCGACGATGTCGTCCCACTCCCCCTCGGTGAGGCCGTGCTCGAAAGCGAGAGCGAGGTCGACCGGGGGATCGGTACTCATGCGGACCAGCCCGCGGCGACGGCATCGGCCAGCGAACCGAGCAGGACGACACCGTCCGTCCCCCCGATGCCCGCCTCGACCGCGTGCTCCGGGTGCGGCATCAACCCCATGACGTTTCCGCGCGCGTTCCGGACACCCGCGATGTTGCCGACCGATCCGTTGGGATTCGCGGCATCGTTGACGACGCCCGCGGCGTCGCAGTAGCGGAGCACGACCCGGCCATCGCGCTCCAGTTCGGCCAGGAGCGCCGGGTCGGCCACATAGGCCCCCTCCCCGTGCTTGATCGGCAGGCGCAACACCTGACCCGGGCGCGCCCGAGACGCAAACGGCGCCACCGCTTGTTCGACGCGCAGGTACGGGAAATCGCACACGAAGTGGAGCGCGTGGTTTCGCATCAATGCACCCGGCAACAGGCCCGCCTCGCAGAGCACCTGGAAACCGTTGCATACACCCAACACGGGTCCGCCGGCCTCGGCAAAGCGCTTGACCGCCGCCATCACCGGCGAGTGGTTCGCCATCGCGCCGGCGCGGAGATAATCCCCATAGGAGAAACCGCCCGGGCAGAGGACGGCGCGCGTTCCACCGGGCAATTCCGCGTCCTTGTGCCAGACCAAGCGGGCCTCTGCCCCGAGGACGGACTTGAACGCAAACCGCATGTCGCGATCGTCGTTGGATCCAGGAAACTGCACCACGGCCAGCAAGCGGGGCGACCTCTCCCAACACCGCTCCCGCGAGGATGGGGTGGCTCCTCAGGGGCGCTGTGAACCTGTCTGGGAACGGGGCGAGTCTACCAAGTCGGGCACGGGGTCGCACCGAAGCCCCGCCCGACGGGGGCCACGCGCCAGGCGGCCCAGGAAAGCTGAGCGGAAGCCCTTGCCGCGCCTACCGGCGGAGCGGTATACCGACAGCTACAGGCAACAGGGCCGCACGACCGTCGCGTTGCGGGACGGTCGACCAAAGCTACGGACAAGAGGGGGTGAATCGTGGGGATGGATCCGAAACTTCTCGAGGAACAGTGCGCGCGCACGCTCCAGGCGACCGATCTCGCGGCCCTCGGAGAGCGTGAAGAGGGCAAGGTCCGGGACTGCTACATCAGCAGCGACAAACGTCGTTTCATCGTGGTCTCCGACCGGGTGAGCTGTTTCGACGTGATCGTGGGGACCCTTCCCTTCAAGGGGCAGGTCCTGAACCAGATCGCCGCCTTCTGGTTCCACCGCACTTCCGACATCGCGCCCAACCACCTGATCGACGTTCCCGACCCGAACGTCTCCATCGTCCGCGAGTGCCGACCCCTGCCGGTCGAATTCGTCTACCGCGGCTACCTCACGGGATCGAGTCCCACCTCGATCTGGACGGCCTACGACAGCGGACAACGAACGTACTGCGGTCACCAGCTGCCCGATGGCCTCACCAAGCACGAACCCCTGCCGGCCCCGCTGCTGACACCGACGACCAAGGCGCCCAAGGGCTCCCATGACGAGCTCACCTCCCGAGAGGAACTCATCGCCAACGGCGACATCACCGAGGCCCGCTACGACGAAGCCGCCGCTCTCTGCGGCAAACTCTTTGCCGAGGGGCAACGCTACGCCGAGAGCCGAGGGCTCATCCTGGTCGACACCAAGTACGAACTCGCTCTCGACGACGACGACCGGATCGTCGTCATCGACGAAATCCACACGCCCGACTCCTCCCGGTACTGGTACAAGGACGGGTACACCCGCGCGCTCGCCAGCGGTCGCGACCCCGAGGCGCTGGACAAGGAATACGTCCGGCGTTGGTGCATCGAACAGGGGTGGCGGGGAGAGGGTCCGGCACCGGAGTTGACGATCGCGGTGCGGTGCGAAGCGGCCCGCCGCTACATCGAGGCCTACGAACAAATCAGCGGCTCCGAATTCAAACCCGACGTGTCCCCCCCGAGCGAGCGGATCCGCAGGAACCTGGGGATCTGAGACGGACCACGTGCCGCCCCCCACCCGTTCCGAGCCCTGGAAGCGGCTCGAGCGGCACGCGGAGACCCTCGGGTCGCGCACGCTGCGCGAACTCTTCGCCGGGGAACCCGATCGCGGCAAGACCCTCGCCGCCGAGGGGGCGGGGTGGCGCCTCGACTACGCCAAGAACCGGATCTCGAGCGAGACAATCGGGCTTCTCCTCGACCTGGCCGGCGAGGCGGGTCTGCCGCGGCGCATGGAGGCCATGTTCCGCGGCGAGCGCATCAATCCCACCGAGAACCGCCCTGCCCTGCATGTCGCCCTCCGGATGGGCCGGGACGCTTCGCTCGAAGTCGATGGGGTCGACGTCGTCCCGGAGGTGCACGCGGTACTCGATCGCATGGCCGACTTCTGTCGCCAGGTACGCGAAGGGCGTTGGCTGGGGCATTCCGGCCGACCCATTCGCAACGTGGTGAACCTCGGCATCGGGGGTTCGGATCTGGGACCCGCACTCGCCACCGAGGCGCTGCGCGCCTATTCGGACCGGAATCTCAAGGTCCGGTTCGTCTCGAACGTGGACAGCACGGATTTCGCCGAGACGACACGCGAACTCGATCCGGCGGAAACGCTGTTCATCGTGTGCTCGAAGACATTCACGACCCAGGAAACCCTGACCAATGCGCATACCGCGCGCGCGTGGATCACCGATGGCCTGGGGACCGACGCAGCGGTACCGCGACACTTCGTCGCCGTGTCGACCCACGCGGAAGCAGTGGCGGAGTTCGGCATCGCCGCGGAGAACACCTTCGGCTTCTGGGACTGGGTGGGCGGCCGCTACTCCCTGGGCTCGGCGGTGGGGCTCTCGGTCATGCTTTCCGTGGGACCGGAGAACTTCGTCGCGATGCTGGACGGGTTCCGGGCCATGGACGAACACTTCCGCACGGCTTCGCTCGACAAGAACCTCCCGGTGCTCCTCGGATTGCTCGGGGTGTGGTACACGAACTTCCTCGGCGCCGAGAGCCACGCCATCGTTCCCTACGACCAATACCTCGCGCGCCTTCCGGCCTACCTGCAGCAGCTCGAAATGGAGAGCAACGGAAAGTCGGTCGATCTGGACGGCCACCCCGTCGACTGGAAGACCAGTCCTGTCGTCTGGGGTGAAGCCGGAACCAACGGCCAGCATGCCTTCTTCCAACTCCTCCACCAGGGAACGCGGCTCGTGCCCTGCGACTTCATCGGTTTCTGCCAGGACCTGCACCCCATCGGGAACCATCACGACCTGCTCATGGCGAATCTTTTTGCCCAGAGCGAGGCGCTGGCTTTCGGGCGCACTCCGGACGAAGTCCGTGCCGAAGGAATCCCGGAATCGCTCGTTTCCCACCGCAGCTTCCCGGGAAACCGGCCCAGCAACACACTCCTCGCCGACCGCCTCACACCGCAGAGCCTGGGGGCCCTGCTGGCCCTCTACGAGCACAAGGTCTTCGTCCAGGGGACCCTCTGGCGCGTGAACTCCTTCGACCAGTGGGGAGTCGAGCTCGGCAAGCAACTCGCCGCCCGGATCCTGCCGGAACTGTCTTCTGGGGACGCAGCCGCTAGCAGAGAACACGACTCCTCGACCCTGGAGCTCGTTCGGCACTACCGCGAGCGGAGGCGCGGCTAGGAGGCGCCCTCTCGTGAGGTGCCATCCGCCGCCGCGGAACGCGTGATGGCAGCCGCCGAGTGGAGCGGGCCGCGGTTCATTCCCGGACACTGGCGGGCTTCCTCGGACCAGCGCTCCTCGGAGTGCACGACCCCGCGCCAGAACGGCCAGGTGCGGCACTGCCGGGGCCGATCTTCGTACACCCGGCACCCGGAGGCGGCATCGTAGAACGTGCACGCCCCACCCCGACGATCGCGGAGACTCACTGCGCCGCCTCGGAGCGGGCGCGTGTACAGCCCCCGGAAGTCGGCTTCCGACAGGGCGAGACGCCGCGCCAGACGGGAGATCTCGGCATCGCTCACTCGTACCGTTCCGGAACCCTGGCAACAGTTCCCGCAACGGGTGCACGCAAACCGGAGACCCTCGGCGTACCAGGGCTCCGCCAAGCTAGGGCTCGACGCTCACCACGCGGTGATCTTCGATGACCGGGTTCGCCAGCAGCTTCTCGCAAAGCTCATCGAGCAGGCGTCGCGCCCCCGCTTCATCCGTCGCATCGAGTTCGATCTCGAAGAGCTTTCCCTGGCGCACCCCGTGAACGACGTCGTAGCCGAGCTGTGCGCTCGCCTTCTGGATCGCCTTGCCCTGGGGATCGAGCACCTCGGGTTTGAGGGTGACATGCACCAGTGCCTTCACGACGGGTCCTCCAGTGTGCGGTCGAAGATTGAGTCCACGTGCCGAAGCGCAGCCTCGAGACTGAACGCCCGGTCGATCTCTTCCTTGGAGAGAAGACCCGTAATCTCGGGGTCTCCGAGAATGCGATCTCGGAAGTCGCCGCCGTGATCCCAGGTCTCCATCGCGTGGCCTTGGACCATCCGGTACGCGTCCTCCCGGGATACGCCCTTTCCCGCCAGAGCGAGCAAGAGCGTTCCACTGAACGCGAGCCCGCGCGTCAACTCGAGATTCTCCCGCATCCGCTCCGGGCGCACGACGAGCGTGTCCACCAGGCCGGTGAGGCGGGCAAGCATGAAGTCGACGGTCGCCGTAGCGTCCGGAAGGATCATGCGCTCCACCGAAGAGTTGCTGATGTCTCGCTCGTGCCACAGCGCCATGTTCTCGAGCGCTGCCACGGCGTGCCCGCGCACCACCCGCGCGAGACCCGACACGTTCTCGAGACGCCACGGGTTCCGCTTGTGCGGCATGGCCGAAGAGCCCTTCTGGCCCTTGCCGAACTCCTCCTCGACCTCCCGGACTTCCGTACGCGCCAGGTGGCGCAATTCGACGGCGATCTTGTCCAGACTGGAGGCGACGAGCGCGAGAACACTCACGAGATGGGCATGGCGATCCCGCTGCACCACCTGGGTTGCCGCCGTCTCGAACCCGAGCCCGAGCCGCGCACAGACAGCCTCCTCGACTTCCGGCGGAAGATGGGCAAAGGTCCCGACCGCGCCGGAGATCTTTCCGACGCAGGCTTCGGACAAAGCCGCATCGAGACGCGCCGCATTGCGGACCATTTCCGCGTGGAAGACGAGAAGCTTCAGACCGAAGGTCGTCGGCTCGGCGTGAACGCCGTGCGTGCGCCCGATGCAGATCGTATGCCGGAACTCCAGGGCTCGCCGGCGCAACGTCTCTGCCAACCGTGCCACGCCCTCCCGCAACTGCTCGCCGGCGTCCCGGACCTGGAGCGCGAGCGCAGTGTCCAACACGTCGCTCGACGTCATCCCGAAATGGACCCAGCGAGAGTCCGGACCGACGTGCTCGGCCACATTGGTGAGAAAGGCAATCACGTCGTGCCGGACTTCAGCCTCGATTTCCGCGATGCGCGCCACGTCGAAACCGGCCTTCGCGCGGATATTCTTGACAGCCTCTGCGGGTATGTCACCCCGCTCGGCCAGCACCTCGCAAACCGCCAGCTCAACGGCAAGCCAACGCCGATAGCGGCCCTCGTCGGACCAGATCTCGGCGATCTCCGGTCGCGTGTAGCGTTCGATCATTTTCCGTTGATCCCCAGGAAGACTGTCAACAGCAGCATGTAGTACATGATGGGGATCCCGAGCAAGGGCGAATCGATGCGGTCGAGCACCCCGCCCATCCCCGGCAACAGGTGGCCCGTGTCCTTGGTCTGGGCATCCCGCTTGAGCAGGGACTCCACCAGGTCACCCACCATTCCGGCGACCGAAACGACGACGGCCATGGGGACGGCCGCCACCCACGGGAGCGCACGGGACATCTCGGGCCAGAAGAAGTCGAAGATGAGCTTTGTCACCACGCCGCCAGCGGTCCCGGCCACCACGCCCCCCAGGGCGCCCTCGACAGTCTTGGATGGACTGATCTTCGGCGCGAACTTTCGCCGCCCCCAGGCATGGCCTGCAAAGTAGGCGCCGGCATCGCAGAGCACGACGCAGGTCAGGGCGAATAGCATGAAGAAAATACCCGACTCGGGAACGATGCCGAGTGCGGCAACTGCCTCGGAACCGAAGCGCGCACTCGCCGCGTGGTCGAAGTTGCGCAACACGATGGCGTGGGAGAGAAGCCAGCCGACGTAGCACACGCCGAAAAACGTGCCCGAGACGCTCACCAGGGCCTGGGCAACCTGGGCCCGGCCCACGGCGCGCACCATCACGGCGAGAAGCGTCGCCGTGAGGATCAACGTCGCCGAATATTCGTTCCCGAGGTAGGCGACCACCGGGAGCGCTGCGCCGGCCGCCATGCCGTAGACAGCGATCGGGTTCGCGCCCTTGTCCTCGATCAACCGGTAGAACTCGCGCTGACCGAGCAACACGATCACGATGATCGCCCCGAGGTACACGAGTCCGCCTTGTACGATGAGCGCAATCACCGCGGGGATCAGCACCGCGGCGGTGAGCAGACGCATCGGGAGATCGCTGCGCTGGGCGCGGGGCGGCGGCACCGGGTCCGGCGCTCGCGGGTGACGCGGCGCCGCTCCGTTACCCGTGGGATCCGGTGTGGACTCGCTCAGGCTTCACCTCCTCCAGGCCCCGGACCGGGCGCGCGTCCGACACCCGTGTGCCCGAAGCCACCGGCGCCCCGGCGGGTCGGCTCCAGGCCTGCGCGCTCTTCCCATTCCGGAATCACGACCGGCGCAAAGACCAGTTGGGCGATGCGGTCACCGCGTCGCACCGTGAAGGGCGCAGAACCGGCATTGAGCAGGATGACCTTCACCTCGCCGCGATAATCGGAGTCTACCGTACCCGGCGCGTTGGGAAGCACGACACCGTGGCGAAGAGCCAACCCGCTGCGGGGACGCACCTGGGCCTCGTACCCCGGCGGCACCGCGATCGAAATGCCTGTCGGAACGAGCGTCCGCTCCCCGGGCGCCAAACTCTGGTCGGCTTCGATCGCCGCATACAGGTCGAAGCCCGCCGCCCCCGCCGTGGCCCGTGCGGGCAGCGGCAGGTCCTCAGTCCCAGGACGACGCGCGATGGGAACTCGGAGCGCGGGGGACAGCGGTTTTCTCCCTTCGGGTCAGTCGCCGGCGTTGGCCGCTTCGGCCAGGGCCTCCTTGCGGGACAGTCGAACCCGGCCGGTCGGATCGATGTCGATGCACTTCGCAAGCACCTCGTCACCCTCCGAGACCACATCCTCGACCCGCTCGACCCGGCCCTCGGCCAGATGGCTGATGTGAATCAGGCCATCCGTGCCGGGGAAGATCTCGACGACGGCACCGAAGTCGGTGATCCGTTTCACCTTTCCGAGATAGACGCGGTCGAGTTCGGCTTCCTGGGTGAGTTCTTCCACCATCTGCTGGGCACGCTGCAACGCGTCCCCATCCGGGGAGAAGATCGTCACCTGCCCGGAGTCCTCGATATCGATCTTGGTCTGTGTCGTCTCCTGGATGGCACGGATCACCTTGCCCCCCGGTCCGATCACGTCGCGGATGCGGTCGGGCTTGATGAACAGGACCTCCACTCGCGGCGCGTAGCGCGAGAGTTCCGGTCGCGCCTGGAAGCCCTCGAGTTCCGACGCGGTTTCCCGGGCCATGCAATCGAGGATGTGGATGCGGCCCGCGCGCGCCTGGGCGAGCGCGTCCTCCATCACCTTCCAGTCGACGCTGCGGATCTTGATGTCCATCTGCAACGCGGTGATGCCTTCCGACGTCCCCGCCACCTTGAAGTCCATGTCGCCCAGGTGATCCTCGTCGCCGAGGATGTCCGACAGGATCGCCACCCGGTCGCCTTCTTCGATGAGTCCCATCGCGATTCCCGCAACCGGCGCCTTGATCGGCACACCGGCATCCATCAGGGAAAGCGAAGCGCCGCACACCGAGGCCATGGACGACGAGCCGTTCGACTCGAGGATTTCGGACACGATGCGAATCGTGTACGGAAAATCCTCGGGGTCGGGCAGAACGGCCGCGATGGCACGCTCTGCCAGGTTGCCGTGGCCCACCTCGCGGCGCCCGGGCCCGCGCAGCATGCGCGCTTCGCCGACCGAGAACGGCGGGAAGTTGTAGTGCAGGTAGAAGCTCTTGTTGGTGCGCTCGGTCAGGGAATCGATCGTCTGGGCATCCCCCTGGCCACCGAGCGTCGTGAAGACCAGGCCTTGCGTCTCGCCGCGCGTAAACAGCCCGACACCGTGCGGGCGAGGCACGCAGCGCACTTCGCACGCGATCTGTCGGATATCGGTCGTCGCCCGCCCGTCGATCCGGACTCCGTCATCGAGGATGCGCTTGCGCATCAGCTCCGAGCGGAGGTCGTGGAGAACGTCCTTCACGTTGCCGCTGAGCTTCGACAGCCCATCTCTTCGCGCCTCGATGTCGTCGAGGGTTTGCGCGTCAAAGCTTTCGCCCCGGTAGGCGGCGACGAACCCGTCGTGCACCTCACCCTCGACCTCGGCAATCGCCTGGTACCGCTCGGCCTTGGTCTGGATCGAAACGGCCTCGGACAGGCGCGCCTCGGCCTTTTCCCGGACCTGGCCCGCGAGGGCCGAGCGGTCCTCGGGCTCGGCCACCTCGAGCTTCGGTTTGCCCACCTGGGCGCGAAGCTCTTCCTGTACGTCGATGATCGGCACGATGTTGCCGTGCGCAAACTTGAGGGCACCGAGGATGTCCTCTTCGCTGGCTTCCTTGGCCGCTCCTTCGACCATGACGAGCGCATTGCGGCTCCCGGCGACGACGAGGTCGAGATCGCTCTCCCCCACCGCTTCCGGGGTGGGGTTCACCAGGAGTTCGCCGCCGACACGCGCCACGCGAACCGCAGCGATCGGGCCCAGGAACGGCATCTCCGAAATCGTCAGCGCTGTCGAAGCACCGATGAACCCGGGAATGTCCGGCGAAATCTCCGCGTCCACCGAGAGCACCGTCGCGATGACCTGGGTTTCGTCCCGGTAACCATCGGGGAACAAGGGCCGGATCGCCCGGTCGATAAAGCGCGACGCCAGGACTTCCCGGTCCGAGAGCCGCCCCTCGCGCTTGAAGAACCCCCCGGGAATCTTTCCCGCCGCGGACGTCTTCTCGACGAAATCCACGACGAGGGGGAAGAAGTCGATGCCGGGACGGGGCTTGGCCCGGGCGGCGGTGACGAGAACGACCGTCTCGCCGTAGCTGACGAGTACAGCGCCCGCCGCTTGTTTCGCGAGGCGGCCTGTCTCGAGGGTCATTGTTCTTCCGCCGACCTCGAGCGAGACCGTGGAAGGTTCGAACCAATAAGATGCCATGAAAAATCGATCTCCTGCCCGGCGCGCAACCGTTCGGTCGCAACTCGCCGGTGCGTTGTAGCTCGGCTTCAATGGAATGGAGATCGAGGAGCGATGGAATGCGGAATCAGCGATGCGCGAAGCGCGTGCTTCGCAAATGGCTGACTTCCGCATCCCAAGACGCCGCGATCGGCGCCGAGCTGGTTTGTAGCGCCGCGGGTCCCGCCGGCGACGTAGGGAAAAGCCGGCCGGGTCTTAGCGACGCAGCCCCAGGCGCCCAATCAGCGCCTGGTAGCGGTCGGGACCTGTCCTCCGCAGGTAGTTCAGCAGTCGACGGCGCTGGCTCACGAGATCCAGCAGACCGCGACGCGAGTGATGATCGTTCTTGTGCACTTTGAAGTGCTCGGAGAGTTCCTCGATTCGCCTCGTGAGCAGCGCGATCTGGACCTCGGAAGACCCCGTGTCCGTCTCGTTTCGGCCGAATGACCCGACGGTTTCAGCCTTTACTGCCCTGGAAATCAAAAACTCTCCTATCGCCCGTTAGGGGGGACGGAGGACGTTGCAACCCCCCGCGATTGGCGGCCGAGGGTGGCATAGCTGTGCCCGCGGGGCAAGCGAGCCCCCCTAGGGGCTGGCCGACAGCACCCGGAGCGGGTGCAGACGCCGGCCCGGGACGGTCTCCAGCACGGCGACCAGTTCCCCACCAGGGGCCAGGGCCACAAGCTTCGATCCGAGGACTAGCGCCGGGTCCGGCGCCTCAACGTCGCCACCGTGCCGCACCCGCTGTGCCGCCTCTCCCGAGAGGCGGACGACGGGCAAGCCCAGGGCGTTGACGGGCGGCACGAGCCGCGCGTCCAGGGACCCCTCGGCCGCCTCGCGGTCGAGCACTTGCGCCGCCACGGATTGCTCCACGCCGAACGGGCCACTCCGCGTCCGCCGCAGACCCGCGAGATGGGCACCACATCCGAGACGTTCTCCCAGGGCGGCCGCCAGCGCCCGCACATAGGTCCCAGCCGAGCAGTCCACCGCGATCTCGGCATCCGGCGGCGCGTACTTCAAGAGCTCGATGCGGTCGATCCGCACGCGCTTCGGATCCCGCTGCACCTCCTCGCCCTTGCGTGCCAACCGGTACAGGGGAACCCCGTCCTTCTTCACCGCGCTGTACATCGGCGGAATCTGCTCGATCTCGCCCAAGAACCTGGCAAGGCCCTCGCGAACGGCCGCTTCGTCGGGAAGCTCGCCCGTGTGGCGCCGTACTACCGCGCCGTCCGCATCCATCGTGTCGGTTTCGCTGCCCAGACGGATCGTCCCCTCGTAGCTCTTGGTGCCCCCGGCAACAAAGGGCACCAGCTTGGTCGCCTCCCTCACGGCAAGGGGCAGAACGCCGGTGGCGAGCGGATCGAGCGTCCCGAGATGACCCACGCGCCGTGTGCCCAGCCAACGCCGTGCCGCGTCCACCATGTCGTGGGACGTGCAGCCCGCGGGCTTGTCCACCACGAGGAAGCCGGCCGGTCCGGGCCGTTCCTTCCGTCCGCGCCTACCTCTCCGGCTCATCGGCGATCTCCCGCAGCAGGTCGAGTGTGGCGTCCCCCCCGGCGAGCGACGCGTCAAAGCGGAAGCTTAACCGGGGCATCCGTTTCAGGGAAAGGCGGGGGGCCAGCCGCCCGCGAAGATACGACGCGGCGGCATCCAGGCCGGCCTGTACCTCGTCACGCGCCGCTTCATCCCCCAGCGTGCTCCAGAAGACCAGAGCCTGGGAGAAATCCGGCGCGAGATCGATCCGGGTGAGCGTCACGAGCCCCAGCCGCGGATCGGAAACATCGCGGCGCAGCGCCTGGGAAAGTTCACCGCGGAGCAACTCCGCCACCCGCTCGGTTCGCCGGGTCACGTGGAAGCCTCCCCGGAATCCTCGTCTTCCTGGGCCTCGTCGCCGTCCTCCTGCCAGGGCAGTTCGAGAATTTCCACGTCCGAAAACGTCACCTCTGCCAGGTGGAGTCCCTCCGCATATTCCAGCGCCTGCTCCAGGACCCGGCGGACGACAGGCGCCTCCGCGCCAGCGGCCGTCAGGCCCAGCACCGCCCGCTGCCAGGTGTCCTGCCCGCCGACCTCCGCGACCGAGATGTTGAAACGATTGCGCAAGCGCTGCGAGATGGATCGCACGACGCCGCGCTTCTGTTTCAGGGAACGCGACCCATGCACGTGCAATTCGAGGGCGGCAGCTCCGACGATCATCAGAGCGTTGCGGGCTTCTCCTCGATCACGAAGGCCTCGATCACGTCACCCACCTTCACGTCGTTGTAGCCATCGATTCCCATGCCGCATTCGAAGCCGTTCTGCACCTCGCGAACGTCGTCCTTGAACCGCTTGAGCGAGGACAGCCTTCCCTCGTATACCTGGACACCGTCGCGCAACAGGCGGACATTCGCGTTCCGGCGAATCTGTCCCTCGGTGATGTAACAACCCGCAACCGTTCCCATTCGCGGCACGTTGAACGTCTTCCGGACTTCCGCCCGCCCGAGGAACTCCTCGCTCGTGATCTTGGGCAGCAGGCCCACCATCGCCTTCTGGACGTCCTCGGTGACTTCGTAGATCACCTGGTAGGCGCGGATCTCGACCCCCTGGCTCTCGGCCGCACGACGCGCGGCAGGTTCCGGCCGCACGTGGAAGGCCACCACGATGGCGCCGCTGGCCCGGGCCAGCCTGACGTCCGTTTCGGTGACGGCGCCGACTCCCGAGTGGATGACGTCGACCTTGACTTCCTCGGTCGACAGCTTGAGCAGGGCGTCCCGCAGGGCCTCCACCGACCCGTGAACGTCGCCCTTGACCACGACGGCCAGGTCCTTGACCCCGCCGCCCTCGGCCGCAGCAAAGATCTCGTCCAGGCTGCGGGGCACGGGACCCTCGCTGGGCTTCTCCCGCTGCTCCGAAGTCCGGTGGTCCACGATGTCCTTGGCGACTCGCTCGTTCTCCACCGCGTTGAGCTTTTGACCGGCTTCCGGGACGCCGGACAATCCGATCACCTGTACGGGACTGGACGGCGGGGCAGACTGAATGCGCTTGCCGTCTTCGTCCTCCAGTGCGCGCACCCTGCCCGAGTACGTGCCCACGACGATCACGTCGCCCCGGGCCAGGGTTCCATCCTGAACGAGCACCGTGGCAACGGGGCCCCTCCCCTTGTCGAGACGCGCTTCGAGCACCACCCCCGACGCGCGGCGTGAGGGCGCGGACTGGAGTTCGAGCAGTTCCGCCTGGAGCGCGAGCGACTCGAGGAGCTGGTCCAGCCCGGTGCCCTTGGTGGCGGAAACGTCCACACAGAGCGTGTCCCCACCGAATTCCTCGGGGACGAGCTCGTGCTCCATCAACCGTTGTCGCGTCTGGGACGGGTTCGCGCCCGGCAGGTCGCACTTGTTGACCGCCACCACGATCGGAACCCCTGCCGCCTTCGCGTGGTCGATGGCCTCCACGGTCTGCGGCATGGCGCCCTCGGTCGCGGCCACGACCAGGATCACCAGGTCGGTGACCTGGGCGCCCCGCGCCCGCATGTCGGTGAACGCCGCGTGACCGGGCGTGTCGATGAAGGTAATGCGCTGCTCTCCGACCGAAACCTGGTAGGCGCCGATGTGCTGGGTGATCCCGCCGGCCTCGCCCTCCACGACCTTGGTCCTGCGAATCGCATCGAGGAGAGAGGTTTTTCCGTGGTCGACGTGTCCCATCACGGTGACGACGGGCGGCCGCGGCGAACTCTCTCCGGCATCGCCCGCGTCCTGCACCGGGTCGTCGATGAAGGCGTCCTCGCGGAACCCCACGTCCTGGACATCCCAGCCGAACTCGGAGGCGACACTGCGGGCCGTGTCGGCATCGATGGCCTGGTTGATCGAGACCAGGGTCCCCAGGGCCATCAACTTGCTCTGCACCAAGGGCGCCTTTTGGCCCAGCATGCGCGCGAGTTCGCCGACCGAGACGCTGCCCTCGATCCGGAGGATGCGCTTCTCCTCTTTCGGGGCCGCCGTTGCGGTCGGACGCTGGGTTGCGGGGGTATCGCGCCGCTTGCGACGGGGCGAGGCCACCGAGCGCGGTTCCATCGTGACCTGCCGGCGCACCGGTGCGCGGCTGGTCGCCTGGCGCGCCAACCGTTCCTGCTCGCGCAGGTTCACGACTTCGCGGAACTGCTTGCGTCCACCGGCGCGCCCCGGCCCCGCGCTGTCCGCGTCCGCACGGGCCGCTCGACCGGCCGGAGCCGCCGCCGCCGCCGCCGCCGGGCGTTCCACGCCGCTGGCCGGCGGGGAGTCGGCCGGCTCCTGGGGCTCGGGATCGGACGCGGAAGCCGCTTCGGCGGGCGGTTCCGGATCCGCCACGGACTGGCCCTCTGCCTCCACCGCGACCACCGTCTCGGGTTCCGCCGGCACTTCGGGCGCGACTTCCGCCGCGGGTTCGGGTGTGGCTGCGGTTTCGGTTTCCGCCGGGGTCTCCGGCTCGGCAACCCGCTTCTTACGGCGGCGGATAATCGCACCGCCGCCACCCTCGACCCGCTTTTCCGTAACGTCGAGCTTCGGCTTGGGAGCGCCGAGCTTCTTGCGGAGCGCCTCGGCGTCTTCTTCGCCGATCGAGGCCATGGCGCTCTTGAGCTCAAAGCCCAGGGTCGCCGCCTTTTCGACGAACTCCGCCCGGTCGATCCCGAGCTCTTCCGCCAGCTTGTATGCCCTGATTTTCGCCACCGCCCTGCCTTCTACGAGCCGCTGCTAGGCCTTCGACGCTTCTTCGACGACGCCCGGTTCGTCCGCTGCGGAATCCGCCTCTCCGGAGCCAGCCGCGTCCGCTGCGGAATCCGCCTCTCCGGAGTCGGCCGCGTCCGCTTCTCCAGCCACCGCCGTATCATCGGAGCCCTCGGCACTGGCCGTCTCCGCAGCAGCCGCCTCCGCAACTGCTGCCGCGGCCGCCGCCTCTTCCGCCGCTGCCTGGGCCGCCGCTTCGGCCTCGGCCTTTTCGCGCGCTTCGTCCTCCACGCGCTTGCGCTCGGCCAGCTCGGCCGCCTTTTCCTTGATGAGCCCGGCTCCTGCCTCGTCGATGCCGGGGAAGGCCGTCAACAGGTCGGAAGCACAGGCCGCGAGGTCGTCCAGGGAGGTAATGCCCTGCTGCAAGAGCAGTTCCGCATCGGCGTCGCCACAGCCCTCCACCACCGAAACCGCCTCCGAAAGCCACTGCGCCAGCTCACGGAGCTTCGACTCGCTCTTCATGTCGATCTTCCAGCCCGTCAGCTGCACGGCAAGGCGCACGTTCTGGCCCTTGCGTCCGATCGCCAGGGACAGCTGATCATCGGGAACGATCACGTCCATCGACTGGGCTCCGTCATCGATGATGACCTTGGAGACCTGGGCGGGGGAAAGCGCCGAGCATACGTAGCGCGCGGGATCCGGACTCCAGGGCACGATGTCGATCCGTTCCCCGCGCAACTCCTGCACCACGGCCTGGACGCGGCTGCCCTTCATGCCGACGCAGGCACCCACGGGGTCGACGTCCGAGTCGCGAGACGCCACGGCGATCTTCGAACGCGCCCCCGGCTCTCGGGCCGCGGCTTGAATCGTGACGATGCCCTCGTACATCTCGGGAACTTCCTGCTCGAAGAGCTTCGTCAGCATCTCGATGCACGTCCTCGAAAGCACGATCTGGGAACCCTTGGCGTTCTTGTTGACGTCGATGACGTACGCGCGCAATCGGTCCCCCGGGCGATAGTTCTCCCGCGGCACCTGCTCTCGGAGCGGAAGCACCGCTTCGGCACGCCCCAGGTCGACGATGATCGCGCCCTTCTCGAAGCGCCGGACGATCCCGTTGACGATCTCCGCCGAGCGGTCCTTGTATTCCTCGAACACGTTGTCGCGCTCGGCCTCACGGATCAGCTGGATGATCACCTGCTTGGCCGTCTGGGCCAGGATTCTCCCGAACCCCTTGGTGTCGAGCTTGACCCCGATCTCGTCGCCGATCTCGGCATCCGGATCGAACTCTTTCGCATCCGAGACGAGGACCTGGGTCATATCGTCCGAGAGCGTCTCGACCACCTCGCGAAATTCGAAGAGCTCGATCTCTCCGATTTCGTCGTTGTATCGCGCTTCGATCTCGGAATCCGTGCCCCGGTCCCGTCGTGCCGCCTGCTTCATCGCCTCTTCGACGGCTCGGATGATTTCGCCCTTGGCGATGCCCTTGTCCTTGGCGATCTGCTCAATCTCTCGTTTTAGACCGAACATGCCCTTACCCTGCCTCGTTTACTCGCGAGCCGGAGCTGGAGAAGTCCGCTCCGGTGATTTCATAGACAACGTTCGCCTTGGCCACCGCATCGAACGGAATACCGACCTCGTCACCGTCGACCCGGAGCCGCGCCACCTCGCCGTCGAAAGCCACGAGTCGTCCCCGGAAGCGACGACGACCCGCCAAGGGGCGTCGCGTCTCGACACGAACCTCGGACCCGCAGGCTGCAGTGAAGTCCTTCTCCCGCGCCAGGGTCCGATCGAGACCGGGGGACGACACTTCGAGTCGGTACCGGGACGGCACCGCGTCGGCGGCATCGAGCAAGGTGCCCACCTCCCGCGAGACCGCGGCGCAGCGGTCGACCGCCACCCGCCCGTCTCCCAGGCACGTGTCGATCGTGATCCGCAACAGCCAAGGCGAGCGGCCACGCGTCAGGACGAGATCGACGAGTTCCAGACCCGCTTCCTGGACCACGGGTTCGACCAACCCGCGCAGATCTTCCGGAATGTCGCCGTACATCGTTCGGTTCCGCACTCCCAAAAAAAAGAAGCGGACGACAAGCCCACTTCTTCACCACAAGACCCAGTAATCGCGTCGGCGGCGCCCCACGCTCGTACACCCAGTTCCAAACCGCCCCGGCGTCCCTCCGGTACGGTCGGCATACGATCTGCGAGACCCCTTCTAAGCCCGCGTAAACTAACTGAAATGCTCCCAAAAGGCAACGCGTGGGCCGGGGGAGCACCCGGCGCGATCCGTCAGCCTCCGGGCGGCTCGAGCGCCCCCACGAGTTCCCGCAGACTCGCCACGCCACGCGCCTCGGCCCAGGCGGCCAGACCGGCCGCAACCTCCCCCGCAGCGGCTGGCTCCAGGTAGTTGCGGGTGCCGACCTGGACCGCAGTCGCGCCGCACAGCAGGAATTTGAGCGCGTCCTCGGCGGTGTCGATGCCGCCGATCCCACAGATCGGCAGGGAAACCGCCTGGGCCACCTGCCAGACCATCCGGAGCGCAATCGGTCGGATCGCGGGCCCCGACAGCCCCCCGAGTCCATTCGAGAGCACGGGGCGCCGGCTTTCCACGTCTACGTCCAACGCCTGGACCGAGTTGATCAGCGAAAGCGCGTCCGCACCTTCCCCTTCGCACACCCGCGCCATCTCGGCAACGCTGGTGACATTGGGAGAAAGCTTGACGACCAGCGGACGGGTCGTGGCCTCCCGCACCGTTCGCACCAACTCGGCAAGCACGGCCGGGTCCTGGCCGAACTCGATGCCGCCACTCTTGACGTGGGGGCAGGAGGCGTTGATCTCGATGCCCGCAACACGCGCCGCGCCGGAGAGTTTCCGACACACCTCGGCGTAGCGCCCGATCTCGGTCTCGAAAACGCTGGCGATGACGACGACGTCCTCCGGAATTTCCGGAAGCTTCTCCGCCAGGAAGGCCTCGACTCCCACGTTCTCCAGGCTGATTGCGTTGAGCATCCCGGAAGGTGCCTCGGCGATGCGCGGCGGCGCGTTGCCGACCCGGGGCGCGAGGGTCAGACTCTTCGAGACGAAACCGCCGATGCGCGACAGGTCCAGGAACGGCGCAAACTCCGTGCCGTAGCCGAACGTTCCCGAGGCCGTGAGCACCGGATTGCGCAGGGCAATCCCCCCGAGGTCGACCGCGGTGTCCACCGTCACGGCAGTCCTGCCCAGTCGACCCGCGACGCATCGAAGACGGGTCCCTCGCAGCAGACGAGTGCCATGCCTCCCGCCACCAGGGGAGCCGCACAGCCGAGACATACGCCAAAGCCGCAGGCCATGTGGTTCTCGAGCGACGCAACGCAGGAGACCCCGCGCGCCGCCGCGAGTTCCGCACAGCGCTGCATCATGAGGGTCGGGCCGCAGGTGTAGACGTGGGACCCGGACGCACGCGAGAGCGCCTCCTCGAGAAGCACCGTGACGCGCCCGCGGGTACCGCGGGTGCCGTCCTCCGTCGCGACCTGCAGTGCGACATCCAACGCCGCGAAGTCTTCCAGTCCGAGCAGATCGTCCGCGCTCCGCGCACCCAGCAGGACCGAAACCTCGCACTTGGCCGCGAGTTGCCGAGCCAGTGCGTAGACCGAAGCCACCCCCGTGCCGCCCGCGACGATGACCACGGGTGCGCCGGCCGGGGGGTCCTCGAAACCGCGGCCCAGCGGACCCACCAACCGGATCCGCTCGGCCACCCCGGCCTCGGCCAGCAGTGCGGTACCGCGCCCCTCGCGCTTGTAAAGCACTTCGACGCCGCCGGACTCGGGCTCGTCGGCATAGACGGCCATCGGTCGCGGCAGCAAGGGGTCTGTTCGCGGAACCGCACCGATCGCGCCCGGCGAAAGCATCACGAACTGGCCGGGTCCGAAACCAGGCCAGCCCGGCACCCGCAGCCGCAGGCGATGCTTCACCCCGCCGTCGCAACGGTTCTCGAGCACCTCGGCCTCGGCTCGGATGGGCGCAGTTCGAGTGGAGTCCACGGCGGGCCCGAACGTACCACTTCGCCCCCGGCGTGCCGCGTGGCGGGGTGCGGCAACTGGGGGGAAAGCTACCTGCAGAAGAAGCTTTCGAATTCGTCCGCAACCAACTGGAAAACAAAGACCTTCTGCATGGCAATCCGGTCAAGCCCGGGCCCCGCCACGTCGATGAGTGGCCTGGGGACCTGGCTACGTCCCCGCCCCGGGGAGCCTTGCCGCCCAAGCACTCGACGCATCGCGAACGCTTCGATCGGGACCCGACTGACCGCCGTGCCTTCGAAGCCCTCGAGGAGACCGCGTTCGTCGCCGGGCACTGGGACGAGCTGGTTACGCTCTACGAGCGCCGCATCGACGCGCTGGACCCCACAGACCCCGCCGCCGAGCGCGCGATACTCCTCCACCGCCTCGGCCGGATCCACGCCGAGCGCCGCGCTGTCCCCGAAAAGGCACGCGCCGCGTGGCGCGCATCCCTCGACATCGACCCGACCTTCCGGCCGGCGCTGGCAGACCTGCGGGACGACGCGCTCCAGCGCGAGCAGTGGGAGAGCCTGCTCCAGATCCTCGACGCGGAAATCGCACTGGAGACGAACCCGGCCGAACGAGGCCGGCTGCTTGCCCTCGCGGGAGAAACCTGGCTCGACGCGCTCGGCGATGCGGAGCAGGCCCTGGTCCAGTTCGAACGGGCGCTCG
Source organism: Myxococcota bacterium (assembly GCA_036336695.1). GTDB lineage: Bacteria > Myxococcota_A > UBA9160 > UBA9160 > SMWR01. Next base: position 30,383 of record JAYZFQ010000124.1, read on the forward strand.
ACGTGATGCCAGGAGACGCTCGCCTGGCCGACTACGCGGCACGGGCCGCGGCCCGCTGCATCCGCCCCGAGCAGACCGCCGACACTGCCCGGCCCCCCGCGTTCGCCGGCGAGCCGGACACCTGGCTCGCGGCGCGCTGCACCGAAGCCGCCGCAACCGACGACCCCGCGCGCCTGGGCGAACTGGTTCGGGAGATCGCCCGCGTTGAAGGCGCGCGGGGAAACCTCGGAGAAGCGCTCACCTGGGTGGACCGCTGGGCTGCCTCGGCGCCCGAACCGCTCGCCGCGCTCCGGTTCGCCGCAGAACTCCACGATCACCTCGATCGGGATGGCGAACTCGTCGCCGCGCTCGAACGGATGGACCCCCTCCTCACACGCAAGGATCAGGCCGCCAACCGGCGCAGACTCGGCGACCACCACGCCGCACACGGGCGCCTCGATCGCGCCAGCGACGCCTACCGCCGGGCGATCGAAGCCGCGCCGGACGACGTACACCTTCACGAGGCTCTCGTTGCCTCGTTGTGCCACGCCGGCACGCCCGAAACGCTCGCCACCGCCTACCGCGACCTGGCCGAGCACTGCACCGAGCCGCGCCGCACGGCGGTGCGCGATGCGCTCGCACGGCTGCTCGAAGAGTCCCTGGGCGATCCAGCCGGCGCTGCCGATCTGCTCGCGCGCCTGGTCGACAGCCCGTCGCCCCCGGCCGACGCGCATACGCGATTGGAGTCCCTGCTCGAGCGCACGGCGCGGTACGAAGAACTCGCGAAGCACCTGGCCCGCCGCCTGGAAACGGCAGGGGCCGCGGCGCGTCCGGCGCTCCTTCGGCGCCGCGCAGAAACCCTCCTCGATCACCTCGACGACCCCGATGCAGCCGCCGCCACCTATCGTCAGCTCCTGGAAGCAGCGCCGGAGGAGGATGACGCGCGCGTCGGCCTGGAGCGGGCCCTCCGAGCGGCACGCGACCTTCCGGGCCTCGTCGACTTCCTGGCGGCCCAGGCTGGACGCCTCTCCAACTCTGCTGCTCGCGACCTCCTCGACGTCGAGCGCGCCGAGATCCTCGGTGAAGAACTCGGCCGCAACCGCGAAGCGGTGGAAATCCTGGACCGGCTCTTTCGAGAAGCCGAGAGCAGCGCGGTCCGACGCGACGCCGCCGAGCGACTCGAAACGCTCCTGGAGCGCACAAACGACCGGGAAGCCCTGTGCGCGCACTGGCAAGCATGGCTCGATGCCGGACCCGGCCCCGAAGCCGTCGCCCTACACGAGAAGCTGGGGGCGTTCTCACTAGAGCAAGGACAGGACCCCGAAACCGCCGCCCAACACTTCGAAGCGGCCGCCCGACTCATGCCGGAACGCGTCGACCTCTGGCAGGTCCTGGCCCGAATCTACGAAGCCGCGCATCGCCCCGCGGATCTCGTGCGGGTCCTCGAAGCAGCGCTGGCGAACGGAGACGACCCCGAACAGGAGCGCTCACTTTCGAGTCGTATCGCCGCACTCTGCACGAGCGCGCTCGGAGATCCCGAACGGGCCCGGCGCCACTACGAGCGGCTGATCACACTGGATCCGGACAACGCCGCAGCCCATGAATTCCTGATTGCGCGCTGGGAGGAAGAGGGACACCCCCACAAGGTGGTCCGTTTGCTCGAACGGCAACTGGAGGCGCTCGCTGCCCAGCCGCTCAACGACGCCGAGCCCTGGACCGCGCAGCGGACATCCTTGCGGCTCCGGATTGCCGCAATCCGTGCCAACGATCTGGAGGACACCGACGGCGCCATCGCGGTGCTCGAACCCGGCCTCGGCGAAGTGGGGGTCCTCGCGGTCGTCGCCGAACCACTGGCCACCCTCTATCGCCGCGCGGGATACAGCAGCGACCTCGCCGCCCTGTGCGCGAACGCTGCGAAAGCCGGTCCGGCCGGCCCCGAACGCGCAACGTGGCTGAAGCGCCTCGGAGACACCCTGCGGGAACGCGGTGATCTGCGTGGAGCCTCGGATGCGTACCGAAGCGCGCTGGAGGCCCGCCCCGGGGACGTCGCTACCGAAGCCGCGCTGCGCGCCGTCTGCCGCACGCTCGGGGACACCGTATCGCTCGCCGATCTCCTGGAAATCCAGCTCGCCCGGCTCAACGGACCCGACGAAATCCCGGTACGCCTCGAACTCGCGGCCCTGCGGCGAGACCAGCTGGGCCAGCCCGACAAGGCGCTTGCGGAGTTCCGGCGCGTGGTGTGGCTCGACCCCGGCCACCCGAAAGCCCTCGCGGCAGGACTCGACCTCGCGGAGCAGCTGGCGCGCAGCGCGGTCGCCGGAGAACTCCTGGACATCGCCCTGGCCCGGCCGCTGGCGACGAGTTTTCGCGCCGACCTCCTCGAGCGGCGCGGACGGCTCCGGGCCGCACAGTCGGACCAGGCGCAGCTCGCGGGCGAGGACTTCCGCGGTTGCCTCGAAATCGACCCGAGCCGCGCCACCGTCTGGGCAGCCCTGCGCGACCTGCGAGCCTCCCAGCAGGACTGGCGAGACGCACTCGCCTGTCGGCTTGCGGAAGCACGACTCACCACGGGCGAGGAACGGCTCGCGCATCTCGAAGCGGGAGCCGAGGTCGCCTGGCGCGAACTCTCGCCGGCCGATGCCCTCCCCTGGCTCGAACGGCTCCGGCAGGCAGCGCCCGGTCGTCTCGACGTGCTCGAACGCATCGCCGCGGCCCACGGCGCAAACGGACGCCACCGCTCCCGGCTGCACGCTCTCGAATCCCTGGCGGAGCGCACGACCGACGCCGCGAAACGCCGCGACCTCTGGTGCGAATGCGCCCGCCTCCTCGAGCACGAACTCGGTTACCCCGGCCGCGCCGCCCGATCCCTGGAGAAAGCGCGGCAGCTCTTCCCCGACGACCCCGAAATCCTCTGTGCCCTCGACCGGCTCTACGCCAACAGCGACCGGCATCGCGAGCGGGGAGAAACCCTCCAGGCCCGCGCCGCACGGGCAACCGGCGAAGCGCGAATCCCGCTTCTCGTCGAAGCCGCCCAGCTCTACGCCGACCGCCTCGGGGAGTCCCGGAGCGCCGCCGCCTTGCTGCTCCAGGCGGTTGCGGAGACGCCCCCGAAGGACGCCCTGCGCCGGGACCTGCTCCGCCTGCTCGGCGATGCCCTGCGCGACGCCGGCCCTCCGGAAGCCTGGGCACGCTGCGCCGAGGCAGAACTCGCTTCCCTCGCGGGAGGCGGCGCCGTGTTCGACGAACGGCGCGGCGCGCTGCGCGGGGAACTCGCCGAGGGTTATCACCGGGCCGCACGTCCCGAGGCCGCCCTGCCACACCTTCGCGCCCTGGTCGACGCATCGCCCCCCGGCGCGGCACCGAACGACGCCCGGGAAGCCGAACTCCTCGAGGCTCTCGGCGACACGGGAAACAGCGTCGAACTCGAGCGACGCCTGGCGATCCGTCTCGAACGCACGGGCGGCGACGCGGAAGCGTGGCTGAAGTTGGGACGAGTCCGCGAGCAACGGTTGTCGGCAACCGGCGCCGCCGCCGACGCCTACCGTCGTGCACTCGAATTCGAACCCCAGGCGCACGCGGCGCTCACCGCCCTGCGGGGCTGCGCGGAACAACTGGGTCGCTGGGACGAGGTCGTCGCGACCCTCGATGCCGAACTCGAGACCCTCGAAGCCTCCGCGACCGAGCGCCGGGCCGCGCTGCTCCGCGAGCGCGGCGACGTCCAGTGGCGCCGGCTCGGCTCGACGACCCAGGCAAGTCTCGCCTACGCGGCGGCCATCGAAGCCTGCCCCGAAGACCTGGAGTCTCTCCGCTCGCTGCAACGCCTGCTCGAAGCCATGGAAGACTGGCAGGGAGCCAGCGACTTGTACGAAAGCGAGGTCGCCACGCTGGGCCACCGGGATGCGGAGCGGCGATTCGCCGTGTGGCTGCGCACGGGCGATATCGCCCGCGACCACCTCGAGGACATGGACCGGGCAGTCCGGGCCTTCCAAAAGGCCGCCGACATCGCGCCGCTTCCCCTCGAGAGACAACGAGAAACCGCCGAGTATTCCATCGCGTCGGGGGACCTCGAGACGTTCGCAGAAGTCTTCTCGAATTGGTGCGACGCGCCCGGGTCCCCGGCGGAGCCCGCCGATCACCTGCGACTGGCGGAAAGCTGGGAAGCGCTCGGGTTCACCGACCGCGCTCGCGACCGCGTTGCCCAGGCCCTGACCTTGGAAACCGGCAACCCGCGCGCGTGGCGATTCGCCGCGCGACTGCACGAGGCCGCGGGGGACCGTTCAGAGGCAGCAGAAGCCTGGCGCCACGCCGCCGAGACGACACCCGGTCCGGAAGCGGCCGAGGCCTGGTGCCGCGCGGCCGCCCTGAACCCGTGCAGCGAAGCCCTGGCCCTGCTGCGGCAGGCGGCCGCGTCCGACCCAGGGGCATGGGCGGTGCAATCCGAACTCGCCCGAACCGCACTCCAGGCGGAGCAATGGCGCGAGGCCGAAACCGCCGCAGCGCGCGCCTTGTCGTCAGGCGACGCGGACCCGCCCGAACCCGCGGCGGTTCGAGACATCGCCCTGGCGGGCGCACAGGCCGCCCGAGCCCGCGGCAGAGACGACCGCGCCGTCGACTTCTTCGAGCGGGCCCTGGCCGCCGACCCGGACTGTCTCGAAGCCCTCGCAGGCGCTGGGGAGTGCTGCCTCCAGCTCGGCGAACCCGAGCGGGCGCGAGAACGACTAGCCAAGCAAATCGCGCAGTCGGACCACGCATCGCCGCGCCTCCTGGCGCTGCTCGGGAACTGCCTGGCGGAGACCGGCCAACCCGAGGCCGCTCTCGAACGCTGCGAAGAGGCGCTCGCCCAGGACCCGGCACTCGAAGCGGCACACCGACTCTGTCTCTCGCTCCACGAGAGCGCGGGCCGCGTGGACGCGGGTGTAGCCGCGCTGGAGCGCTGGGCGGCGCAGCAATCGGCCGGAACGAGAAGCCCCTTGCTCCTGCGTGCCGGGGAGTGGGAACTCGACGCGGGCGATCGGGATGCGCCGGCCGAAGCACACTTCCGGGCCGCACTCCAGGCGGATCCCGGCCAGGCCCGGGCCTGGCAGCGACTGGCAGAAGTCTTGTCGAAGCACGGGCGCCACGCCGAGGCACTCGCTGCGGCGGAAGCCGGCTTGGGCGCCGCGAACATGGACGGCTGCGACCGGGGCGCCCTGGAACGCCGACGCGCGCATGCGCTCGAAGCCACCGGGGATCCTCGGTCGGCCACCGAGGCCTTCCGAAGCGCCTCCCGGATCGACCCGAACTGCTTCGAGGCCGTGGCGGCCAGCGCGCGACTCCTCCGTGCCGCAGGCGACTGGCGCGGAGCGGCGGAAGCCCTCGACCACTTCGCCCGCAACGCCGACCGAGCCGATCCCGTGGACCTCGTCTGCGCCCTCGAGCAGTTGGGGGGCCTGTTGGCGGGACCGCTGGAAGACCCGATGGGGGCGGCACGGGCCTACCGGCGGGCCTTGGAACTCGCGCCCGAGCACGCGGAACTTTCACTACGGCTCGCTGACTTGCTGGCGCACAAAGCCGAAACCCGGCGCGATGCGCTCGCGCTCTACGCCGGCATCCTCGAACGGGAACCCGCGCGACCCGACGTACTGGTCCGGACCCTCGAACTCGCGCGGGCGCTCGGCCATGCGGCCGGGATCGAAACGGGCTGCGCCCTGCTCATGGCGCTCGGTGCGCCCGTTTCCCCTGCACCCGGCACCGGAACCGACAGGCTGGGCTTCCCCATCGCCCCGGACGCCCGCCTCCATGAGCCGCTGGGCGAGGCGCTCCGGCGTGCCGTCGCCCTGGTGTCCCGCGAGATCGGCCGAGCTCTCCGGGCTCCCACGAAGTTGCCGACGCCCGAGGATGACGGGGAACGAGTCACGCGTTTCCGCAGCACCGCCCTGGCCATCGAGGGAGAACTCACCGCACCCGGCCTGCTTCCCCTGCCCGCTTCCGACCTGAGGAGCCTGGTCTGCTGCGTCGCGACACTCGCACTGTCGCCCGCGTCGGCCCGGGCGCCCGCCGCAACACTGAACGCGCTCGCCGGAGCGATCGGGCGCCGGGCAAAGCGCCGCTTGCGACGCACCCTCGCGGATACCGACCTCACAGCGATCTTCGCCTACGACTTCGATCGGTGGCAGCGGGAGCTTCGCGCCCTGGCCGCTGCCCGGGCCGTCGACCGGCTGGGCGGAGACCTCCAGACGGCGCTCGAAGCGATCCTCGCCGACTCGACCCAGGGCGAGGCAGTGCACGGGGACGGAGCGAGAGACTTCAACGCGCGCGTCGCGGCGTGCCCCGAGGCGTGCGCCCTCGTGGGGCGCGCCGTGCGCAGTTGGATCTCGGCTCTCGGTGCGGAAGCGGCCTCTGCGGACGGGCGGCGCGCCTAGCGCGCCTGGAACGCACGCGCCGCGGACTCCATCGCACCCTGGATGCGAGTCCCGCCGCCCTGGAGCCGCCATCGGTCGGGAGCTGCCAAGATGGCAGAGACCAGGGCCAGGTGGAGCGCGTGACCCCCGCGCTCGACCCGAACGTGGGCCGCGAGCGGCATACCGAGCAGCGCCAGGTCCCCGTACAGATCGAGCACCTTGTGGCGTACGAACTCGTCCGGCCACCGCAGGCCGTCCCCGTTGACGACGGTGTCCGCGTCCAGGAGCACGGTGTTCTGCGGGGAGCCGCCCTTCGCGAGACCCGCGGCCCACAGTGCCTCTACATCGGCGAGGAACCCGAAAGTGCGCGCGCTTGCGATCTCCCGCTCGAATCGCGCGGGGTCCCGCCCCTGCAGTTCGAGGCGTTGACGGCCGATCGCCGGGTGGTCGAAATCGATTCCGTAGGAGACGCGGAAGTCAGCGGAGGGTTCGGCCCGGATCCACCGGTCTCCCTCGCGCACTTCGATCGGTCGGGTCACCCGCACCACCCGGCGCGCCGCCGGCTGGGTGAACAGACCGGCAGAGCGCAAGAGATAGACAAAGGAAGCCGCGCTCCCGTCCATGACCGGGAACTCCGGGCCATCGACCACGATGCGCACGTTGTCGACCCCCAATCCGTACAGGGCCGCAAGCAGGTGCTCCACCGTCCCCACGGCCTGCTGCCCGTGACCGAGGGTGGTCGCGCGCCGCGAGCGAACGACCGCTCCGATGGTCGCAGGAATTTCGGTGCTCGCGCTCCCCTCCCGACGAACGATCACGACGCCGGAATCGGCACGGGCCGGAAGCAGGGTGAGTTCGACCGGCGCCCCGCTGTGGAGGCCGACCCCCGTGCAGGACACTTTTTCCGCGATGGTCTGCTGCATCCGCACCCGGCACCCCCCAGACCCCCGCCGATGACAGCCGGCGGCGCCTATGGGGTAGCGAAGCCACGTCTTCCGACAAGCCCCCGGGGCAACCCTCAGGACTTCGTCGGGCCCCGCAACTCCTCCAGGATCTCCCGCGCGCTCGCATAACGGTCGGCGGGGTCCTTCTCGAGACAGCGCAGGATGATGCGCTGGAGCGCCGGCGGAACCTCGGGGTTGAGTTCCCGCGGATCGGGAGGCGGTGTGTGAACGTGGTGATACGGGAGGTTGCCCTCTCGAAAGGGCAGGTTCCCCGTCACCAGCTCGAAGAGCGTCACGCCCAGGGAATAGAGATCCGTGCGGTGATCGACGTTCTTGCCCAGCGTCTGTTCCGGGCTCATGTAATACGGCGTTCCGGAAACGACGGTGGTGTGGTTGCGCACCTCCTCGATGACCTTGGCCAGCCCGAAGTCCATGATCTTGGCCTTCCGGTCCCGCGTCCACATCGTGTTGGCGGTCTTGATGTCCCGGTGGACGATCTTCTTCTCGTGGGCAAAAGCAAGCGCCTCGCACATCTGCGCGAGAACGTGAACCGCGCCGCGGGTCGAGATCCTTCCCCGGGCCTTCACGACCTCCTTCAAGGTGCTCCCATCCACGTACTCCATCGCGATGTAGTACACCCCGTCCTGCTCACCGGCGTCGTAGACGGTCACGATATTCGGATGGTTGAGTTGCGCCGCGCTCTTCGCCTCCCGCAAGAAGTTCTTGAGGGCCTTGGGGTTTTCGTTCAGCGCATTGGGCAGAACCTTGAACGCCACCACGCGATCGAGCACGGTGTCCTTCGCCTTGTACACGATGCCCATGCCGCCCCGCCCGAGCTTTCCGACGATGCGATAGCGGCCCTGCTGCTGGGAACCGGAGAGCGGCGTCCGTCGCGCTTCTTCTTGCGCCGTCTGTGCTGCGACCCGCTCCTTGCACGCAGCCAGGCGGGCCTCGACGTCGGGATAGTTGTAGTCGAAGGCACGGATCCGCTCGAAGATCTCGAGGGCTTCCGCTGGCTGCTCCAGGGCCTCGTGGACCGCAGCCAGGCTGAAGAACGCCTCGACGGTGTCACGATCCAGCGGCGCATCCCCGAGCGCGCGGGCCAACTGCTTCAAGGCGAGGGAGTACTGGCTCCGATCCCGAAAGATTTCACCGAGGACCGCAGCAGCCCGGGTGAAATCGGAATCTTCGGGTCCAAGCTGCTGGAGCGCGGCAATCGCCGCGTCGTCGCGCCCGGCCGCCCGGTGCAGAGAGCCCGCACGCAAATAGGCGCCCGCCTTGACCAGGCAATCCGCTTCGCGCTCCTCGTCGCCGACGAGCGCCCAACATTCCGCGGCCTCGGCATGCGCGCCGGCGCGTTCGTAGCTTTCTCCAGCGCGCTCGCGTTGTCCCGCGCTCGCGAACATCTCGGCGGCCTGGGCGTATTCTCCCTGCTTCTCGTAGCACTCCCCGGCTTCGTCGAATCGCTCCAGCGAGCGGTAGAGGTCGCCGGCGGCCATGGGTTCGCCTGCGGCCGCAAACGCCGCCGCCGCTTCGGCGTCTTCCCCCCGATCCCGGTGGTATTCGGCGAGCGCACCCTGGGCCTCGGCCTCGCGGCCCATCGCCCGCATCACCTGGGCAGCCCGCGGCGCGTCGTGGGCACGCAGGAAGAGATCCGCCGCCTCCGCTTCGCGCCCGCAATCCAGCGCGATCTCGCCGGCAGCCGCCCAGCACTCGGCGCCTTCGAGCACCGCTTGTGCCTTTCCGTCCTGGCTGGCCCGGAGATAGAGCTGGCTCGCCATCTGTACGAGCCGACGGAACTCGGCGCGCCGCTTCCCGTCGCCGAGGCCCCCGCCGGTCCGAAGTTCCAGGAGCACGGCTTCGAGGTTGTTCGCCGCACGCAACCATTCCCCGCAGCGCACCCACGCCCGGGCGGCATGCCGCGGGAAGTCTGCCTTCTCGTAGGACTCGGCCGCACGGACCCAGCTTTCGTCCTTTTCATACATCTCCGCGGCGACGCTGTTGTTCCCGCCTGCCGCGTAGGCCTCGGCCGCGCGACCCCACGCCTCCTGCTGGGAGAGAATCGCGCCGGCCGAGTCGTAGCTCCCCGCCTCGAGATAGAGGTCGGCGCATTCCAGGAACCGGTTCTGGTCGTGGCGGATCTCCGCCGCGCGAATCCATTCCTCGGCGGCGACATAGTGTTCCGCTGCGGCATCCATCAGCTGGTTCTGGAAACACAGTTCGGCCGCCTCGAAGAAGCGCCCCGCCTTGGCCAACGCGGCGGCCTGGCGCTGTGCCTTCTTTTGAGCCTTCTTGTCGATCGGAAGGGCGAAGGCCTCTGGCGCCTCGGCCTCCCCCTCTGCAGACAGCGGCTGGCCGCGACCGCAGCGCACGCCCGCGAACAACAGGCCGAGTCCGATCGGGACCAGCCCGTACCGGACACCCGGGGCGGCCAACAAGCCGTCGACCCGGTCGGGCAGACCGCCGAAGCCGGCTCGGAGGGACCCCTCCAACACGGCGTCCAGGAGCTGTCGCTGCAGGGCGCCCACCAGGGGCTGCTCCGGGAACGACGCCACGACAAGAGCCCAGCCTCCGACCAGGACGGCCAGCCCACCGAGAACCATCAGGAACGGCTTCAGAATCGCGCGCAAAGCTCTCCCCCTGCCGCCTTCCTGTATCGGCCTCCGAGCGCAAGACCTGAAAGCCCGATTCGGCGCAGGCCTACAAACGCGCCTGCGCGGGTGCCAAGGCCTCGGAGGGCAGGCCCCCGGTCCGCCTGGGAGGCTCCAGGAGGCCGTGGGTAAAACGGAGCTAGAGCAGCTTCGGCTGCTTGCCCCCGGGGCGCGCCGGCACGCCGAAATGGCCGCGTGAACGCTCCGTCACCACCCGGCCACGGGGTGTGCGTGCGAGAAATCCCTGGTGGATGAGATACGGCTCGACCAGGTCTTCGAGCGTCCCCTTGTCCTCCCCCACGGCGGCCGCGAGGGTCTCGAGGCCCGCCGGGCCTCCGTCGAAACGCTCGAGCAGGGTTTCGAGGAGCGCCCGGTCGAGCCGGTCCAGGCCCAGCGCGTCGACGTCGAGGCGCTCGAGCGCGAACCGCGCAATCGCGTGGGTCACCGGGCCGCCGTCGCCCTCGACCTGGGCGAAGTCGCGCACACGCCGCAGCAACCGGTTCGCGACCCGGGGAGTTCCCCGGGAACGTCCCGCGATCTCCCCCCGTGCGCCGTCCTCGAACGCAACGCCCAGCAAGCTGCCCGACCGCAGCAGAATGCGCTCCAGATCTTCGGGGGGGTAGTACTCCAGGCGTGCCACCCATCCGAAACGATCGCGCAGGGGAGCGGAAAGCAGGCCGGCGCGCGTCGTCGCACCCACGAGTGTGAAACGCGGCAGGTCGAGCCGCATCGACCGTGCCCCCGGACCCTGCCCCACCAGGATGTCGAGTTGGTAGTCCTCCATCGCGGGATAGAGAACCTCCTCGACCGCCGCGGGCAAGCGATGGATTTCGTCGATGAACAACAAGTCGCCGGTGTCGAGGTTCGACAGCAGGGCCGCCAGGTCCCCGGTGCGCTCGAGAGCGGGGCCGCTGGTGACCCGCAGCGCCGTGCCCATCTCGTGGGCCACGACGTGCGCCAGGGACGTCTTCCCGAGGCCCGGCGGCCCGTGGAAGAGCAGGTGGTCCAGGGACTCACCGCGCTCGCGGGCCGCGCGGATGAAGATCGCCAGGTTTTCGCGCAAGCGCTCCTGCCCCACCATTTCGTCGAGCGTCCGCGGGCGCAGCGCGTCGTCGAAACGGCGCTCCTCGGGAAGCGCCGCGCCGCCGAGGGCCTCGCGGGAGTCCGGAAGCTCGCTCACCGCACCAACCGGCGCAGGGAAGCCCGCACGAGGGTCTCGAGGGTCGCGTCGCGCCCCTCTTCAGCGAGCGCATCGGCGATCACCCGTTCGGCCTCGGACCGGCCGTACCCGAGATTGAGCAGCGCGGAGAGCGTCTGCTCCCGGGCCGAGTCCTCCGGCCCGGACGGGGCCTGCTCTGCCGGTTTCACTTCGGCGGCAAGCAGGTCGACGCGGTCGCGAAGTTCGAGAAGGATCCGCTGAGCCATCTTGGTGCCGATCCCAGGCACCGCCCGCAGCGCGGCGACGTCGTCGCCGCGAATCGCCGCCAGGATCTCGGGCGGGGACAAGCTCGAGAGCACGGTCTGGGCCAGGCGAGGCCCGACCCGGTTGGCCTTGAGCAACAACTCGAACGCCGCACGCTCGGCCAGCGAGTGGAACCCGAAGAGCTGGATCGCCCCTTCGTTGGCGTGGGTGTAGACGTGCAACGCGACGATCTTCCCCGGGTCCGGCAACTCGGCAAACGTCGAGAGCGGCACGTGCAGTTCGTACCCGACGCCGCCGACGTCAACGACGACCCGGGTGGGGGAATGCTCCGCGAGGAGGCCTTCGAGGCGTGCGATCACGGCAGTACCCGGACCCGGACACGCGGCGTCGCGCGACGCCGCCGCGGGGCCGGCGAGACGCCCGCCGCCTCGAGACGGCCTCCGTGGGCCTGGCGGATCGCGACGGCGAGGGCGTCGGCCGCGTCGCTCGCGCGCACCCGCTCGATTCCCAGGAGCCGGCTGACCATGCGCTTGACCTGGTCCTTGGTCGCCCGCCCGCTCCCCGTGACCGCCTGCTTCACCTGCGAGGGGTTGAATTCGTGCACCGACAGACCCGACGCCCCCAGGGCCGCAAGCGCAACCCCCCGGGCCTGGCCGAGAACCAGGGCCGAGCGCGGACTCCGGTCCACGAAAGCCTGCTCGATTGCGGCGACGTCCGGACCATGGCTCGCGATGACTTCGCACACGCTGCGGTAGATGTACTCGAGCCGCTGTGCCACGGCCGCGCCGCGCGGCGGCCGCAGCACCCCGTGGGCGATGTGAACGAGCTTGCCGCCCCGGTTTTCCACCACGCCGTAGCCCGTCGCGTTCGAACCGGGATCGATACCCAGGATGCGCACGGTGGCTCCCACGGAGGATGGTTGGTGCGATCGGGGGGTGGGCCTAGGATGCCCTCACCCGGCGATTCTCGCCATCTCTTCGCCCGAGATGTCGAAGTTGGCGCTCACGCTCTGTACGTCCCCCAGGTCTTCGAGGGC
>JAYZFQ010000125.1:0-10922 GCA_036336695.1 Myxococcota bacterium
CAGAACCCCTCGATTTTCCTCCCCCATCGACCGAGACGCCCGACGGAGAGGTTCCGCCCCGATGCCGTCCCGCACGGACGGAGAGGTTCCGCCCCGATGCCGTCCCGCAAGGACGGAGAGGTTCCGCCCCGATGCCGTCCCGCAAGGACGGAGAGGTTCCGCCCCGATGCCGTCCCAAGACTCGACACCCACACCCCCGCCGGCCCAGGGGCCCCGGGTCCGCCCGGGCCTCGACCTGGAGGAACTCCTCTCCCTCCTCGCGCGGCGCGGGATGCTGGCCCCGGAGACGACGGCGGACATCCTCGCCCGGGCCACGACCCTCCGGAGCCGCGTGGTGAAGGACCGGGTCGGGTCCGTTCGCTCTCAGGCGGCCGCCCGCTACGCAGTAACACCGGCAGAGATCGTGGTCGCCGCGGGTGTCCCGGCCCTTTCCGACGGCCAGGCACTCGACGAGGACCGGATTGCCGAGGCCCTCGCGGCGGAATCCGGCGTTCCGTATCGCAAGATCGACCCGCTCCAGGTGGACAACGATCTCATCACCAAGACCCTTTCGCGTCCCTTTGCGCGCCACCATGTCGTCATCCCGCTGGGGCGGGACGAACACGGGCTCTGCCTCGGCATCATCGATCCCTTCGACAGCACGCTCCGCGAACAACTCGAAAGCTTTCTGCCCGAAGAACTCCACTACGCGGTCACCACGAAGCGCGACGTCCTCAAGGCCGTCGACCGGGTGTACGGCTTTCGCTCGAGCGTTTCCCAGGCCGAACAGGAATTGGGCCCAGGCCAGCAAGGCGGCAAGCTCGTCCAGATGGTCGAGGTGAAATCCAACGACGAACTGTCGAACAGCGACGAGCACGTCGTCGCCGCGGTCGACTATCTCCTGAACTACGCCTACGAGCAGCGCGCTTCGGACATCCACCTCGAGCCGAGAACCGAGGACGCGGCGATCCGTTTCCGCATCGACGGCATCCTCCACGACATCGAGACGGTGCCCTACTCCGTTCATGGCGCCATCACGTCCCGCGTCAAGGTCATGGCGGGCATGAACATCGCCGAACGGCGCAAGCCCCAGGACGGTCGCATCAAGACCGTGCGCGCCGAGCGGGAGGTAGAACTCCGGGTTTCGAGCATGGCCACGGCGTTCGGCGAGAAGATCGTGATCCGCGTTTTCGACCCGACGGTCCTCCTGGCGGACATTCAAGAGCTCGGCCTCGCTCCCAGCGAGCGCGAACTCTACGAACGCTGGATTACGAGTCCGAACGGGCTGGTCCTGGTCACCGGACCCACCGGCTCGGGAAAGACCACGTCGCTCTACTCGACGCTGCGCTACCTCGCCGGACCCGAAATCAACATCACCACCGTCGAAGACCCCATCGAACTGGTCGACCCCCGCTTCTGCCAGGTCCAGGTGAACCCCCAGATCGACGTCAGTTTCGCCAACGCGCTCCGCACGATTCTGCGCCAGGACCCCGACGTGATCATGGTGGGAGAGATCCGCGACCGGGAAACCGCCCAGATGGCGGTCCAGGCGGCGCTCACGGGCCACCTGGTCTTCTCCACCGTCCACACGCGCAACGCAGCCGGCGCGGTGACCCGGCTCGTCGAGCTGGGCGTCGAACCGTTCCTGCTTTCGAGCGTGCTTCGCGGCGTGATGGCTCAGCGCCTCATCCGGCGCATCTGCGAGCGGTGCGCCGTGGAGGGAACCCTGAACGCGGATCAGGTGCAGGCCCTGGGGCTCAAGGTCCCCGCCGAACGCAAGGAAACCCTGAAGGTCCGCTGGGGCGAAGGTTGCGTCACGTGTCGCTACACCGGGCTCTACGGGCGCACCGGCGTGTTCGAAATGCTGGATGTCGGCCGGCGAATCCGGAACCTGGTGAACCAGGGCAAGGACGCCGCCGAGATCGCCCACGCGGCACGCATCGAGGGCATGGAACCCCTCCGGGAATCCTCCCTCCGCAAACTGGCGGAAGGCATCACGACCTACGAAGAAGTCGTGCGCCTCGCGGCGGACGTGGAATGACGGCCAACACGGCAGAAGAACTGCAATCCCTGTTGCGGGCCGGGTGGCGGGTCGTCGCCTTCGAGGCCTTCGAGGAAGACCGAGCGCTCCAGGTTCTGGAGCGGGTGGCCAAGGCACGCAAGCAGCCGTTGGTGCCGTGGTCGGCGGCCAGCGGCGTGGCCGGGCAAGGCCCGGGTGCGGGATCCTTCGACGCCGGCCTCACCGAACTCGGAACGGAAACCGCTCCGAGCCTCTTCGTCATCCTCGACGCCCAGCACTGGCTCGACGACCCGGTCGCCCAGCGCCGTCTGCGCGATTGGCTCCCGCGACTCGCGGAACGCAAGCAGGCCGTCGTCCTGTTGGGGCCGCAACTCGACCTCCCCATCGAACTGGCCCGGGAAACCGCGCGGGTTGCCCTCCCCCTCCCGACCCACGCGGAACTTCGCGGCCTCTTCGATCGGATCCTGGCGAAGGGCGGGAGCGAAACGGAACCCGGTGCGGTGGAGGCAGCCGTGCGCGCCTGTCTCGGCCTTACCGCCGGAGAGGCCCAGCGCGTCTTTCGCCGCGCCTACCGCGATGCCCAGGGGTTGACCGATGGGGCGCTGAACGAAATGGCCCGAGACAAGACACGCGCCCTGCGCCGAACGCCCGCCCTGGCCTTCCACGAATCGGAGGCGAGCCTGGCCGAGGTCGGTGGTCTCTCGGAGTTGAAAGCCTGGCTCGTGGAACGCCGCCGCGCGTTTTCGGAAGAAGCTCGCCTCTTCGGGCTTCCCGTCCCTCGCGGGCTGCTTCTCTTGGGCGTACAGGGCTGCGGAAAGTCCCTCTCGGCAAAAGCCGTGGCACGCGAGTGGCGCTTCCCCCTCCTGCGGCTGGACATGGCCGCGGCCTTCGCGAGTGCCGACCAGGGCCCGGAGTTGGCGATGCGGGAAGCAACACAGATCGCCGAGTCCCTGGCGCCGGCCATTCTGTGGATCGACGAGATCGAAAAGGGCTTCGCGGCTTCGGCCGGCGACGCTGCCGCCAGCCGGGTTTTCGGCTCGTTTCTCACCTGGCTCTCCGAGAAGCAAGCTCCGGTCTTCGTCGTGGCGACAGCGAACGATGTTTCCCGTCTCCCCCCCGAGTTGCTGCGCCGCGGACGTTTCGACGAGCTCTTTTTCGTAGATCTGCCGAGCGTTGAAGAGCGCCGTGAGATCCTTTCCATCCACTTGCGGCAGCGGGGACGCGAGCCGCAGCACTACCGCCTCGCAGAACATGCGGAGGCCTCCGAGCGCCTGACCGGCGCTGAACTCGAGCAGGTCGTGACCGCCGCCCTCTACGCGGCGTTTGCCCGCGACCGGGAACTCGAAGACCATGACCTGGCCAACGCCATCAGCCAGGTCGTACCGCTCTACGAGACCTACGAGGAACGCATCAAGGAGTTGCGCGACTGGTCCCGGGGACGGGCGCGCCCGGCGGCCACGGACGGGAAGATGGTCGACCTCTTCGACGAGGGGTAGACTCCGGGTGATGGAGGACAGCACCATCCTCCGGGAACGCGCGCAGAACTTGTGGACGAGTTTCGCGCGCAAGGTAGATCCCGTTGCGCAGGCGACGCAGATCGACCCTGGCCCCGATTTCGGTCTCGGGCGGATCGGTGGCCTCGAGGGTCCCAAGGAAGAGATCCAGACCTACGCCTGCGCGGCCACGAGTCCGGAGGTGTATGGCCGGTGGGGCACCTACCCGCCCTCGGCGCTGCTCCTGATCGGAAGACGTGGCGTCGGGAAAACCCTGCTCGCCCAGGCCCTGGCGAGCCTGACCCACACCGCCTTCGTCACCGTCGCCGTGCCGCGGCTCGTCATCGAGGTGATCCACCGCGGCGGACAGGTTCCCGAACTCCTGGGCGGCTGGTCCCAGACGCTCTCGGAGATGCCACCCGTTACCGTGTTCTTCGAAGAACTCGAGTTCTCCCAGGCCCGCGAAATCGGCGAGCGCCGCCAGGATCTGCCCGCGGGTCCCGTCATGGACCTCCTGCTCGACCTCGTGGACCGCACCATCGCCGCCGAAGACACCCTGGTGGTGGGCTCGACCAGTCATCCCGAAACCCTGCGCCGTGCATTCCTCCAGCCACGCCGGTTCGAGCGGGTGGTCGAGGTGACGCCCCTCTTTCCCCAGGACATCGTCGCAGCCCTGGAAGTCCACGCGGCGGAAGCCGAGAAACGAGCCGGTCACTCCCTGTTCGAGGCCATCGACTGGACGCGCGTGGTCGGCCACCACCGGGAGCCGTCCACCGGGGACTGGATCCGGATCGTCCACGGGGTCCTGCGCCGAAAAGCACGCCAGGAGGCCAGCGGGGAAGCACCGAGCCCGGTGACCAGCGACGAAATCGCGGCCGAGGTGCAACGCTTCGTGCGGACGTCGGACCAACTCGCGGTGCCGAGCGGAAACTACGTCTGACCATGCCCGCCTGGCTCGTAACCGGCGGAGCCGGCTTCATCGGCTCGAACTTCGTGCGGCACGCACTCGCTCACACGGACGTGCGTGTGGTGGTGCTGGACAAGCTCACCTACGCCGGCCACCTCGAAAACCTCGCCGAAGTCGCCGATGATCCGCGCTTCCACTTCGTCCGCGGCGACATCGCCGATGCCGCAGCAGTCGACCTCCTGTTCCGCGAGCATCAACCCAGCGCGGTGCTCAACTTCGCCGCCGAAAGCCATGTCGACCGCTCCATCGATGAACCGGGAGCCTTCGTCCAGACCAACGTCGTGGGCACCTTCGTCCTGCTCGAAGCCGCCCGGTCCCATCTCGCGCGGCTCGGCACCGCGGGGCGCGACGCCTTCCGTTTCCTCCACGTTTCGACCGACGAGGTGTATGGGAGTCTGGGAGAAACCGGCGCCTTCCACGAAACGACGGCCTATGACCCCAGTTCTCCGTACTCGGCGTCGAAGGCCGGCGCGGACCACCTCGTCCGGGCCTACTGCGCCACCTATGGCGTGCCGACCGTGATCACGAACTGCTCGAACAACTACGGACCCTACCAGTATCCCGAAAAGCTGATCCCCCTGATGACCCTGAACGCACTCGAGGGCCGCGACCTCCCGATCTACGGAGATGGCGGAAACGTCCGCGACTGGCTCTATGTCGAGGACCATTGTGTGGGCATCCGCCTCGCACTCGAACGCGGGCAGATCGGCGAGAAATACAACATCGGCGGCGAGAACGAGCGGACGAACCTTCAGGTCGTCGACGCGATCTGCGCAGGACTGGAGGCGGCGGTCCCCGCGGCGCAGAACCCGGCCCTGACTCAACGCGGCGTCTCGAGCTACACCGACCTGCGCCGTTTCGTGAACGACCGCCCGGGTCACGACCGGCGTTACGCGATCGACGCGGGACGCATACGCACGGAACTGGGCTGGCGACCCGTCCACGATCTCGAGACCGGCCTGGCCGCCACTGTTCGCTGGTACCTGGAGAACCGGGATTGGTGCGCGACCGTACAGTCCGGCTACGACCGCCAGCGCCTGGGACTCGCCGAAAGCTGAGACCACGGGCCGCCTGGTGCCTGTACTGCCTAGACCCCGGGGCGTTTTGCCCGGACCGCGGGCCAGCGGGGGCCGGACACCCGGACTCCCTTCCGGGAAGACCCGCGCCGGCGTGTCGCCGGCAACTCTTCTGCAGCGCACACGCGGACGAGAATTCGCGCCGCCCAGGGACCGGAACAGGCTGAAGATTTTGAGTTTTTTGGACGAAGGACTAGGACGGTATGACCGCCCCGAAGCCGCCCAAACCCGGCAGCCGCATGCCCTTCGATCCCGAGGCCGTTCTGTTGAACGACGCGGGCCTGCTGCTCAACATCCATTTTGCGAAGGCGCTCTTCGAAGAACTCCGCCGCGCCCGTGGCGCACCCCATGCCGAAAACGCATTGATCCAGATCGGTTGCCTCCACGGACTGCGCGACGCCGAACGCGCCATCAAGAAGGCATTCGGGTCCTCGGGTCCGGCCGGTGCCGCCGCATCCGCACCCGCGCTCGCGGTCGAACTGCGGGGCACCCCGGAATTTGGAACGGCCGGCGCACTCGAGATCCACGGAACCTGGCCCGAGCGAACCGAGGCCACCGGCAGGTTGTCGGCAGACGGCCCCGCCGGCGCACCGGCGTGCGCCGTGAGTGCGGGGTACACCTCGGGCTGGCTGTCTGGAATCCTCGAGACCGATGTAGTCGTACTGGAAACCCGCTGCAGCGCCGCAGGCGACGCGACCTGCGAGTTCGTGGCGCGGGAGGCAGGCGAATGGCTCTCCCGGGACGAGATGCGGGGGCGCGCCGTTGCCGAAGCCCTGCCGATCGTCGAGTTGCGTCGCGCCCTTGCCGAACTCGCGGCGGACGGCGCGTCGGACGACGCCGAGGCCGAGCCCGTGGTCCACATCTGGGGCCCGGTCATGATCGTGCCTTTTGTGAGCCTCGAAGAAACCCGGATGGCCGCCGACCTCCTCTACGACGACCCGGGCCTCGCCGAGGTTTCCGTCGTTGTGATCGATGTCACGAAATTCGCGGCGGATTCGCGTCTGGATCCCGCCGGGTTCGCATCGATTCTCGCCGCGATCGCAGATGCCGGCGCAGAGACCGTTTTCGCCGGAATCGGCGCAGCGGAAAGCACCGCGTTGCTCGCGCTCGATCCGGCACCGGTGCTCAGCTGCCCCGATCTCGATGCCGCGATCGCGGCCAGCTTCCAGATCGCCGAGTCCCAACAGCGACCGGCCTGAGCCGCGTCAAGTCGACGCCCCGGACGCCCGATGAACGGCGCGATGACCCATCTTCCCCAACAGGGCCGCCTTGAAGAGCGGTCTCTCCCGCGGCTCCTGCTCGAACTCCACCGGGCCGGTTTTGGGGGAGCGCTCACGTTGTCCCGCGAGCGCACCGGCAAGCGCTTCCTGTTTCAGCGCGGGTGCCCGGTATTCGCAGAGTCGAACCTCGCCAGCGAGAGCCTCGGCGTCCAGCTGATGGATGCGGGGCGCCTGGATCGAAGCGACTTCAACCGCGTCGCCGCAGAAATCGAGCGCCGCGGCTGCCAGGAGGGCACGGCCCTGCTGGAACTCGGCCTGCTGACGCCGAAGGAACTCTTCGTTGCCCTGAAGGACCAGATGCGCCTCCGGCTCATCGAGTGCTTCGCCTGGCCCCACGGCACCTTCATCGTCGACCCCAACGGAGACCCCGGAGACGATGCGCAGCCATTTCGACTCGACCCGATCGCCATCGCCCAGGCCGGCATCGAGGCGCACTGGAGCGGGGAACGGGTGCTCCGGGAACTCGGGGATCGCATGGAATCCTGCGCCGGTCCCGGACCCGATTTTCGGGCAGCGGCGGCGCGTCTCACCGTGGACTCGGCAGTCCAGGACGTACTCGAAGCTCTCGATGGAACCCGGACCCTCTGGAAGGTCACCCAGACCGCGCGCAGCCCTCGGGCGCTCGGCGCCCTGTGGGTGCTCGACGCCATCGGTGCCCTGGCCTACGCCGACTCGGCGACCGACGAATCCGCTCCCGAGATCGAGCTGGCGATCCGGGGTGACGAAGACCACACGGCGTCCGAACCCCACGCCGCTGCACCTTCCGCTTCCGCGGACGCCTCCGCGAACCCCGGGACGAGCGGGCTCGAGGACGAAATCGGACAAAAGCACGCCGGACTCGAAGACCTCGATCACTACGCCTTGCTGGGAGTGCCACCGGAAGCGACCGCACCCGAAATCCGCAAGGCCTACCTGAAAGCCGCGAAGGCCTACCATCCCGACGCCCTCGCCCGGATGAACCTCTCGCCCCAGCTGCGCGAACAGGCCAACCAGGTGTTCGCCGCCATCGGGAAGGCCCACGTCGTCCTCGCGGACGCCAATGCACGTCGGGATTACGACGCCACGCTTGCGAGCGGTGCGACGGACCTCGACGCCGAGCGACTCGCCCAGGCAGAGACGCTCTACCGCAAGGCAGAGATCCTGATGCGCCAGGGGAATTTTCGCGGCGCCCTCGAATTTCTCGCGCCGGCTGTCGAGATCTGGCCGGACGAAGCCGTCTACCAGAGCACCTACGGGTGGGCCTTGTACAAGAAGATGCCCTCGGAACCGGACGAGGCGCGAGATCGGCTCGAGTGCGCCCTTCGGCTCGATCCCTCGGACGCCACCACCCGTTTCCGGCTCGGGGTCGTTCTCCGGGATCTCAACGAAAGCGCGCCCGAGGACAATGGAACGAGCCTCGGCTGAGGCGCCGGTTCACTCCAGGATGCGGCGGGCGGCCGGCCCGGGTTCGATCACGAGGCGCTCCGGCCGGTCCAGCGCCGCCGAAAGGCCGCGAAGCAGGACCGTGACATCTCCACCGCGGCGCCGTTCCCAACGCACCAGGCCTTCCCGATCCCCCGCTCGCAGAAACGGCCCCTGCCAACCCCGCAACGACCCCACAGCCCGGAGCCGGTCGATCGGATCGGTCTGTCCGGGCACCAGTGCAATCCGCGCGAGAACCGTGCCAGACGGAACCGCGTAGAGCGCGCTCAAGGTCGCGTCAGCGAAGCCCGCGCCCTTCAGCACGTCGTCACCCGTTTTTCGCAACCGTCCAGCATCGCGCACCATGATGCTTGCGCCCCGCCGCGGGTGACCCTGGAACCCGAGCGCGTGTCCGAGTTCGTGGAGCGCACTCCCGACCAGTCTCGGGTCGCCCCGAGCGAGTTGGACCGAGGCGTAGACCATCCGCGCCGGCAAGGGGTCCCCGGAGGCCGCCGAATCGATTGCGCAGTCCGCGATCGTATTGGCCCCCCAGGAGAGCATGCCCTCGACCAGTTCGATTTCGATCCCACCGGCCGTAAGCGCCGGAACCGGCACGAACCGAATCCCCAGGCCCGCCTGCTCCCAGGCCGCCAGCGCCGCTTCGAGACGGTGCCGCTCGTCGGCGCTCGCCTCCGGCGGGAGTACCACCGGAATGCGCGCCCCGTCCGGCCACCGACACAGGAGGAGCGTGAGTTCGCCTCCGGCGGGCCAGTAGTAGGGCCGAACGTCCGCGAGGCGATGACCTTGGATTTCCCGGAGCTCGGGGTAACGCCGCTCCAACCCCACAGGCTCCCAGGTCGGCTGGGCACACCCCGGCAATGCGGCCGCCCCCCCGGCAATGAGGACGGCGGCAGCGAGTGCCCGGCGCACCGGGCCACGCCTAGGGACGGCGCTCCGCAGCGAGGCCATAGAGCCCCTTCGCCAGCTCTCCCAGCGGTGCGAACCGGGCGTCCTGCGTCTGTCCGCGGTGATAGCGCACGTAGATCTGCTGGAGCACGACTCCCATCTTGAACGTGCCGAACACCAGATAGTAGGCGATGGCGTCGACGTCCACGCCGTTGCGCTCCGCGTAGCGCGCCGCCGCCTGGTCACGGGCGAGGAATCCGGGGCTCTGCGTCGGCATGGGGTTGCTGCCCGCGAGCCCCTCCCCCGGATCGCTCCAGAGACCCAACAGCGTCCCGAGGTCACAGAGGGGATCGCCGACGGTGCACATGTCCCAGTCGTAGACGGCAACGCAGCGGCCCGGGTCCTCGGGGGCCACGGCCATGTTGTCGAGTTTCCAATCGTTGTGCACCAGCGTCGGCGCCGGGGACGTCGGCCGGCCGGCTTCGAGCCACCGGATCACCTCCTCCGCGACCGGAATCTCTTCCGTCTTGGCCTGCTCGTAGCGCCGCGCCCACCCCGTGACCTGCCGCTCCAGGAAGCCGTCGGGCTTGCCGAGGTCCTCCAGGTGAACCTCGGCCGGCGACACGCGATGGAACTCGGCCAAGGTGTCGATCACGACCTCGGAAAGCTTCCGGTTGGCCTCCCGGTCGTCGCCGCCCCCGAACTCAGGCGGCACGACGTTGCGGACCACGATCCCGCGGCGGCGTTCCATCACGAGAAACTCGGCACCGATGATCCCCGGGTCGTCGCAGTAGAGATAGGCCCGGGGGGCCTTGTCGAAACGGCGCCAGAGTCGCGACAGCGCCCGCCACTCCCGGTGCATGTCGTGGGCGCTCTTCGCCACCGGCCCGAGCGGCGGGCGGCGCAGCACGTACTCACGAGCTGACGCTCCCTCCCCGAACCGCAGGCAATAGGTGAGGTTCGCGTGGCCGCCCCCGAACTGGCGCACCGTCAACGGACCCTCCGCGCCTTCGAGATTCCCGCGGAGGAAAGCGGAAAGTCTCGACTCGTCGAAGCCCTCATCGGGGCGAACGTCGATCAGCTCCGACGCAGCGGCGCTCACGGGACCGGATCCTACCAGATCGCACGGTAGACTCCGGATCTGCAATGGAGGGCTTTGCCTTCGGCGAAGCTGCCGTCCTCCTGGGCGGCGGCCTGGTCGCGGGGGTGGTAAACACCGTCGCTGGCGGTGGCTCTCTACTCACCGTGCCGCTACTCGTCATGCTCGGCCTGCCAGGCGGCATTGCGAACGGCACCAACCGCGTCGGCATCGCGCTCCAGTCGCTGGTCGCCGCCTGGCGGTTTCGTGCCCATGGCGCGCTTCGCATACGGGATGTCGTGCCCGTGTTTCTTCCCGTTGCGTGCGGGTCCGTAGCCGGTGCCGTACTCGTCGGTCGTGTAAGCGACACAACCTTCGAGCGCGTGTTCGGGGGGTTGATGCTCTTGCTCCTGGTGCCCACGCTCCGGGGCATCGGGCGCGTCGGGGGAAGACCCCGGCAGCCCCACCCGTTGCTGACGGCATCGATACTCGTGGTCGTCGGGCTGTACGCGGGTGCCTTCCAGGCGGGCGTCGGGATCCCGCTGCTCGCCACCCTGCTCTACCTCGGAGTTGACGCGGTACGAGCCAACGCGCTCAAGGTTGCGGTGATCGGCTTTTCGTCCCTCGCCGCGCTTCCCGTGTTCGCGTGGAATCAACAGATCGCCTGGCAGCCGGCCGGCCTTCTCGCCCTCGGGTTCATGACCGGCGCGTTGATCGGCGTC
>JAYZFQ010000126.1:0-52057 GCA_036336695.1 Myxococcota bacterium
GATGCGACGAGGCTTTCGGCGCGGCGCGCCGCTTCGCCGCCCTCGCGGCGAAACGCTTCGACTGCCTCCGTCACCATGCGGGTCTCCGTTGCGGCGGGGTTGACCGCGTTGACGGTGACACCGTGGGGTGCCAGGTCTCGGCTCACCGCGTTGGTGAAGCCGAAGATCCCTCCCTTGCCTGCGGCATAGGCGACGGTACCCGGCACTCCCTGGAGTCCCGCGCGCGACACCAGGTTGACGATGCGCCCCCACCCCCGTTCCTTCATGCCGGGGGCCGCGTGCCGCGTGCAGTGAAAGGTGCCCAGCATGTGGACGGCGTGCACGCGCTCGAAGACTTCGGGTTCGATGTCCCAGATGGGCGCGGGGGCCGACACTCCAGCGTTGTTGACCAGGATGTCCGCGGCACCGAAGTGCTCGCGGGCCATGGCGATGATGCGGCCGGCAGCCTCGCCATCGGTGACGGACTCCGTGCAGGCCACCGCCTGCCCGCCGGCTGCGGTGATCTCCTCGGCGACTTGCCGGGCGACGGCGGCATCGGTCCCCTGGCCCGCGAGGGACGTTCCCACGTCGTTCACGACCACTCCGGCGCCGAGTCGCGCGAGTTGCCGGGCGACGGCACGCCCGATGCCGCGGCCGGCACCGGTCACGACCGCTCCCCGTCCCGCGAGGCTGAGCGTCGAAGGAGGCTCGGTGTCCACTCAGTCCTCGGCCAGTCGCCCGACCTGTTCGGCGGTGAGGTGCCCCGCACGGAAGAGCCAGCGCATCGTATCCGTGTAGGTTTCTTCGAGTGAGCGGAACGCCACACCGAGTTCCCGGGTGGTGCGGTCGGCATCGGCGCCGGGCCACTGGGTGGCGAACTCCATCGATTCCCGGGTCAAGGGGAAGTTGAAGTCGTAGACGCGCTTCACGAGGTCTCCGACCCGCCCGAAGACCCGCATCACGTTCCCGGGCAGCGTGACCCGCCGGATCTTCGTTCCCGTGAGGCGTTCGGCGAGCGCGTAGGTCTCACGCCACGGGAGCATGCCGCCGGCAGCGGGGTAGCGGTGCGCCCCCTCCGGGAGCTCGAGGAGCTTGTGGTGCAGTGCCGCGACGTCTCGCACGTCGACGATCTGGAAACCGCTCGAGGTCACCAGGCCCGTGTCGACGAACCAGGTGTAGATCGCGTGGTTGACGTCGCTGAGGCCCGGATCGAGGGGGCCCGCGATACCCGTCGGGTAGGAGATCCGGATGGGCGCTCCCTCGTCTTGCATGCGCCGGATCGCGCGCTCCGCATCGGCCTTGCTCCGGGCATAGGCCGTGCTCGCCGGTGCGATCGGCAGCCCCTCGTGGAGGGGGGGACACCCCGGCACGAAGAAGATGGAGATGCTCGAGACGTAGACCACGGAGGGGAGGCCCCGCCGGACGGCCCCACCCACGACGAGGTCGACTCCCCGCGCGTTGGTGTCGAGCACCGTTTTCGCCATCGATCGGCGCATGTCGACCACGGCCGCGCAGTGGAACACGGCGTCGCAGCCCGCCATGGCCGTGGCGACCGAATCCTCGTCCACGATGTCGCCCACCACGACCTGGTCCTCCGGAATGCCGATGCCGTGGGGGTCGAATACCCGGCGCACCTTTTCCCGGTCCCGGACCAGCAGGCGCACGCTGTGTCCCGCGTCGACGAACGCTTTGACCGTGTGCGATCCGGTGAACCCCGTCCCGCCCGTGACCATGACCTTCATCGCCAGGCTCCGGCCGTGGCGCTCGGGTCGCCGCGCGACGTCTTCACGAGTAGACCAACTCGGGCAGGGTGTAGGTCTCCGTGAGTGCGGCCATGAAGTCCGGGTCGTGGAGCGGGTCCTTCGGTCGCGCAATGGGGGTGCCGCGCTCGCTCAAGTCTTCGACGAACCGGGAAACCACGGTGTCGAGGTCGAGGTCGTCCCGTCCCTCGGTGCGGACCCGGGCCGACCCCTCGTCCCGAAAGACCTCGGCCTTCCAGGAGACGCTCACGCGGATGGCTTCCCGGGCCAGCCGTTGCACCCTGCGCCCGTCCTCGGTGATGTCCCAGTTCCCCGACCCGTGACGATCGGGTTCGAGCAATGCGTCGAGTGAGATCTGTGCGGGTCCGCCGGCCTCGGGCGCGCCGATCTCGGCGACCCGGTGGAACATGAAATCGTTGTCGCCCACGACCGCTGTATTCGTGTAGGGCGGCGCGTGGCGCCGGGGCGGGCGCTCCGGACCGTCGGCCCAGTAATCGAAGGCACCGCCGGGACCGGCGTAGTACCAGGACACGGCCGTGGCGATATCGATCTGCCAACGGGCAAAGAGTCCGCAGCGTCCCATCTGGTGGAGCAGCCAGACCGGAGTTTCGGTGCGGTCGACACCGCGGAATGCCGGCACGTCGATGTGCCCTTCCCCGGCGAAGCGCATCGGTGCCATGAGGTTCACGTAGACGATGAGGGGGCGGACGACCCGTGCATCGAAGACCTTCCGCGCGGCATCGATGAGCCGCGGATTTTCCAGGATCGGCTCCACGCCGGCAACGAGGGGCTTGCCGTAGGCCCAGTCCTGGCGGAACCAGGGCAGGGTGCCCGCGCGCAACTGGGTATCGGCGTTGCGACTCACGGCCGCGAGTTCCGCCGGGCTGGCGACGTAGCGCTGGATCGTCCAGTACGGCCCGTTGGCAACCAGCAGCCGTTCCACGAGCGCGGGGTCTTCGAGTACCGCGTCGATTTCGACGGGAGGGTGGGGGCAATCGCGACGCATGCCTGACGCATGCTACGCGACGGCGGGCGCGAGGAGCAATTCGCGGAGGGCGCGTCTAATCTCCCGCCCCCATGTCCGACGCAGCCGTCTTTCTCCGCGATGGGGACCGGATCGTCCCCACGGAGCTTTCCCAGGGCCCGTGGAATCCCCAGGCGCAGCACGGCGGGGCTGTGGCGGGTCTGCTCATGCACCTGGTCGAAGCCTGCGAAGCCCCCGTGCCCATGCGCGTTGCACGGCTCTCCGTCGACATGTTGCGCGAGGTGCCCTTGCGGCCGCTGGGCACGCGGACGCGCGTGGTGCGTACCGGAAAGCGCATCCAGCTGGTCGATGCGGTGCTCCACGACGGAGACGCCGAGGTGGCGCGCGCCACCGCGCGTCAGGTCCGCACCGAGCGAGTGGCCGGGCTCGAGCGCTGGGTGAGTGCACCGGTGCCCCTCGGCGTGCCGCCCGAGGGCCACCCGCCGCCCGAGTTCCGCAAGGGGTGGCGCTTGCCCGGGTATGTCCGCGCCATGGACTTCGTGCGGCCGGGCGGTCCTCCCAGTCTGGGCGAAGTCGGTGTGATCTGGTCTCGGTTGCGCGTCCCCTTCCTGGCGGGGGAGGAGACGAGCCCCCTCGTGCGTCTCGCGGCAGCTGCGGATTTCGCGAGTGGGGCGGGTAGCCCCCTCGACTTCGAGCGCTTCGTCTCGATCAACCCCGACCTCACGATCCACGTGGAGCGGGAACCGCGCGGAGAGTGGGTGGGGGTGGCCGGCCAGACGGAGTTGGCGGTCGATGGCACGGGACAGTCGATTGGCGACCTCTACGACCTCGAGGGGCGCACGGGGCGTGCCCAGGCGTCGCTCTACGTCGCACCGCGCCCGCCGTCGGGCGCTTGACGCTCGCTAGATTCAAGCGTACGTTTCAAACGCTTCGTTTGAAGCGCGCCCCGCGAACCCCCCGCCATGTCGACCACCAAAGAACGCATTCTGGATGCCACGGAACGCCTTTTTGCGCGCCAGGGGATCGGTGCGACCTCGGTGCGGGCGATCACCGCCGAGGCCGGGGTGAACACGGCGGCGATCCATTATCACTTCGGATCGAAGCAGGAACTCCTCGAGGCGGTCCTGGTGCGCCGCATCGCGCCGCTGAACCAGGAGCGGCTCAAGCGACTCGAGCGGCTCGAACTGGCTGCGGGTGACGGACCCGTTGCGCCGCGGGCGCTGCTCGAAGCGTTCCTCGTGCCGGTCGTCGCCCTGCGCGAGGAACTCGGCGAGGAGGTGCCGCCGTTTCTGGGGAGCCTGATGGCGTGGCTGCGCATCGAGAGCGAGCGCAGCACCGAAGCCATTCCCCGGCGCTACTTCGAGGACGTGATGCGGCGGTTCGGCGCTGCGGCCTGCAAGGGGCGCCCGGACCTGTCCCTCGACGAGGCGATGGAGCGCCTGGGCTACGCGGTGGGTGCGATGGGGCACGTTCTGGTCACCGAGGGCTTTGCCGCGCGCGCCGACGTGGCGGCCACGACGGCGCTTTCCGAGCGTCTCGACCGCCTGGTCGCGTTTCTGGAGCCGGGATTCTTTGCCCGCGGCGAGCAGCGCTCCCCGGGAGGTGCCTCGTGAGCGAAGGGCCCATCCGCCAGCCGGCGCCCGTCGAGCCCACGCCCCTGCGCCCGCCGCGCAGCCGTGCGACCCGGCGGCGCCAGTTCTTCCTGGTCCTCGCGGTCCTGGGTACCGGTGCGTTGCTCGTGGGTCTCGTGTTTCTCACCAAGGGGGAACCGCCGACAGCGGCGCCCGCGCCGATCGTTCCCGCCGTGGGTGTGGCCGTTGCCGCGCCCGCTCCCCACGCCTTCGAGGTCGTGACCCACGGGACGGTCGCTCCGCGCACGGAAACGGAGTTGGTGGCGGAAGTTCCGGGCCGTGTCGTTTCCGTCGCGCCGTCTCTCGAGGCGGGCGGCTTCTTCTCGGCCGGCGACGTCTTGCTCGAACTGGATGGGCGTGAGCACGAGATCGCGGTGGAGCGCGCCCGCGCGGCCGTCAAACTCGCTGCGAGCGAGGCCCGTCTCGCCGAAGCAGAGGTCGGACGGCGTCGGGAACTCTCGAAGCGCGGTATTGCGAGTTCGGCGGACCTCGAGCAGTTCGAGAGCCGCGCCGCGGTGGCCCGGGCAACGCTCGACCAGGTCCGGGCGAGCCTCGCCCAGGCCGAACTCGACCTGGAGCGCACGGTGGTCCGCGCGCCGTTCGACGGTCGCGTTCGCGAGCGGCGGGTCGACCTGGGTCAGTTCGTGAGTCCGGGGGTTTCCCTGGCGAAAATTTTTGCGGTCGACTACGCCGAGGTGCGCCTTCCCATCCGGACCGAGGACCTCTCCTACGTGGATGTGCCACTGGGGCTGGGGGAAGCGGACCTGTCGGCGCTCGATGTCCCGGTGACGCTGAGCGCGAAACTCGGCGGCCAGCGGCGCGAATGGCCTGCGCGGCTCGTCCGGAGCGAAGGCGACATCGACCTCACCACGCGGATGCTCCACGTCGTGGCGCGGGTCGAGGACCCCTACGCCCGACTCGAAGGCGAGCGCAACCCGCTTCCGGTGGGCCTGTTCGTCCAGGCGACGATCGAAGGGCGGGAACTCGAAGACGCCTACGTGCTGCCTGCCATGGCCCTGAGAGAGCGCGATCGGGTCTTCGTGGTCGATCCGGAAGAGCGGCTCCGGTTTCGCGAAGTGGACGTCGTGCGCCGGGACGGGACGGATGTCGTGGTGGGAGCCGGGTTGGCGCCGGGCGACCGTGTGATCGTTTCGCCGCTCCAGAACGCGACCGAGGGGATGCGGGTTCGCGCCCAGCCCGCTGAAGCGCCGTGAACGGCATCATCGCCTGGTTCGTCCGCAATCACGTCGCGGCGAACCTGTTGATGATCGGCATCGTCATTGCCGGCCTCGGGTCGATCTCCTCCATCAAACAGACGATCTGGCCCGACTTCGAGATCAACTACATCTCGGCGACCGTGGTCTATCCCGGCGCGTCTCCGAGCGACGTGGAGAAATCGGTCACTCTCCGGCTCGAGGAGGAGATCCAGGACGTCGAAAGTATCGAGGAGATCCGCGCCACCGCGAACGAGGGCGCGACGAACCTGACCATTGAACTCGACGACAGCGCGGACCTCGGACGCGCCCTCACCGAGATCGGGACCCGGATCGACGGCATCGATACCCTGCCCGAAGAGGCGGAGCAGCCGATCGTCTCGGAGTTGGCGTTCAGCTACGAGGTGCTCAGCGTCGCAGTGCACGGGGACGCGGACGAGCGCACGCTGACGCGGATCGGGCAGGACGTGCGGGACGGTCTCGCGGCGCTGCCGGGGGTCTCGAAGGTCCGGATTGCGGGGGTCCGTCCTTACGAAATCTCCATCGAGGTGTCCGAAGCGGCGCTCCAGCGGTACGGCCTGCGCTTCGACGATGTGGCCCGGGCGGTGCGACGCTCGTCGATCGACCTGCCCGGGGGATCGGTCAAGACCGATGCGGGCGAGATCCTCCTCCGCACCGAGGGCCAGGTCTACCGCGGCGAGGAGTTCGCGCGGATTCCCCTCGTGACCCGCGCGGACGGCTCCCGTGTCGTGGTGGGTGACGTGGGAACCGTGATCGATGGGTTCGAGGAGGGGGACAAGTTCTCCCGTTTCGACGGCAATCCGGCCGTGATGATCGATGTCTTCCGCGTCGGAAAACAGCAGGTGACCGAAATCTCCCGGGTGGTGCACGCGTACCTGGAGCGAGCCCAGGCCGCCGTTCCCGAGGGCGTGAAGCTCACCGTGTGGGACGACGATTCCCAGTATCTCTCCGATCGGCTGGCCATGATGACGGGGAACGCCGTCTACGGCTTTCTCCTGGTCGTCGTGCTTCTCGCGCTCTTCCTGAAGCTGCGCGCCGCTTTCTGGGTTGCGCTCGGCGTTCCCATCTCGGTCTGCGGAGCGCTGGCGCTGATGCCGTTCCTCGATCTCGACATCAACCTGCTCACGGCGTTTTCGTTCATCATGGCCCTGGGGATCCTGGTGGACGACGCCATCGTCACGGGCGAGAACATCTACACCCACCAGGAACGGGATCCGTCCGACCTCGTCGGCGGGGCGATTCGGGGCACCCAGGAAGTGGCGACCCCTGTGATCTTCGGGGTGTTGACCACGATTGCCGCCTTCGCGCCGTTTGCCCTGATCGGGGGCCACATCCGCTTCATGGCCATCGGCGTCAGCGGGGTGATGATGGTGGCGCTGGGCTTTTCCCTCGTCGAATCGAAACTGGTGCTCCCCTCGCACCTCGCCTACGGCTCCGGCGTTGGCCGCCCGGCCGGGACCCGCCTCTCCAAGACCTGGTCGCGTTTCCAGGCCGCGATCTCCCGGGGCTTGACCCAGTTCGTGGCAGGCGTGTACGCGCCCGCCGTCCGGCGTTGCATCGAATGGCGATACGTTACGGCCGCGGTTTCCGGCGTCGTCTTCGTGTTCTGCCTGTCGCTCCTCGGAAGCGGTCACATCCAGACATCGATGATGCCGACGATGATCGCCGACAGCGTCTGGGCGAAACTCACCATGCCGCTCGGCACGCCCGTGGCCGAGACCCAGTCGGCGATCGCACGCCTCGAAGCCGCTGCCGCGGCACTGGGGGCGGAACTCGACACCAACCGGCGGCCGGGCGAGCCGCCGGTCATGAAGCACACGCTCAGCATGGTGGGAGAGCACTCGGGAGGCGGGCCTTCCGGTGGGGGGCTCGGGGCGGGCCGGTCGCACCTGGGGCAGGTGAGCGTGGAACTCAGTCCCTCCGAAGTGCGCAGCGCGAGCTCTCCGGAGATTGCGAACCGCTGGCGCGAGGGAGTGGGTGCGATCCCGGGCGCCGAAGAACTCACGTTTGCCGGCCAGTTCCGCCGTTTCGGGGACCCGATCGTCGTGGAGCTTCGGGGCGAAGAAGCGTCCGTCCTGGAAGACGCTTCGGCCGCCGTCGCCGAAGCCCTCGCGTACTACCCGGGGGTCTTCGACATTCGCGATTCCAGCCAGGAGGGAAAGCAGGAACTCAAGCTTTCCATTCTTCCGGGCGCCGAAGCGCTGGGCCTCAGCCTGGAGGACGTCGGTCGGCAGGTGCGCCAGGCCTTCTACGGCGCCGAGGTTCAGCGGATCCAGCGTGGCCGCGACGAGGTCAAGGTCATGGTCCGCTACCCCGCCAGCGAGCGCCGCTCCCTGGCGGACGTCGAAAACATGCGGATCCGTCTGGGAGACGGGACGGCGGTTCCGTTCCGGTCGGTGGCTTCGGCCGAGATGAGTCGCGGCCCCTCGTCCATCGTTCGCAAGGACCGCTTCCGCACGGTCAGTGTGAGCGCGAACGTGGACGGAGACACCAACGCGAACGAGATCGTCGCCCAACTGGAAAGCGACGTACTGCCCGCGATCCTGGTCCAGCATCCCGGCGTGACCTACGTGATGGAAGGTGAGCAGAAAGAGCAGGGCGAAGCGCTGGCCGGTTTCCGGAGGGCCTTCATCGTCGCGTTGCTGACCATCTACGCGCTGCTCGCAATCCCGCTGCGTTCCTACCTGCAACCGATCTTCATCATGACCGTGATCCCCTTCGGCTATGTCGGCGCGGTGGTCGGCCACCTGATCACGGGCACCGGGATGAGCATGTTCTCGTTCATCGGCGTATTGGCAGCGGCGGGGGTGGTGGTGAACGACAGCCTCGTGCTCGTCACGTTCCTGAACCGGATGCGCGAAGCCGGAACGCCGTTGGAGGAGGCGGCGGAGCGGGCCGGTCAGATCCGGTTTCGCGCAATCATGCTGACCTCCCTGACGACCTTCGCCGGTTTGACGCCGATCATGCTCGACGGCACCACCCAGGCGCAGTTCGTGATTCCCATGGCGATTTCGCTGAGCTTCGGTGTGCTGGTCGCGAGCGTGTTCACGCTCCTGCTGGTTCCCTCGGTGGTGCTGATCGCCGAGGACCTGAAACGGGTGTCCCGCCGCGCCGTCCAACGGGTCGGTGCCGCCGCGTCTCAGCTTGTCGCACGGATCTAGGCGCGCGCGTTCCGTCTCAGTGGGGGAGGGCGGGAGCGCCGTCGGATCGGACGACGGGGTAGTCGCCCGCCGGCTCGACCCCAAGCTGTTCGCGAACCCGGTCCAACGGCTCGGCGAGCAGGTGTTCCCAGTCGGCGGCGGCCAGGAAAGCTGCGTGGCGACCGCGGCGGTAGCCGCCGGTGATCGTATGCACGGCATCGGGAACGCCGGCGCGCCAGAGCCGGTAGAGGCCGACGAGCGCGATCACGCCGATGCCCCGCACCCCGGTCTGGGCGTAGGTGAAGGCCAGGAGCGCCGTTTCGCCGACCAGGTCCCGGCCGTATCCCGTCACGACGTGCCACAGGTCATGGGCGTCGCGCAGTCGGGAACCGAGAACCACGCCCGGCTCGGACTGGCTGGGTGCTTGCGCTCCGGGTTGGATGCGGCCCGCGTCGCTGGCATCGACGAGACCGTCTGCGGAGAGCGCTTCGTTGCACATGAAAGCCGCGTAGCGCCGGCCCAGGCTCCCTGCAGGCAGCTGCTCCAGGCGCGCGCGATTTTCCAGGACAGGAAGGAGCAAGCGTCCCTCGGCGAGGATGCGACGCCCGGTGGAGTCCGCCTGCATGCGCTTCCAGTTGCGCGCAACGCTGTTCCCCGCGCAGGCGCCGATCACCTGGAACACGGCCGTCGTGTCGTCGGGATCCGCGATGAGTGCCTGGATTCCGCGCCAGGCGAGCAGCGGTCGGGGCCACGCGCGCGGGCCGGTCGGCGGAGCGGGGTCGACATTTGCCGGAGCGGTCATCGAGCCGATGGTACCGCGTAGTGCCGGGAGACTGCTAACTTGGGGGGAGAGGGAAAAGAGTGCGTTTCTTCGTCGCCATCAGCTGTGTTTGGCTCTCCATCGTGGCAACGGCGTCTGCGGCCGACCTGGATTGCGAGCAGTGGGCGCGCCTCGGTTCCGAAGGCCGGGAGGCGACCATCGACGACATGATCGAGGCGCGCGTTTCGGGCGGGGCGGGTTCGACCTATGCGGAACAGCATCCCGCCGTGATGCGTCGCTGTCTGGACGAAAAAAGCGCGGCAATTCGTGACGCGATCGACGATGCCTGCGGAGCTGCCGCAACGGCGAATCTGAACGCCATCTCGAAGGTGTTCGCATCGTATTACTACAGCTGTATCCCCTAGCCGGCTGGTCCCGCGTCCGGGCCGTGGCTGTCGTGTCGGTGCTGTGCGTGGTAGCGGCTTGTGGTGATACGAGTGTGCCCGAGCCAGAGGCGCCGCCGACTGCTCCGGTGGCAGCCGGCTACGCCGGCACCGAGGCGTGCGGGACCTGCCATCCCGCGGTCTTGGAGCGCTGGAGCGGTTCGCACCACGATCGCGCGATGCAGACCGCCCGGGCGGAGCACGTTCTCGGCGCGTTCGACGGTACGGAGGTCACGCATTTCGGCGTGACTTCGCGGTTCTTCCGGGAGGGAGACGATTACCTCGTTCGCACCGAAGGCCCCGATGGAAGCATCGAAGACTTCCGGGTGGAATACGTCTTCGGCGTCGAACCCCTGCAGCAGCTCCTGGTCGCCGAACCCGGCGGTCGTCTCCAGGCGTTTGGCATCGCCTGGGATGCTCGACCTGCCGAGGAGGGGGGCCAGCGCTGGTACCCGCTGCATCCCGACGAGCGCATCGCTCCCGGCGACCCGCTCCACTGGACCGGTCGCGCCCAGCGGTGGAACCTC
Organism: Myxococcota bacterium; assembly: GCA_036336695.1. Classification (GTDB taxonomy): domain Bacteria; phylum Myxococcota_A; class UBA9160; order UBA9160; family SMWR01. The sequence goes on from JAYZFQ010000126.1 coordinate 10,461, forward strand.
ATGTGCGCCGAGTGTCACTCGACGGGCCTGCAACGGGGCTACCTGCCCGAGACAGACGGCTACCGGACGACCTGGGAAGAACTCGACGTGGCGTGCGAAGCCTGCCACGGGCCGGGGGCCGCGCACGCGGCGAGCGGGGGGCGTGAGGCCCTCCCGGTCGCCTTCGGCACGCCCGGCGCCTGGGTTCGGGCGTCCGGCGAGTCGGTGGCCCGGCGAATTCCGCCGCGCACGAGCGCGGTCGAGGTGGAGACCTGCGCGCCCTGTCACGCGCGCCGCACGCGGATCGTCGAAACCCCGGAACCCGGGGGGCCGCTTCTCGATGGGTACCTGCCGGCGCTCCTCGAAGCGGACCTCTATCACGCCGACGGCCAGATCCTGGACGAGGTGTACGTCTACGGGTCGTTCGTCCAGAGTCGGATGTTCGCGGCGGGAGTCACCTGCAGTGACTGTCACGAGCCCCACGGTCTCGCCTTGCGCGCGGAGGGGAATGCACTCTGCACGACGTGTCACGCCCAGGACCGCTATGACACGCCCGACCACCACCACCATCGGGAGGGGGAGCCCGGGTCGGACTGCGTCTCCTGCCACATGCCCGCCCGCGTCTACATGGGAGTCGACGCCCGCCGAGACCACGGCTTTCGCGTGCCGCGCCCGGACCTCGCCGTTGAAATCGGCGTGCCCGAGCCGTGCACGTCTTGCCACGAGGACCGCACGGCCGCCTGGGCCGCGGAGCACGTTTCGCAGTGGCGCGGGGGGGACGCACCCTCGGAGCATTTTGCCCGGGCGTTCGATCGGGGGCGGCGCGGTCGGCTCGGGGCGGAAGCCGCGCTCGTGGCCGTGGCGAAAGACGCCGGCCAGGCGCCCATCGTGCGGGCAACCGCACTGCGGCTCCTCTCGGAAGCATTGTCCCTGGCTTCCATCGACGCCGTGCGGGAGGGCTTGGCCGATACCGACCCCCTGGTGAGGTCCGCCGCCGTTGCGGCGACGGCGGCGGTCGATCCCGCCACGCGCGTCGTGTGGATTGCGCCCCTGCTTTCGGATCCCGTGCGTGCGGTGCGGGTCGAAGCCGCACGGGTGCTCGCGGGCGTACCCCGAGAGAGCTTGTCGGAGGTCGAGGCTTGGGATCTGGAGGCAGCGGTCGTCGAGTACCGCGGCGCACAGCTCGCGAATGCCGATCGCCCCGGGGCTCACCTCAATCTGGGCGTCCTCGAAGCCGCGCGCGGAAACGCCGCGGAATCTGCGGCGGCCTACGCGCGTGCGATGGAACTGGAGCCGGACTTCATTCCCGCGTATGTGAACCTCGCCGACCTGCACCGGTCGACGGGTCGCGACGACCTCGGGGAGCAGGTGCTGGAGCGCGCCCTCGCGCGTGCCCCCGCCGAGCCGGACGCGTTGCACGCCATGGGTCTCCTGCGGGTTCGCCAGGGGCGCCGCGGCGAGGCGTTGGCGTTGCTCCGCCAGGCATCGGCGGCTGCTCCCGATCGGACGCGGTACGCGCTCGTCTACGCGGTGGCGCTGCACGGCGCCGGTCGCACAGGAGAAGCCCTGGCGTGGCTCGAGGCCGTGCGAGGCCGGCGCCCCGCCGACCGGGACGTGCTCTACAGCCTGGCCACGATTGCTCGCGATGCGGGTCGTCCCGGGGTCGCTCTGCGTCACGCCCGGGGGTTGCGCGATCTGAACCCGGGCGACCCGCGGGCCGCTGCACTCGTCCGAGAGCTGGAGCGCGCTGGCGATTGACGCCGATCAGCTCTGGCTGGACGGCGCGGTCGAATGCGCGCGAAGTCGCGGCAGCACTTTCTCTGCGAACAGCTGCACGTTGGACTTCGCGACATCGTCGGGCATCCCCCCATAGCCGAACACGCCGATCACGCCGGCGCTGTCCAGCATGCGCTGGTGCTCGATCATCTGCTCCGTCACCTGGTCGGGGGTTCCCCAGACCTGGAGGTCTGCGAGAAAACGTGTGAACTGTTCCGGGCCGTGCTTCGCGATTCGGTTCGACAGTTTCCCGTAGTATTCGTAGCCCGGAATGTCCGCCAGCTTCACGTTGGCGAACTCGTAGTGCTCCAGCGTCGATTCGCAGTAGCGCATGATGTACTGCTCGTACATTTCGCGAGCGCCGTCTTCGCTCTCGTGGACCGCGGTGAAGCTCGCGAGCAGCGGCTGGGGAGGCTCCTCCGTATTGACGCTGCGGTAGATCTGCCGATACTGCTCGAGTTCCTCGAGCGCCGATTCCCAGGGTTTCTGGGCGATGATCATGATCCCGACGCCAAGTCGTGCCATCACCTCGGCCGAGGCCGGCGACATTGCCGAGGCCCAGGTGCGCCCGCGAAACGTCTTGAAGGGGGCGGGACGAATTGCCGTGGGGGGTTGCTGGTAGAATTCGCCGTCGTATTCGATCGTGTCGGTTTCCAGGGAGGTGAGGAGCGCTTCTGCTTGCTCCACGAAGCGCGGTCGGGATTCGGCCATCGGCACGCGAAAGCCCTCGAATTCACACCGCGCGAGGCCGCGGCCAATGCCGAGCAGTGCCCGCCCGTCGGACATGTTGTCGAGCATGGCGTAGCCCTCGGCGACCCGGACGGGATCGTGCCACGGGAGTACGATGATCATGGCGCCGAGGCCGACCCGTTGGGTCCGCGCTCCGACCCAGGTCAGGAACTGGATGACGCTCGGGCACATCGTGTAGTCGGTGAAATGGTGCTCGGCTGCCCAGACGGAATCGAAACCGAGCGGCTCGGCGAGGTCTGCCATGCCCAGTTCATGGGCATAGACTTCCTGGTCGCTCCTCGGCGTGCCGAGGTTCTGGAAGAAAACGCTCATTCCCACGTGCATGGAGACTCCTCCGTCCAGATCGCGTTCGAGCAGCGCGTTTCACTGTACCGCTCTTCCTGCCCGACGGGGAACTGCCGACTGATCTATGCTGGCTGCCCCAGATCTCCGACGAGCTGGATGGAGGAGGTTTCATGAAGCGCTTCGAGGGCAAGGTCGCTTTCATCACAGGGGCGGCTGCGGGCATCGGCCGAGCGACGGCTGAACTCTTTGCGAAGGAAGGGGCGAGTCTCCACCTCGTCGATCTGGCCCGCGATGGGCTGGAGGAAACTGCGAAACTCTGCGTCGAGCACGGCGCCGAGGTTGCAACCGATCTCTGCGATGTTTCCGATGCGGAGCAGGTCCGAGGGAATGTTTCGGCCTGCGTCGAACGTTTCGGTCGGCTCGACGTCCTGGTGAACGTCGCCGGCATACTGCTCCTCGAACACTTCGAAAAGATTCCGGTCGAGAAGTTCCGCCAGGTTCTCGAGGTGAACCTGGTCGGGACGTTCATTCTCTGCCAGACCGCGCTTCCCCACCTGCGGGAGAGCGGGGGGAACATCGTGAACACTTCGTCGACTTCCGCCCTCGCGGGAATGCCCTACGGCGCAGCCTACGGTTCGAGCAAGGGCGGTGTGAGCGCGCTGACGCGTACGCTGGCAGTGGAGTTCGCAAAACAGGGGATTCGCTGCAACGCCGTGGTTCCCGGTTCGATCCGGACCGCCATGGGAAGCGGAAAGAACCTGCCCGAAGAGGTGGATATGCAACTCGTCCTGCGCGCGGCACCGCTCGACAAACCGCGGAAGCCCGAGGTCGTCGCGTCGGTCATCGCGATGCTCGCGAGCGAAGATGGCGCGCACATCAATGGCGAAGAAATCCGCGTCGACGGCGGAACCCTCTCGTGACGCCCGAGGAGGCGATGGATCTCGCGGAAATCCAGCAGAAGATCTACGCCTACGGCTACGCCATCGACGCGCGAGATTTCGGTGCCCTCGATGCCATCTTCGCGTCGGATGCCGTCGTCCATTACGACGTGCCCGGCGGGGTGCGCAAGCCGTGGCCGGAGATGAAGGAGTGGCTGCCCCAGGGCCTGCAGCTCTTTCGAATCACCCAGCACAACATGTCCAATCCCCTGGTGACGTTCGCGGGCGATCGCGCGAATTCCCGGACCTACGGACACCTCGTGCACGTCCAGCACCACAAGGACGACACTTCGACACGAATGGTGCACCACGCGACCTACAGCGACGAATGGATCCGAACGGTAGACGGCTGGAAGATCTCTCAAAGGACGCTTTCGAACCTCTACATGGAGGGCGCGGTGTACGGGCCGGACCGCGTGGAGCTCTACCCGACACCCGCGCCCTACTGACAACCCCGGAGAGGACGAACCGATGGCGCAGCGCACCGCAGAGGAACGCATTGTCGACGGGACTGCATGGCGGGATTTCTGCCGTGCGCTCGAAGAGGCGGGAGAGGCCATTGTTCGGGAGGGGACGCCCCGCGACCCGTTCCAGCGGGCCGAGGGAACGCGGTACCTCGCTCGCCTTGCCCGGGCCGGACTCGAGAGTTTCGTCGAATCGTCGGACCCGAGCTTCCCGCGCTTCTTCCAGCTGTCGAACGACACGATCAAGATCGGAAACGACAATCCGGACAACGTCTACCACAACGCGCGAGTCAGCGGTTCCCACGAGTATCGGATTCGGGGCACGCGAGGCTCGGTCCCCTATTTGACCTTCGGAACCAAGGGGGGCGGGTACGAAACGGACGGAACGATGGTGCCCACGGGGCAGATCGATCTCTCCGAGATGGAATGCGCGGCTGACGGTTCCTTCGAGATCCACGTTTCCTGCCGCGAGGTGTCCGGAAACTGGCTTCCGATGCAGCCGCACACCAACGCGATCGTCGTCCGCCAGACGTTCGAACATCGCGATCGGGAGGTGCCGGCGGCCTATAGCATCGAATGCCTCGACGCCGAGGGTTCGGACAGCCTCCGCCCCGAAACCCTGGAACCGGCCCTGCAGAGTGCGGCGCAATTCGTCAAGGGAACGGCGAACCTGTTCGTCGACTGGATGAACCAGTTCCAGAAACACACGAACGCCTTGCCTCCCAACGATCAGGAAATGTGCCAGCGAGCGGGAGGCGACTCGAACATCTTCTACCACAACAGCCACTGGAAGCTCGGTTTCGACGAGGCGCTGGTCATCGAACTCACACCTCCCGAGTGCACCACGTGGAACCTGCAGTTGAGCAATTTCTGGATGGAGTCTCTCGACTTCCGTTATCACCGGATTCACGTGAACAAGTTCACGGCGGCCTATGAGCCGGATGGTTCGGTGCGGATCGTGGTGACTCAGAACGACCCGGGCCCCCGATGGCCGAATTGGCTCGAAACCTGCGATCACGAGGAGGGGGCGATGTTGTTTCGTTACGTTGGCGCCACCGAAACCCCCCCGATCAAGACGCGGGTCGTTTCCTTCGCCGACCTCGACGGCTGAGGCGGGGTCCGGCTACGCGTGCACCGGGGGCCTGCGTGCGCTCCACGGCAGCGCGCTTTCGAGTTGACCCGCGAGGCGGAAGAGGAGGTCTTCGCGGCCCGTCGCCGCCACGAGTTGGACGCCCACCGGGAGCCCGTCGGCCGTGGTGTGGAGCGGAAGCGAAATGGCGGGCTGTCCGGTGATGTCGAAGGGCAGGGTGAAGGGCGTGAGCCCGCCCATTCGCGGCAGCAGTTGGTCCAGGGGGACCTCGGGGCCGCACTCGCCCAGTTTCGGGGTGAATCCCGCGGTCGTGGGCGTCAGCAGGACATCGCCCGCGCTGGCCCACCACTGCTGCACTTCCCGGGACCATGCGTGCGCGCGCTCCGCGGCGGCCACGTAGGCCGTGGCACTCATGGCACGTCCCTGTTCGGCCATGAGCCAGTTCATGGGTTCCACGTCGTCGGGGCCGATCGGGTCGCCCGTCGCTTCTGCCCAGCGGTCGAGATCGCGTGCCAGGCCGGCTGCGATCCAGGGGCCCGCCTCGACCCGTTCGAGGGCGGGAAGCCGGGTTTCTGTAACGTGGTGCCCCAGTTGCTCCAGCAAGGCCGCGGTGCGTGTCACAGCCGCGGTGCAGGCCGGATCGACAGCGATGTGGGGCGCCTGGGCGATGAATCCCACGCGCAGTGTCTGGGGAGGGGCCTTCAGTTCTTCCAGCCAGGCCCGTGCGGGGGTCGGAGCGGTGTACGGATCCCCAGTGGCTGGGCCTGCGACGGCATCGAGCACGGCGGCGCTGTCTCGAACCGAGCGCGTGACCACGTGCTCGTGGGTGAGGGGCCCCCAGTATTCGCCGAAGCCGGGACCGAGGCTGCCGCGCGCGCGTGTCGGCTTGAGTCCGACGAGGCCGCAGAAGGCGGCGGGAATCCGGATGGATCCCCCCATGTCGTTCGCATGTCCCACGGGCGCGAGACCAGCTGCGACGGCAGCCGCGGAGCCGCCGCTCGAGCCGCCGGGAGACAGGGAGGGACTCCATGGGTTGTGGGTCGCCCCGTAGGCGCGGGGTTCGGTCGTCACGGACATGGCGAGTTCGGGCGTGTTGGTCTTTCCGACGATCACGAACCCGGCGGCCCGGAAGCGCCGGGCCAGTTCGGTGTCCGTCCGGGCGGTCCAGCCGCGGTCCTTCAGGAACTGCATGCCCAGGTGGTAGGGGTCGCCTGCGGTATGGCACACCGCATCCTTCACCAGCATCGGTACGCCGCGGAAGGGGCCGTCCGGAAGGTTTCCAGCCGCGGTGCTGCGCGCCTTCTCGTAGAGGGGGTGGATGATGGCGTTGAGTTCCGGGTTCCAGCGTTCGATGCGCGTGATGCACGCCTCGACGAGTTCCGTCGGCGTGGCGTCGCCGCTCCGGACCAGTGCTGCCTGGGCCGTAGCATCGAGTTTCGCGATCGGGTCAGCGTCCGCGGGCATGGCACCCTCACTCGTCGAAGGGCGCGCGCCCTTCGAGCACCGCGGCAAACGCCTCGCGCCCGTAGATCTGCTCGACCATCGGCCCCATGTCCGGCGCGCGGCGCAGTTCGTTGCCTCCTTCGATCGCAAAGCTCTGGCCCGTGACCCAAGAGGATTCCGGGCCGGCGAGGTAGCGGACTCCTGCCGCGATGTCCTCGGGTTCGCCGAGGCGTCCCAGGGGCTTCTGTTCCGCGAAGCGGCGGTGGATCTCCGGCTCCGCAAAGAGTGCCGCGGTCGAGTCCGCCCGGGTGAGGCCCGGGCGCACGGCATTGACGCGGATCTTCTGGTGGGAGAGTTCTTCGGCGGCACAGCGCACGAAGGCCTCCAGTCCTGCCTTGGCGGTGCAGTACGCCGGGATCCAGGGAAACACCAGTTTTGCGGAGTCCGAGGAGATGCAGACGATGGTGCCGCCACCCGACCGCGCGAGGAGGGGTGCGGCATAGCGGACGGCGAGGAACGCACTCACGATGTTGAGCGAGAGGTCTTCCAGAAAGGTGTCCGCGTCGTGCATGAGAATGGGCCGGATCTCTCCCCCGCCCACGGTGGGGATCACGATGTCGAGCCGGTCCTGAAGCGCCCAGGCCGCTTCGAGTGCGGCACGCAGAGGGGCTTCCTGACGCGCGTCCCCTGAATGCGTTGCCACGGTGGCCTCGGGACAACGTGCGAGAATTTCCTGGCGCGTGGCCTCGAGGGCGTCGGGACGGCGACCCATGAGGAGCACGGCGGCGCCGTCCCGGGCCAGCGCTTCGGCGCAGGCGCTGCCGATACCTCCGGAGCCTCCCGTGACGAACGCGGTCTTGCCTGAGAGCGGTGCGCCGGTCATGCGGAATCTCCCTGGAGCGGGAGTTCCTGCTCCCAGACGACCCGGAGCTCGCGCCGGGAAATCCGCCAGCCGTTCGCTTCCCGTCGGTAGCGGTCCTGGTAGCGAATGCCCCAGTCGAGTTTGCGCTGTTGACCGTTCTTTTCGAGGAGGTGATTCGCGACGCAGTAGGTCTCACCCGTTGCCTCGTCCCCGTCGACCGTGACGAGCTGGTTGTAGACCGAGTGGAGCGTGACAGGAAAGTGCTCGATCCCGCGCATTCCCTGGGCGATCTGCTCCGCCCCGTGGTACTCGAAACCCGGTCCAACGAGGACGGCGTCGGCGGTAAAGACACGATCCACGAGCGTATAGTCCCGATCGTCGGGGATCCGGGAGTAAAGGGACACGAGGTCCTGTAGTGCGAGACGGTCCTCGAGGTATGCGGAATTCATGGGCGGTCCTCCGTGGGCCGGCCAGCATAACCCGTCGCGGCTGCGGGGTTGAGAATTCGCGTTGCCCTCGTGTGGGGCGGGGCCGTGTCAGTGGAGTGCAGGCGGCGATGTCTCGTCTGCCGGGGCGTCTTCGGGCGAGAGGCCTACGGCCTCGCCGAGCCGCGCCAGGGAAGCCTGGAGCATTTCCACGAAGACATTCATGTCCGGGACGAGGTCCGAGTCGCTGATGATTCCCCAGCTCACGGTTCCGTCGTAGCTGATCAGTCCGATGGCGAGTCCCATTCCATCCAGGAGGGGCGCTTGGGGATAGATGCCGCGCAACCGGGCACCGCGCATGTAGAGCGGGATCTGGGGGCCCGGGACGTTCGTCACGATGGTGTTGACGGGCCCGGATATCGCCTGGGCGCCGAGGGAGAGCAGACTGGACGGCGTCCACTCGGCGATCCGCAGCATCATCTCCACCCCGAGCGCCTGGCGGGATTCCTTCAATTCTCGCGTCAGACCGACGATTCGCTCGAGTTGGCGCCGGGGATCTTCTTCCTCGAGGGGAAGCGGGACGATCCACGACGAGACGCGGTTGCCGAGTTTTCCGCGCTCTTCCTCCTTTCGCACGCTGACCGGAGCGGAGACGCGGAAGTCGAGGCCTTCGGCGTTGACGCCGCGGTGGCGCAGGTACTCCCGCACCGCACCGGTGACGGTCGTGAGCACGACATCGTTGATCGAGCAGCCGGCGACGCGACGGATGGCCTTGAGCCGCTCGAGGGGTACGTCGAACCAATCGAAGCCCCGGTGGGGGCCCACCTTCCCATTCAGGGGCGTGGCATCGGTGGTCGTGCCCATCCCCGCAAGGTGGGTCAACGCCTGGGCGCGTACCCGGACCTCTTCTGCGAGGTTGGGCACTTTGCCAAGGGCGCGGACGCCCTCGAAGATGCGTGTCGGAACCGACATGCGGCGCAGGGTTTCATCGCGCATGAGCTGGGCGCGGCTGGGTGCCGGCCGGGGGATGAACTCGGGCAGGGGGCCCGTTTCCGGAACTTCGGCGCTCGGGGATAGCAGGATATGGGAGAGGTCGACCCCCGAACTCCCGTCGATCATGCAGTGGTGGATCTTGCAGAGGAACCCGAATCGCGTGCCGCCGTCGAGGCCCTCCACGACCCAGGTTTCCCACAGCGGCCGATTCCGGTCGAGCGGTTGGGCCATGATCCGTGCCGCGAGCGCCTTGAGTTGTTCCTTGCCTCCGGGCCGGGGCAGGGCGGTGTGACGCAGGTGGAAGTCGAGGGAGAAACGCGGGTCGTCCACCCAGACCGCATGTCGATCCAACGGGATCCAGTGCAGTTTCTGGCGATACCGGGGAATCCGGTGGAGGACGGCATCGATGGAGTCACGGATGCTGGGAAAGTCGATGCCGCCATCGGGTGTCTTCAGGGGAGCCGCATCGAACACGAGGAGCGAGCCCACGTGCATCGGCAGGTTCCGCGTCTCCATGAGGAGGAAGGAGTTGTCCTGGGCGGACAATCGATCGTAGTTGTAGCGGGGCATGGGGGTTCCTCGGGTGTTGGGTTCAGGCCTTCGCCTGTTCGGATTCGTCGGCGGTGGGTTTGCTGAGTTCACCCGGTGCAGCGGCGGCAACCTGGTCGAGCGCTGCCCGCACCGAGTCGGCGAAGGCTTCGAGATCGGGCACCATCTGGGGATCGGCGTTGAAGCCCCAGCACACCTTGCCGTCGTAGCTGATGAGCGCGATTCCAATGCCGATGTTGGGCAGCAACGGAACCTGGGGATACAGCGCCAGCATCCGCGCACCCTGCATATACAACGGGAACTGCGGTCCGGGCACGTTCGTGACGATCGAATTCACCGCGCCCGAAGCGGCCTGCACGCCGAGGGACAACAGGCCCGTGGGCATCTCCCCCATCGCCTTCATCATCATCTCCACGCCGAGTGCCTGGTGCGAGCGCTTCAGTTCTTGCGTGGTCGCCGGGATTGCGGCCAGCTGATCGCACGGGTCGTCGAATTCGAGAGGCAGCCGAACCAGCCAGCCGGAGACATGGTTTCCCAGCTTGCCTCGGGCTTCCTCGGGCCGGATGCTCACCGGTGCCTGGATGCGGAAGTCGAGGTCTTCGGGGCGCACGCCTCGCCGGCGGAGGTAGCGCCGGAAGGCCTCGGTGACGATCGTGAGCACCAGGTCGTTGAGTGTCGATCCGTACCGGCGTCGCAGGAGCTTGAGCTCCGCAAGGTCCATGTCGAGCCAGCCGAAAGCCCGGTGCGGGCCGACGGTTCCATTGACCGGACTTTCCGAGGCCGATGCGAACTGGTCTCTGAACAGGCGGGCAAGGATGTTCGCGCGATCGCGGACCTCTCCCCAGAAATCCTGGCTCTCCCGGCGAAGTTCGCGGATTCCGCTCAGGGCCCGCAGGGGGAGGGCAAGTCGATGGCGCAGTGCGAGCGCCGCGAGTTCGGTGCGTTCCGGCGCGGGACGCGGAATGAAACGCGGTGTCTTGTCGATCCGCCGTTCCGGCGTGCGCGACTGAAGGATCTGGGAAATATCGACGCCGGAGCTTCCGTCGATCATGCAGTGATGGATCTTGCTCACGAGGGCAAACCGCTTGTCGCAGAGTCCTTCGACGACCCAGATTTCCCAGAGCGGCCGCTCCCGATCCAGGGGTTGCGCCATCACGCGGGCCGAGAGTGCGCGCAGCTGAGATTCGTCTCCGGGCCTCGGCAGGGAAGTGTGGCGGACGTGGTAGTCGATCTGGAAATCGGCGTCGTCGACCCACACCGGCGTGCCATCGAGGGGCACGGTCATCAGCTTCTGGCGGTACCGGGGGATCCTGTGAAGAATCGACCCGACGAATTGCTTGATGCGCGGGAAGTCGACGCCCCCCGTTTCGGTTTCGAGCGGACCCAGTTCGAAGATCTGGGTCGACGAGACGTGCATATGAAGGTTGGCCGTCTCCAGGACCAGGAAGGAATGGTCCTGGGCCGAAAGCGGTTCGTACATATATTGGGCCAACGCGTCCTCCGGGAGCGGCTCGGCCGGGGCCGGCATGCCGTGGGTCGTGTCTGGATTTCCGCGTTGATAGCGGGTCAGGGCTGATCGAGGGCGCTGCGTGTCTCGCCGATGCGGTGCCGCAGCCAGCCGTCGATCTGGAAGTTACCACCTGCATCGCGCATGGCCAGCAGTTCGAGCGCGGCCAGGCGGGCCTCCAGCGCCGCGCGGTGGCCCGGCTCCGTTGCTAGGGCGACTTCCGTTAGGTGCAGGGCATGCAGGGGCTCGCCGGCTTTCACGTGGGCGAGGGCCCGGGCGGCGAGTGGGTCGGCCCCTCCGGCGAGCTCGCCGAGTTCCGCGTAGACGGCCGCCGGGGGCACCTCATAGAGTTCGGTGGTCGAGTCGTATCGGAACCAGCCCGTCTGGGCTTCCCAGATCGCCCGGACGCCCCAGGGGACGCGGCCGTATTGCTGGCTGACCTCGAGTTCCGGGGGGAGCTGAATCTCTGCCATGAGCGTCCAGAGATCTTTGCCTTCGTTCATTCCGGCGACGGTCGCGTCGTGGACGTAGGCGATAGCGGCCGCGGTCTTCTCGAGCATCGCGTCGATCTTCTCTTTTCCCACGACCGGGTCGAAATGGCCCGGTAGCAGGAGCGCTGCGCCGAGCGCGCGGATTCGTTCGATGGACGCGAGCGTCGGCGCAACCAGCCGCAGGTTTTCGCCGCGCAAGGTGAAGAAGTTGGGAAACGCCTCGACCGTCGGTCCCAGCAGGTCCCCGGTGAAGAGGGCGCGCCGTTTCGGCAGCCACACCGAGATGCCGTCCGGCCCCTCGCCGCCCGGGGTGGCCAGGATCTCGAAGCGCTCGCCGCCGACTTCGAAGGCATACGTATCGTCGATCAGCACGTCGGGCGTGACCTCGGGATACGGCACTTCGCGCGCACCCGTCGGCATCACGGCTGCCCAGAGCACCCGGTTGCGGCGATTCCGGAATTCGTCGAGGCGGATCTGGTCGCGATTGCGTTCGACGAAGGCCCGGTGGGCGATGATCGGGACGCCTTTTTCGTGCCACAGGAGCGCGCCGCCGATGTGGTCCGCATGGGCATGGGTCAGGACGATGGCGCGCAGGGGTGGGGAGCCGGCGGCTTCGAGCAGGAGCTTCCGCGAGCGTTTGGCTTCAATGCCCAGACCGGTGTCGATGACGACGGCGCCGCCGGGAGTCGTCACCAGGTAGGAATTCGAGTTTCCGGACACCAACCAGATGCCTTCGGCGACGAGGCGCGCCTCCATGCGTTTTCCGCGGGACAGGAGCTGGGAAACGTTCTCCGTGTCTTCGGCCGCCGCCGGCGCGACGAGTCCGATGAGAGTGGCGAGTATCGGGGCGAGGCGGTGCATGGATTCCTCCCGTTGGGGTCCGGCATTCTACCCGCAGCGGACGCTTTCCGAGCCCGGGGCTATGCTCCAGACCATGGCGCGCGGTTCGGGCGGCTTGGGCCCTCTGCGGGGTGCGGTCGCCGGACTTGCGCTGGTGCTGGCCCCTTGGTTCTGGCGCACCGTGGCCATCCTCGAGAGCCCCCAGGGCTTTTCCGTGGGAGATCTCCGGGGCTACCTGGCAGATGCGGCGATTTCGCTGTTGCTCCTCGCGTTGTTGTTGAGCATTGCCCGGCTTTCCCGGTGGATCGCCGTGGTTTTCGCAGGCGTGCTCGCCGTGGGATACGGCGCGAATTACGAGACGATCGCAGCGCTGGGGACCGTGGCGTCTCCCCTCGACCTCGGCTTCCTGGGGGATCCGACCTTCGTGGCAGGCTCGGCACTCGAACTGCGCCATCCTCTGCTCCTGCCGGTCGTGGTACTCGCGACGTCGGCGCTTGCGTGGGTCGCTTTCCGGGAGCCGGCCTGGTCGGACGCGCTTCTCTCCCTGGCCGGGGCGGGTGTCGCGATCGGGGGTGTGCTCTCCTGGGCGCCCGATCCGGCGGTGGCGGCGTGGCGCCAGGCGAACGCGGTCGAACACAACATCGAATGGTTGGTTCTGCGTCCTGGGAACGTGGAGGCACCGGGAGGGGGCTTCTCCGATCCGGCGGAAGCGGTGCGCGCCGCGGTGCCGGCGGTGAGTGCCGACCTGGCGGCGCCCTTGCGCTTTGGCTTCGACGGCCAGGGAAAGAACGTTCTATTGGTGGTTCTCGAGGGGGTTTCCGGGAATTATCTCCCTGCCGCAGCGCGTGTTCATGAGCGCCAGTCCGTCAACACGATGCGAAACCTCGATCGTGCGTTCTCGAAGAACGTCGGGTACGCGACCTTCTTCAATCACAACCGGCGCACCAACCGGGGATTGTACGCGCTGCTCTGCGGCGAGTATCCGCGGCTCGTCGCCGGAATGCCGAAGATGACGGTGGGCGCGACCCGCAGCTGGCGCCGGTGCCTTCCCGAAATCCTGACGGACCATGGCTACCGGACGCTCTTCCTGCAGGCGGCGCCCCTGGCATTCATGTTGAAGGACCGCTTCATGCCCGCGGTCGGTTTCCAGGAGGTGCTCGGCCACGCGTTCTTCGAGCGTCACTCTCGGCGGACGTTCTGGGGTGTCGACGACCGTGCGTTCTTCGAGCAGGCACTCGAGCGGCTGAAGCATCTCGACGCCGAAGGGGAGCCGTGGTTTGCGACCCTGCTCACCGTGGGCAGCCACCATCCGTACGTGGTGCCCGAGGCCTACGAGCGACCGGAGCTTCCCGATTTCCGGAATGCCTTTGCCTATCTCGATCTTGCGACGGGCCAGTTCTTGCGGGCCCTCGAGGCGAGCGGTCTGCGCAAGGACACCCTTGTGATCTTGACCTCGGACGAGTCGGCGGGCGACCTCGGTCAGGTTGCGGACGCCACCGCGGGCCGGCTCAGTGAGAGCTGGGGGTTCATGGTCCTGTTGCTGCCGGAACGCACGCAGCTGGTCGTCACCGAGCCCTTCGCCCAGAGCGACGTGGCGCTCTCGGTTCTGGACTACCTGGGGCTTTCGGACGCAGGTTTGCACCTCTTCGGGAGGAGCGTTTTCCGGCGTTACGACCGCGGTCGGTCGATTTTCTTCGGCAACGTCAATCACCGGACCATCGGCGGAGTCGCTCCCGATGGCTCGCTGCTCCTGTGTGAATTCGAAGGCCACCGGTGTCGGAAGTTCGCGATCCGCGAGGGGCGCTACTTCGCAGGGGAACTCCCCCCGATTCGCGGCGGTGCTGCCTTCGCGGACCAGGTGCGCGAAGTGGCGCGCCGGAGCGTTCCGCCCAGCGGAGAGACGCCCCTCGCCCTCCCGCTCGTGACCGAGCCCGTCTTCGAGGTTCGCAACCCGGATTGGCAGCTGGTGCAGGGCATTTCCCAACTCGCGTTGGAACCCCACGAGTGGATCGAGGTCGCCCTGGAGGTCGAGGCCACGGGCACCGGTGGCGCCGAACTGCGTCACGAACTGCGGCTCTCGAAGAAGCGCGGTCTCATCCGCACGCAGACGCAGATCGAAGCCGGTCAACGCCTGGCCCTTCGGTACCGGTTCGCTTCGGATCTTCCGGTGCCCCAGGCACGGCTCCAGACGATGGCCCGGATGCAGGGGGAGGGCGCTGTCGATCTCGTTTTCCGCGAGCGCCGGTTCGTTCTGCGTCGGAGCGGCGAGCGCCCGCCCGAGGGTGTCGAAGTCGAGGTCTACGAACTGGCTCCGCCCGCCGATGAAGCCGAAGCGTTGGGGCTGGAAGTCGTTCCGGTGAGCCGTTGGGACGAGTTCCTGCGAGGGCGGAATGCCGAGCGGATCGGGGCTTCAGGCGGGTGACGCGGGCCAGATCGAAGCGACGAGCTTCGCGTCCGGGCTTTCTGCACAGAGCCGGGTGAGGCGAGAACTGGAGATGCGCCAGCGGCCGTCCGCGCAGCGCCGGTATTCCTCGTGATAGTGGCCCCAGCCGTCCAGTACCAATGCGGCGCCCCGCAGGCGGTCGTACATCGCCCAGATTCCCGAAGCAGTGTCCGCACCGGTGAATTCGATTTCGGGCATGTGTCCGTGGTGCACGGTGTTGAGTTCGGACACGCCGCGCTTGACGTAGGCGACGATCGCTTCCCGGCCTTGCACCACGCCATCCTCGACCGGTCCGTTTGCGAGAGAACAGTCTTCGGTGAACACGTCTGCGAATTCTTCCCATTGCTTCGTATCCAGGGTCCGGAAATAGCGTGCCTTGAGGCGCTTGATCTCCTCGAGGTCTGCGAGACGTGACGGATCCATGGTTTCCTCCCGAAGCCGAATGATACCTTGCGGGGGATGCGGGTGAGTCGACGAGCGGTTCTCGGCGCGGCGTTGGTGATTGGTATCGGCGTTCTGGTCGTCGGCTCATTGCCCGGCTGGATCGAGGCCGGTGTCAATCGCCTCAGGCCCGAGCCACTGGCTTCGGTCGGGCCGCTTGCGCGGGAACTCCACGCATCGGTGCCGGTCACGGATCTCCACGCCGATTCCCTGTTGTGGGATCGCGACTTGCTGGAAGCGGGGGAGCGTGGACACCTGGACCTGCCCCGGATGCGGGCAGGGGGGATCGCACTCCAGGTGTTTCCGGCCGTGACCGTGGCACCCGCCGGTCAGAACTACGAGCGCAACGAGCGCGGTCTCGACCCCGTAACGGCGCTCGTCGTGGTCCAGGGCTGGCCCGTACGCACGTGGCAAAGCCCCATGGCGCGTGCCGCCTACCAGGCGGAGAAGCTCGCCGGCATGGAGCGGAGATCCGGCGGTGCCTTTCGGCGGATTCGCACCCGGGCGGACCTCGAGACGCTGCTCGCCGACCGGGCGTCAGGTAAGCCGGTTGCGGGGGGGATCTTCGCGATCGAGGGCGGGCACGCGCTGGAGGGGGAGCTGGAGAACCTGGCACGCCTCGACGCCCTGGGGCTTCGAGTGGTCGGCTTGACCCATTTCTTCGACAACCGCCTGGGGGGGTCGCTTCACGGCGTCAGCCGGGCTGGGCTCACGGAGTTCGGGCGCGCGGTGGTACGCGAGGCGGGGGAGCGCGGCATGATCGTCGATATCGCCCACGCTTCGCCCGCGATGGTCCGCGATGTCCTCGCGTTGACCGATCGGCCCGTGATGCTTTCTCACGGCGGCTTTCGGGGGCTGTGTGATCGTGGACGCAACCTGGACGACGCCTTGATGCGCGAGGTCGCGCTGCGCGGCGGGATCGTCGGGGTCGGGTTCTGGGAAGGGGCGGTTTGCGACGCTACGCCCGGGGGCGTCGTGCGTTCGCTGCGTTACGGGATCGACCTGCTCGGGGTCGACCACGTGGCCCTGGGTTCGGATTGGGACGGCGCTACGGAGGTGCCGTTCGACGCTGCCGGGCTCCCCGTGCTGACCCAGGAGATGCTGGACGCGGGCTTCACGGAGAGTGAGGTCCGGAAGGTGCTCGGTGGCAATGCCGTGCGGTTTCTCCGGGACAATCTCCCCTCCGTCGCGGACTGAGCAGCGCACCGGGACGCGAGCCGGAAACTCGCCTGGCTAACGGCTGAAAAATCGCGTGCGGGCAACGCGGCGACGGGCCAGATCCGTGGATGGGCCGCCGAGATGAGGATCCGCGGTTGCTGGATTATACTCCGGGAGCTAACCGGCCGGTTCCGCTCCCCCCCGGCCCGGGACGGGAGCCGTGGACCCGCTGTTCGCATCCCCAGACATGCCGGTGACTCTTCGCGCCCGATCGCGGCGTTTCCTCGTATGGATCCTGCTTGCTCTGCCGATGGGAACCGTTTCCCTGCCGGCCGATGCGGCGATTTCTGCCGCCCAGCGGGCGAGGGCGGTCGCATCGGGAATCGTGGGCACGGCCGTGCTCGACAAGCTGGAAGAAGCCGAGACAGTCCGGGTCGTCGTCGTTTTCTCGGATTCGCCGCGCCCTGCACTCGATCCACGTGGGGAAGGGCGGGTGCGCCCTGCGGTTCAGCGACGGGCGGCGCCGCGGGGGCGGGCCGCCATCGAACGGCGTCTGCGCCGCGTGGCGACTCGCCGCCAGGAGATCCTTCGCGGCATGGCTCCCGGCGAAGTCCGGATGCGCCGCGCCTTTGATGTCGTGGAAGGCTTTTCGGCCGAGGTGTCCGCGGCGGGCTTGATGCGCTTGATCGAGCGCCCGCGGGTCCAGCGGGTCGACCTGGAAGCGAACGTCGAAGCGCAACTGGCCGAGGCGGTTCCCCAGGTGAAACTCGCCGCGCTCGGGTCCTTGGGCTGGACGGGAACGGGGGTCCGTGTGGCGATCGTCGACACCGGGGTCGACCTTTCGCATCCCGATCTCGGCTCCGCGGTGGTGGGCGAACGCTGCTTTTGTGCCGATCCGGGAGGAACCGGCTGTTGCCCCGATGGCTCCTCTGACCAGGCCGGTCCCGGCAGCGCACAGGACGACCACCTGCACGGAACGCTGGTGGCCGGCGTCTTGACGTCGGACGGGGTCGTGGCGCCGCCGGGTGGAGCGCCGGATGCCGAGATCGTTGCCGTGAAGGTTCTCGGAAGTGGCGGTACCGGTCGGCTGACCGACCTGGTTGCCGGACTCGACTGGGTGCTCGTGAATCGGCCCGACGTGAAGCTGCTGAACCTGAGTCTGGGCTTTCCGGGCTATGCGGGCGATTGCGACACCGCGGACGCCAATACGATGGCCCTGGCGATGGCGGTCGACTCGCTGCATGCGAACGGGGTCCTCACGGTTTCCGCGAGTGGGAACGAGGGCAGTGGAACCCTGATCCACGCCCCGGCCTGCCTGTCGAATGCGCTGGCCGTCGGTGCGGTATGGGACGCCAATCTGGGGACCCGGTCTGTGCTGGGTTGTACCGATGTCACCACCGCGGCGGACCAGGTGACCTGCTACAGCAACAGCAACGACCGGGTTGACGTATTTGCTCCCGGTGGCCAGATGACCACCACGTTGCTCGGGGGTGGGATCACGAACAACGGGCACGGAACCTCCCTGGCCGCGCCGGTGGTGGCCGCGTGCGCCGCAGCGCTGCTGCAGGCGTTTCCGTCGGCCACTCCGGCCACGCTCGAAGCGGCACTCGAGGCCTCGCCGACGCTCGTGACCGACGCAACCAATGGTTTGAACTTTCCACGGATCGACTGTGTCGAGGCGTTTCTCCAGATGGGCGGCGTCGTGCCGGTCCCGGTCGCCTCTACTCCGGGGCTGGCCGTCCTCGCCGGAGTCCTGCTGATCGCCGGTACGATCCTGAAGGTGCGACGGTCGCGCCGGCCCTAGCCGGTCGCGTTCCCGCGTTCCGGACATGTTCGGGAAGCCGCCGAGGGGAAGTCGCCAGCGCTCGAAAAGGGGATGGCTCCGCGCCGGGGCGATCGTGGGGCTTCTGTCGTGTGTCGGTTGCGCGATTCCGGTGATCGAGATTGCACCGGACGAGGACTTCTCCGGCTACGAAACCTGGGGCTGGCTGCCCCGCTTGGAGGCCAGCGACACGGACCTGCACGAGAGTGCCGAACTCCGGGACCGAATCCGGCGCCAGGTCGAGCGTTCCCTGGCGAACCTGGGGTACCGGAAGGTGACGGGGCGTGTGCCCGACTTCTACGTGACCTATCACCTCAAACTCCGTTCGGAGCTGGTCGTGCGGCGAGAAACGCCGGCCGAGCAGAACCTGGAGACCTTCCAGCAGGAAGGCTCTTTCGACGTCACCCGTACCACGACCCACATTGCGCGCTACGAAACCGCCAATCTCGCCGTCGACGTTGCCGAGGGCCAAGAGCGGCAACTCGTCTGGCGTGGCCGGCTGGAGAAGCGCGTTCGCGGGAGCTTCGCACCCCACGTCGAGGGCGCCGTGGCCGCGGTCCTGGAGCGCTTTCCGCCCCGCCCGCCTCGCGACTGAAGTCCGTACCGCGAAACGTGTCAGCCGCTAAGCTCGGCGACCCACCGGGGGCCTCCTTGTCTTCGCTCCGCGCCGAAGTTCGAAAGATGGTGTCCCTGGGCGCGCCCGTGGCGGCCGCTCAGCTCAGCACCATGATGTTGGGTCTCGTCGATACCCTGATGGTGGCTCGCGTGAGTGTCGACGCCATGGCTGCGGCCGCCCTCGCCAACGTCTGGATCTTCGGGACGCTGATGTTCGCCAACGGCGTGTTGTTCGGGCTGGACCCGATTGCGACGCGCGCCCACGGAGCGCGGGACGGAGGTCGGTCGGCGCTTGCACTCCAGACGGGGGTGGCCATCGCGTTCTTGTTGAGTCTGGTGGTCGCGGCCTTGTGGACCGAGAGCGAGCGGTTCCTCTTGTTGACCGGCCAGGAGCCGGACCTGGCGCGCATGGCCCACGAATACACCCAGATGCAGTTGCCCGGGATTCCCTTCTTCCTGGTGTACGCGGCACTGCGGCAGTACCTGCAGGCCCGCGAGCACATGGGTCCGGCCCTCTGGGTGATTCTCGTCGCCAACGTCGTCAACGTGGTGGCGAACTGGGCGCTGATCTTCGGTCACCTCGGTTCGCCGGCGCTCGGGCTCGAGGGAGCCGGTCTTGCCACCTCCTTCACCCGGGCCTTCGCTTGCATTGGCCTGATCCTTTTCGTCTGGGTCTTTCGTCTCCACGAGGGCGCGTGGCTTCCCTGGACCTGGGAAGCCGTACGGCTCCGGCGACTCCGAGAGTTCGTGGGCTACGGCTTTCCGATTGCCGTGCAGATGTCCCTGGAGATGTGGGCTTTTGCCGGTGCCGCCCTCATCGCCGGCCACCTGGGCGCTGCGGCCTTGGCCGCGCACACGATCGCCATGAACCTGGCTTCCCTGTCGTTCATGTTGCCGCTCGGAATCGCCCAGGGGGCGACCACACGCGTGGGCAATCTCCTGGGTGCGGGACGCCCCCAGGCCGCTCAGCGAGCGGCCTGGGTGTCCATGGCCCTCGGTGCCGGAGTGATGAGCTTCGCGGCGCTCGTCTTCATCGTGTTCCGAACGGGGCTTCCCCGGCTGTACACCCCCGACCCGGCGGTTGTCGGCCTGGCGGCGGCGATCCTGCCCATTGCCGCCGCTTTCCAGGTCTTCGACGGAATCCAGGTGGTCGCGTGCGGCGTGCTGCGCGGCATGGGCCGCGTCCGACCCGCAGCGGTGCTGAATTTCGTCGGGTACTGGCTGCTCGCGCTGCCGATCGGCGGCTGGCTCGCGCTCCGCGGCGGCTGGGGGCTGCCCGGACTCTGGTGGTCGCTGTGCGGGGGACTCGGGTTCGTGGCTCTGCTGCTGGTGGGCTATGTGCGGGTACGGGGTCCGTCATCCCTCGAGGAGAGAACCGTAGAAGTCCTCGGGGGCGGCGAAGCCGAGTAGCTGGAGCACCGTGGCCGCGATGTTGGCCAAGGCTCCGGGATCGGCGCCCGCCAGTCGCAGGTCGTAGCCCGGTGCGTAGAGGTGGAACGGAACCGGGTTGAGGGTGTGGCTCGTTCGCGTCTTGGGAAGTCCGTCTGTGTCGTGCTTGGGGGCCCCGGTCCGGTCCAGTTCGAACATCTCGTCCGCGTTTCCGTGGTCCGCGGTCACCAGGAGGGCGCCGCCCATTTCGCGGATGACAGGTAACAGGCGGCCGATCTGGAGGTCCACCGCCTCGACGGCGACGATCGAAGCCTCGCGGTCGCCGGTGTGTCCGACCATGTCACCGTTCGCGTAGTTGAGGCGCGCGTGCCGGAACTTGCCCGTCGCAAGTTCTTCGAGGAGGCGGTCCGTGATTTCAGCCGCTTTCATCCACGGTCGCTCCTCGAAGGCGCGAAGGTCGCTCGGAATTTCGATGTAGCGCTCGGTGTCTGCGTCGAAGGCTCCGCTGCGGTTTCCATTCCAGAAGTAGGTGACGTGTCCGAACTTCTGGGTTTCGCTGATGGCGAGTTGGGACACGCCGTTGCGGGCCAGGTGTTCGCCGAGGGTGCGGTCGATGACTGGCGGAGCGACCAGGTAGCGCTGCGGGATCTTGAGGTCGCCGTCGTATTGCATCATCCCCGCGAAGGCCACGTCGGGTCTCGGGCCGCGATCGAAGTGACCGAAGTCGTCTTCCTCGAACGCACGACTGATCTCGATTGCTCGGTCGCCGCGGAAGTTGAACAGGACGACGGACGCACCGTCGCGTACCGGGCCGACGGGTTGCCCGGTCTCCTGCTCCACGATGACGAAGGGAGGCAGGAACTGGTCGCCGATCCCGGGGCTTTCGCCGCGCAGCGTCTCGATCGCCTGACGTGCATTCGGGAATCCGCGGCCCTCGCCAAGCACGTGGGTCTTCCAGCCGCGCTCGACGATGCGCCAGTCCGCCTCGTAACGATCCATGGTGACGAGCATGCGGCCACCGCCGGAAGCGATGCGGTAGTCGCGGTCGCTCTTGTCCCGGATCTTCGCGAGGAGTTCTTCGAGGGCATCGACGTAGTCCAGCGCGCTCGTCTCCGGGACGTCCCGGCCATCGAGGAGCACGTGGATCCGCGCCTTCGGAACCTCGTCCCGGTCGAGGCGTTGCAGCAGGGCGAAGAGGTGTTGGATGTGGCTGTGAACGTTCCCATCGGAAAGCAGGCCGAGCAGGTGGAAGGCTTCGCCGCTCTGCCGGACCCGTTCGGTGAGGTCTTGCCAGACCGTTCCCGTCGAGCCTTCGAAGAGAGAGCCGCCCTTGATCGCGTTTTGGACGAGTTTTGCGCCCTGGTCGAAGATCCGGCCCGCTCCCAGGGCGTTGTGGCCCACTTCGCTGTTGCCCATGTCGCCGTCGCTCGGCATTCCCACCGCGGTTCCGTGGGCGCGCAGGCGGGTCGTGGGAGAATTTGCGGCGAGCCAGTCTAGGTGGGGGGTGCGCGCCAGCCAGACGGCATCCGACTCGTCGTGCCGGCCGATGCCGACTCCGTCCATCACGCAAACGACGACCGGGCCAGAAACACCGGGGAACCCCGGGTGGGGTTTCAGCCGGAAGGTGTCCTCGCTCATCCGGCGGTGTCGGCCCCCTCCGCCGGGCGCCATTTCCACATGACGTACTCGTTTTCCTCGTCCTCATAGAGGGTGCCGAGAACGAGTTCCATTTCCTGGCCGAGCGAGAGGTCTTGCGCTTCGAAGCCGTCGGCGAGTTGTCCGAGAACGACCATCTTTTCTTCG
Organism: Myxococcota bacterium; assembly: GCA_036336695.1. Lineage (GTDB taxonomy): Bacteria > Myxococcota_A > UBA9160 > UBA9160 > SMWR01. Next base: position 32,524 of record JAYZFQ010000126.1, read on the forward strand.
TCGAGTTCCACGGCGACCACGGCGTAGGGTTCGAAGGGGTCGGGGCTGACGTAGGGTGCGGGGGGGGCGTAGTTGCCGGTGGTCCAGGACCAGACTCGGCCCCGCCGCGAGAGTTCCACGGGTTCCCGCTCCTCGAAAGGCGCTGCGGGGTCCGACGAGATCGCGCCGCTCGGCGGGAAGAAGACGCTACCGGTTTCCTTGCCGCGCATCCCGATCAAACGGGGCGCGGCTTCGTCCAGCGTGAACCATCCCTCGACGGCGGGCTTGCGCGCTTTCGACACCGAGCGTTCCTCCACCCGGCGGGGGCCGGACGCGGCGAGTGTAGCGCGACCGCTGGGGTTGGGCCGAGTGAGGTCCCCGGTCCCCGGTGCGCGCCATTGCTCCCGCGGCCCGAACCTGACAAGCTACGGGGCGCATGACCGCCTCCGTCCAGTTCGACTACTCGACGTGCCGCGTGTTGGTGACGGGTGGGTCTCGCGGGATCGGCCTCGGGATTGCCCGGGCGTTTGCCGATGCCGGGGCCGAGGTCACGGTCACCGGAAGGAAGGCCTCTGCCGGGGAATACGAGGCCGACCTTTCCCGTTTCGACTATCGCCAGTTGGAGATGACCGACCGCGAGGCGCTCGATGCCCTGGCGGCGGACATCGAATCGCTGGACGTGCTCGTCAATAATGCGGGCGGGAGCTTTCCCGGCGGGCGCGACGAGTGGGAGCCCGATGTATTCGAGGAAGCCGTCGCCATGCATCTTTCGAGCGGCTTTCGTCTTGCGGTGGGTCTCAAGGACAAGCTTGCGCGCAGCGGAATCGAGGGCGGCGGGAGCGTTCTCAACATGGCGTCGATGTCCGCCTACTTTGCGGTGACTGTGGTTCCGGGCTACGGGGCCGGGAAGGCGGCGGTCGTCCAGATGACGAAGAACCTGGCCGTCGCATGGGCGGGGGACAACGTGCGGGTCAACGCGGTCGCACCGGGGCTGATCTTGACCGACATGACGTCGGTGATGAAAGGCGTCGAGGAACTGGAGGGGCGGGAACTCGCCCGAACGCCCCTCGGGCGCTGGGGCACGCCCGAAGACGTCGCGCCCGCCTACTTGTTCCTGGCGAGTCCTGCGGCGCGCTTCATCACGGGTCAGACGCTTCCCGTAGACGGCGGCTATTCGGTCGCATGACCCCGGCTTCGCCGCCCTGGCGTGCCGCGACTCCGTGGCTCGCGGCTGCGGTGCTCGTGGCGCTGGACGTTCCCAAGCCGCTCGTCGTCGACGACGCCGCATATTTCTATTACGCCCAGCAGATCGCCGGCGATCCGAGCGACCCGTACGGCTTCGAGATCTTCTGGGGGAATGTCCTGGAACCGGCCAGCGCCGTGATGGCGCCTCCGTTCCTTCCCTATTGGTGGGGCGCGGCCTTGGCGTGGTTCGGTGCGAGTCCGTGGGCCTGGAAACTCGCGCTCTTCCCGTTGGCCCTGGTGCTGGCGGCCGCGACCTGGAGCCTTGCGCGCCGCTTCGCCCCGGGTCTCGAGGCGCCGGTGACGTGGCTGGTCGTGCTTTCCCCTCCGGTTGCCGCGGGTTTCAACCTGATGCTGGACGTACCGGCGCTCACTCTCTCCCTGGCGGGCCTGGCCTTGTTCGTGGCGGCGGATACGCGGGCAAGTCTCGCGCTTGCCGTTGCCTCGGGCCTCTGCCTGGGACTCGCGCTCCAGACCAAGTACTCGGCGGCCGTCGGCGCGGCGGCGCTCGCCGCGTATGCGCTCCTGTACGCCCGTTGGCGGTTGGGCCTGGTGGCGGGGTTCGTGGCGCTGGCGCTTTTTGCGGGGTGGGAGTCTTTCGTTTCGCTTCGTTATGGCGAGTCCCATTTCCTGCACCACCTGCTGAGCCGCGGTGAGCAGGTGGTCCCTGCCGGTCCAGGGGTCTGGTCCCTGGGCCTGCTCTCGTTGCTCGGGGCGGTTGCCGGCCCCGTCGCGGTGCTCGCCCTGGGCGGCCAGGGGCGGTTCCGCCTTGCCGCTCTGGCCGGGGCCGTTGTGGTCGCTGCGATGCTCGCGCTTCCCCTCTTGCCGGCAGCGCCGGAAGCGCGCTTCGAACTCGTTCCTCGTCTGCTGGACCCGTCGCCGGAATGGATTCTCTTCGTGGTTTTGGGTGCCGGAGTGGCGTTGAGCGCGGCTCCCCTCGTGGTTCGTGGCCTCCGTGACGGCGACCGGGACGCCCGGTTCCTCGTGGCCTGGGTCGGTCTCGAACTGCTGGGTTTCTTCGTCCTGTCGCCCTTCCTCGCGATGCGGCGGGTGGTCGGCCTGGCCGTGGCGCTGTGTTTCCTGGCGGCGCATGCCGCGTCCCGCCAGGCAGGCGGGCTGCGCTGCGGTCGCGTGGCGGCGGTCCTCGGTGTTGCCCTCGGACTGGTGTTCGGGGTGGCGGACCTGACGGATGCCCGTGCGCGTCGCACCGCGTTCGAGGAACTGGAGTCGACGCTTCGCGCATCGGGCGTCGACTTCGAAGAAGAGCGTGTCTTCTACACCGGGCACTGGGGTTTTCAGTTCCTGGCCGAGCGTGCGGGCATGGTGCCGCTCATCGCGGATCGGACGCGCGTCGCGCCCGGGGACTGGCTGCTGGTTCCCACCGGTGTGCTGGCCCAGCGCGCCATGGTGCCCGAGTGGGCGCGGTCGCCGCGCGGGGGCGTCGTGGCCCGAGGGTCCTGGCCCTGGTCGACGCTTCCCGCCGCCTACGGGGGCGCGGTTCCGATTCGCGGTCAACCCGAGCGTCAGATGACGATTTCCGTGTTCGCGATCGAGGACAACGCCGTGGCCCGGGAACCCGGACGGCGCTGATCTTCAGAGCGTGAAGTCGTCCGGCACTGCCTGGAGCTGAAAGACGCGGCGCGGGAGGCCGAAGCGCGCGGTGGCCTCGTTCCCGCGACCGTCCACTTCGAGGATGCGGAATCGATTGCCATCGGCGATGAGGTGGGTTCCGTAGGGCGTCGGCAGGGCGTCCTGGGTCCAGCGGATGAGGCGTGGAACGCGCCGGTTCGCACCGTACACCTCGCCGCGCGGCGAAAACGAGCGATCGTAGAGTTGCACCAGGCCGGCCCGTGTGTTCGAGACCATGTAGCCCTCGGGAGTGCCGCGCACGTGGTGTGGGCCGTTGAGGCCGGTGGCCACGACCTCGTGCTCGAGGCTCTGGCGGTCGATGCGAACGATGGATCCCTGGTAGAACAGCACGGCCAGGATCTTCCCCGGGTCGTGGGGATCCAGAATGGCCGAATTCAGGTGGGTCGTCTGTGCGTGGCTCGGGTAGCAGCGACGGCGATGGTCGATGCTCGCGTCCACCTTGCGCCGCGCGCCGGACTTCAGTTTGTCGTAGCCGTGATCGGTTGCCCACCAGGACCAGAGCAGGTTGCCGGCCAGGTCGATCTCGATGATTGCATCGAGTCCGCTCGACGTGATGAGCAGGCCTTTTTCGGTGCGCTGCACCGTGCGGGGCAGGTTGAACAAGGGGCTGCGGATTTCGAGGTCTACTTCGCCGTCGGCGTTGCGCCGGGCGACGTGTTCGTCGCCCGGCCTGCCGTCTTCGGCGCAGATCGGGCCCGCGAGGTAATAAAGGCCCTCGCCGGGCGCGTAGTCCATGCCGAAGGGCTTGACGCAGGGGACGGAGGCGAGTTGCCGGATGTCGCCGAACGCTTTCCCGCGCTCGAAGAGTGCGATTTCACCGCCCGGGTCTCCCGCAAACACGTCGCTCATGCGTGAGAGGAGCAGTTTCTGCACCCAGGGATTGCGACCCTGGATGATGCGGTTGAGCCGGAAGGCTCCGTAACGCCAGGTCGTCTGGGCATAGGAGACGAGGAATCTCAAGACAGCGGTTCCGTCAAAAGCGGTATTGGGCGCCGAACTGGATCGGGACGTAGAAGAGGTTCTTCAGGTCGCCGCCCGCTGCGTTGTCGATGGTGGTCGTGCTGAAGACCAGTTCGATGCCGACGGTCAGGAGCCAGTTTTCGGTGAGGTAGGCGTCCAGGCCTGCGCCGATCCGGCCGCCGAAGCCCACGCTCGTGTCCGAAAGACCCGAAGTGGGCGTGCCTCCGGTCACCGTGGCGGTGGTCTTCTTGGCTTGCCAGATGGAAGCGCCGACCCCCAGTAGGCCGTAGGGCTGCCAGCGTCCCCAACCCGGGTAGAGGAATTTCCCGTTGACGCTGACGAGTTGTGCCCGAAGCTTGGCGATGTTGCCATCGAGACTCGTTCGGTTTCCGAAACCCTCGACCCACTCGTACTCGAGTTCGGCGGCAAACCAGGAGTTCAGCCGGTAACCCCCCTGGAGGTTGAAGCCGCCCGAGCCACTCGTGCGTACGCGGGGACCTCCGGCCAGGTCCGCGTCGAAGTCTCCCGGAAACCAGTGGAAGGCATAGGTCCCGCCCGCGCCCATGTAGAAGCCGGGCCGCGCGTAGTCCTGGCCGCTCGCGACGCAGGGAGCGGCGAAACACAGGAGCGCCAGGGCGAACACGAATCGCATCGGGTACCTCTCCAAGGATCGACGGCGGCAGGCTAGCACGCGTTACACTGCTCCGTTGTGTCTGTTCCCGCTCTGCTTGCGGCAATGTTTCTCGTGGCGTGCCTCACGGGCTCCTGCGTTCGCGGGGACGAACTCGAGCTCGGTTCCCTGCGTGTCGTCGACCTCAGCCATTCCTTTGGCGCGAAGACGCTGTACTGGCCGACGGCCCCCTCCGGTTTCGAATTGGAGTCCCTTGCATCGGGGGTCACGGAAGGGGGGTGGTTCTACGCCGCGAACCGTTTGGCTGCGCCCGAGCACGGTGGGACCCATCTCGACGCGCCGCTTCACTTTGCTGCCGGGCGCGCTTCGGTCGACGAAATTCCCGTGGAGCGCCTCGTGGCTCCGGCGCTGGTGATCGATGTCAGCGCTGAGGCCTCAGCCGTTCCGGAGTACGCGCTCACCCTCGACCGCGTGCGGGCTTTCGAAGCGCAGCACGGCGACATTGCGGCGGGCAGTGTCGTGCTGCTGTACACCGGGTGGGACCGATTCTGGCCCGAGCCGAAGGCGTACCTCGGTGATGACACGCCCGGTGAGGTTTCGAAGCTCCGATTCCCGAGTTTCGGCGCCGATGCGGCGCGCTTCCTCGTGGAGGAGCGGGGCGTAGCGGGCCTCGGTGTCGACACGGCTTCGCTGGATGTCGGCTCATCTTCCGACTTTCCGGTTCACCGCATCGCGGCCGGTCGCGACGTCTACGGCCTCGAAAACCTCGCGTCGCTCGGGGTCCTGCCGGCGCGGGGCGGGGTGCTCGTGGCCCTCCCGATGAAGATCGAGGGCGGCTCCGGGGCGCCGATGCGGGCCGTGGCGCTCGTTCCCGAATAAGGGCTTCTCCCGCCGGTCCTTGCGGGTCCTGCGCTTCCCCTGTTTCATCTGGGTCGGATCGGAGCCGTGGACGGGAACATGCGCGCAGGGTTCGGGGGCGTGGTTCGCTTCGCAGCGATCTTCGCATCGTTGCTGATCGCGCCCTGGGCGTTCCGGGTGCTGCTGTTGGCCGAAGAGGTCGGTGCAGTCCCGGCGACGACCGATCTTCGCGGCTTCGCCTCCGACTTCGCCGTTGCGTGCCTGCTGGCGGTGCCCGTGATCCTGCTGGGGCGCGTGGCGCGGGGGCTGGCTGTTCTCGTTGTCCTCCTCGTCGTGCTCGCCGCGTACGTGAACTACGAAACGGTCGTGGCGCTCGGTTCCGTGGCCTCGTTGCTGGACGCCGGCTTCCTGGGTGACCAGACGTTCTTACGGGGCTCCGTTGCCGCGATTTCCCATCCCGTCTTTCTTGGAGCGGTGGCCGGGGTCTCCATGGGACTGGCCTGGTGGGGGTTGCGCTCGGTTCCCTTGCGGGCCGCGTTCGGGTTTCTGGTGGCGGGCGGCCTGGCAGCCGCGCTCCTGGTGGTTTGGGGCCAGGACGACCGGGTCGAGACGTGGCGGCAGCTCAACGCCATCGAACACAACGTCGTGTGGCTCTCCTGGCGCGGCCTTGGGCCCGGGTCGGGCTACACCGACCCGCCGCAGGCGATGGTCGAACTCCTTCCCGAACTGGCGGGCAACCTCGATGCCCCGGCTCGGTTCCCCTACGACGGGGCGGGTCGGAACGTGCTGCTCGTGATGGTGGAAGGCGTTTCGGGGGCGTACCTGGATGGGCCGGCACGTACCCAGGGTCGGACGCCGGTTCAACCGATGGAGCGGCTTCAGTCCCACGCTGACGGGGGCCTGCGCTTCGATACGTTCGTTGCGCACCAGCGGAAGACCAATCGCGGAAGCTACGCATTGCTGTGCGGAGAACTCCCGGGGCTGGTCGCCGGTACCGCGAAGATGACCGAATCGGTTCATCGGCGTTGGCGGCTTTGCCTGCCGGAAATCTTGAAGGACGCGGGCTATCGCACGGCTTACCTCCAGGCGGCGCCGCTGGCGTTCATGTTGAAGGACCGGTTCATGCCGGAAATCGGCTTCGAGGAAGTCGACGGCCACGACTGGTTTGCCACGGCGAACGCACGCAGTGAGTGGGGTGTGGACGACCGCGCGTTCTTCACCCAGGCCCTCGAGAAGATCGCCGATCTCCAGCGCTCGGGGGATCCGTGGTTCCTGACCCTCCTGACGGTGGGCACCCATCACCCCTTCGTCGTGCCCGAGAGCTTCGAGCATCCTGGGGACGATCGTGCCCGTGCGTTTGCATACCTCGACCTCGCCTTGGACGAGTTCCTCGGGGCGTTGGACGAACGCGGCGTTCGGGACGACACCCTCGTCCTGGTCGTCTCGGACGAGTCCCAGGGGGACCGCAAGAGCGGCGCCACGGCGGTGACGCGCCGACTCAGCCAGAACTGGGGAGTGCTCGTCGCGTTGCTTCCGGAGCGGGTTACGGAGGTCGTGGTCGAACCCTACGCACAGATCGACGTGGCCTGGTCGATTCTCGACTACCTCGGCCTTTCCGATCGGGGCAGGCACTTGTTCGGACGGAGCCTGTTCCGGCGCTATCCCGAAGCGCGGCACCTGTTCTTCGGAAACGTCAACCGGGGCGAAGTGGGCGGAGTGGACCCGGAGGGGCGGCTCGTGATCTGCGCCCACGATGGGCGTTTGTGCAAGGGCTACGACGTTCGCGACGGACGTCTGTTCAAGCCGCGACTCGAGCGGGAGATCCCCGACGCCGACCTGGTGGGATTGGTGCGCGGGATGGCCGAACGGAGCCGGCCGCCCGGCCGGGAGTTCCTCGAGTTGCCGCTGATCACGAACCCGGTCTTCGACCTCGTGAGTCGGGGCTGGCAGATCGTTGCCGGCGGGCAACACGTGTCCCTGATGAACGAGGACGCCTGGCTCGAGGTGGAGATGGTCGTCCGGGCCGAAGGGAAGGGCCGGGCCGAGTTCCAGCATCTCGTTCGGCTGCAGGGTGTCAAGGACATGCGGGACGTCGCCCTCGCGGCGGCACGACTCCGTGGCGGGGAGACGCTTCACATGCGTTACACGTTTGCAGCGGACTCACCGCTTCGGCAGGTGGGTCTGCGCACCCGCGCGCGGTTGCTTTCGCGCGAGGACTTGCGGCTCGTGTTTCTCAAGCGACGGTTGACCCTGCGGGAGGGGTCGGACTCGCCGCCGGCCGGCGCGCGCTTTGCCGAGTTCGAGATCGAACCGCGGAGCGCGGCTACCCGGAAGCGGTTGCGCCTGACGGTGGCCCAGCCCGAGAGCTACGAAAGCCTCGTGATGGACAAGAATGCGGGCGCCGAGGCGCGTTAGCCGAGCACCAGTTCCGCGGCGCGACGCAGTTGCTCCTTGTCGTGGCTGCCGATCAACAGCGAGGTGACGGGCGTGTCGCGCCAGGCCTGGAGCCGGTCGCGAATGCGATCGGGCGGGCCGACCAGGGAGATTTCGTCGGCAAACTGGTCCGGTACCGCAGCGATGGCCTCTTCGCGCTTGCCCTCGAAGAACAGTTCCTGGATCTTGTCCGCTTCCGCTTCGAAGCCCATGCGAGCCAGCAGTTCCTTGTGGAAATTGCGTCGCTTGGCCCCCATGCCGCCAATGTAGAAGCCGAGCATCGCCTTGATGGGCATGAGCCCGGCAGCCACATCTTCGGTGACGTTGATGGCGACGGTGGTGGCGATCTCGAAGCCCGGTTTTCGGTGGGTCAACGAGTCGGCATAGACCTCGGGTCGATAGGGCGAGTAGTAGAGCGGGAGCCAGCCGTCGCAGATCTCCGCCGCCAGGGCGACATTCTTCGGGCCTTCGGCGCCGAGGAAGATCGGGACCTCCGGGCGCAGCGGGTGCGTGATCGAGCGCAGGGGTTTCCCGAGTCCCCACGCACCGTCCCCCGTGTAGGGAAGCGGGTAGTGGGGACCGTCGTTGCGCACCGGGGCATCGCGCCGCAGGACCTGCCGGATGACGTCGATGTACTCCCGGGTGCGCGAGAGGGGCTTCGAGAAGGGTTGTCCGTACCACCCCTCTACGACCTGGGGACCCGAGACGCCGAGGCCGAGCATGACCCGGCCCTTCGAAAGGTGATCGAGGGTCAGGGTGGCCATGGCGGCCGCTGTCGGTGTGCGGGCAGAGAGCTGCACGACGGCAGTGCCGAGGCGCACCTTCGTGGTGTGCGCCGCGATCCATGCCAGCGGGGTGAAGGCGTCGGACCCCCAGGCCTCTGCAGTCCAGATCGAGTCGTACCCGAGGCGTTCTGCCTCCTGGACGATCCCGGTGAGGTCGGGGGGCGGTTGCGCCTGCCAGTAGCCGAGTTGGAGACCGAGCTTCAAGTCCTTCATGGGCGTATGATAAAGCGCCGCCGCAAAGACGCACGCGGCAAAAAAAGGGGAACGGAAGATGGAACGTGTCCTGCGAGAGGGCGCCTTCGAAGGCGAAACCCACATCGTGACCGGGGCAGGGCAGGGCATCGGGCGCTGCGTCGCCGAGGCCCTCGCCCTCCACGGTGCCCAGGTGGTCCTGGTCGATCTCGATTCCGGCCCGCTGGACACCGCTCGCTCCGCCGTCGAGGCGGTGGGGGGGCCGAAGCCTCTCGCCGTCGTCGCCAACGTGGCGGACGAGGACGACGTCCGGAGCGCCGTGGCGACGGTGCTCGGAGAGACGGGCTGCATCAACGGCCTCGTCAATGTGGCGGGGATTACGCGGGATGCCCGGATTGCCAAGAAGGACTTCGACGACTTCCGGGCGGTCCTCGCCGTCCATGTCCACGGCACGTTCCTCTTCACCCGAGAGGTGGTTGCCCAGCACTGGCACCCCTTGTTCAAGGAGAACGGCAACCAGCCCCTGCAGGACGGCGTCAACCGGTTCATCATCAATTTCTCGTCGGTGAGTGCGCGCAACGGAAACATCGGGCAGGTCGATTACACGGCGGCCAAGGGTGCAATCGAGGCCATCACACGCACGACGGCCCGCGAGTTTGCGTCCTACGGTGTTCGCGCCAATGCGATCGCCCCCGGACCGGTCGACACGGCGATGCTCGCCAAGGTTCCCGACGAGGGGCGACGCGCCATGGCCGGGGCGACCCTCGTGGGGCGGATCGCCCAGCCCGAAGAAATCGGCGCGACCATCTGTGCCATTGCGGACCCCAGGCTCTTCGGCTTCACGACGGGGCAGGTCTTCGCCGCCAACGGCGGCCTCTACCTCGACTGAGCCCGGGCGGGATGGAACTCCTCCTCGTCCGACACGCACTGCCCGTGCGTGCGGAAACGGTCGACGGGAGCCCGGCGGACCCGGGACTCTCCGAGATCGGGCACGGCCAGGCCGAGCGACTGGCGGCCTGGCTCGAGGGAGAACGCCTGGATGCGATCTACACGAGCCCGCTGCGCCGTGCCCGGGAAACCGCGGCGCCCCTCGCGCGCGCGCGCGGCCTCGCGACCCGGGTCTCGCCCGGGATTGCCGAGTTCGATGCCGACGCGTCCCACTACGTGCCCCTGGAAGAACTGAAGGCGACGGATCCCGAGCGCTGGAAGGCGCTCATTGCGAGCGGGTTCTATCTCGGGGGCGATGCGGGGGTCTTTCGGGAGACCGTTGCGCGCGCCGTCGATGAGATCGTGGGAAGCCACCCGGGCGGACGGGTCGCGGTGGTATGTCACGGAGGGGTGATCAACGCCTGGGTGTCTCATCTCCTGGAGACCGAGCGCCTCTTTCTCTTCGAACCGGTCTACACGAGCGTGAGTCGTTTCCTCGCGGCCGCTTCCGGGGAGCGAAGTGTCGTGAGCCTGAACGAAACGGCGCACCTGCGCGGCGCGGCGGGTCCCCCGGACGCGTGAGGAGTTCAGGCGTCTCCCGTTCCAGGGGGGGCGTCGGGCTTCATCATCAACCGCGCGAGTTTCCGGAAGAAGCGGGTCTGGCGCCGCAGCGCTTCAGGCGAGAGCGGATCTCCCGGCCGCACTTCGGCAAGCAGGGGCGCGAGGGCAAAGTGCCCGAACACCATGTGCAGCCACGCCGCGATGACCAGGCCGTGCTCGCTCTCGTCCCAGGGGTTGTCCGGGTCGCGTCGCAGGGCGGCGGTTCCCTGCTCGAAGAGGGGCCGGATCCATTCGCGCGCGATGTGCTGGAGGCGCTCGGCGCCGCTGGCCGCCTCGTGGTGGAGCAGGCGCGGAACGTGGGGTGTGCGCGCCAGGTGTTCCATGATCGCCCCCACCATTTCTTCCGCGGCCGGCAGGCTCTGATCCCGGCTGGCGAAGTCTCGGAGGATGTCGAGCAGGGGGGTCAGGGCCCGGGCGAGGACGGCTTCGTAGAGGGCCTCCTTGCCTCGGAAGTGGTTGTAGAGGCTGGCCGGGGTCAGCCCGGACACTTCCGCGATCTCGCGCATGCCCGCCCCGGTGAGGCCGCGTTCGGCGAACAGTGCTTCGGCGGCATCCAGGATCGCTTCCCGGGTGCGGAAGGACTCGCTCGAGCGTCGGCCTGCTGCGGGCGCGGACATGGCTCTCCCAGACGGGGTCGGTGAAGCCGAACGACTGTTCGTCTCTACCCGAACCCCGCGGAATGTCAAGCAAGTCGGCGAAGGAGGGCGCGCCCCGGGCGGTTCAGGGCCTTCCGCCAAACATCCAGAAATAGGGGACACCGAGGCCGAAGACGATCCCCAGGACCAGTGCGGCGCCGATGACCCCACGGCGGTCGAGCCGGCCGGGCAGTTGTCGACCCAGGACCAGCGCGTGCGCGGCGTAGATCGATAGCAGCGGAAGCCACGGGACGCGGAAGCGCGGCGTGGCGTTCGCAACGATGTGCACCAGCACGGCCCCGCCCAGGAGCAGCACGGCCAGTGCCCGGCGCCCGCCCGCCCGCGCCGCCGCGATGCCGAGGGTCGCGGCGACGGCGAGGGCGAGCCAGGCGGGGCCGCTCGCTGCCAGGAGCCAACGCGCCGGCGCGGAAGGCCGGTCCCCGTAGCTCCCGTTGCGGACCTTGGTGCGCACCACGGTATCCGGGCTGAGCAACAGGGCGAGGTTCCGCGCCGTCTTCTTGCCGATCCATCCGGGTTGTTCGGCGGCGATGCGCTCGACCGCGTGCGCCTGGGCGAGATCGCGTCGGGCGAGTTCGTCGCGCGTCGAAAAGTACGCCGCGTGGAACGCGCCCTGGGTCGGGCCGCGCGGGCGCCACCACTCCGGGGATTCGAGGCTGTTGCCTTCGGCGATGGCAAACCACCCGACGGTCGATACGCCCACGAAGCGGTCGAACGCGTGCGCGTTGCGCAGGAGCCAGGGGGTGGTGACTCCCACCGCGATCGCCACGAGGAGGCCCGCGCGCAGGGCGGCGGCGCGCCGTTCGGGAGGGTGCGCGCAGGCTACCCACCACAGGCCCGAGAGTGCCGCGATGCCGAGCGCGAGTTCCCGGGTGAGCGCGGCTGCGCCGAAGAGGACTCCCGTTGCGATGACGGTGATCGGTTTCGGCCGGCGCGCTTGCGAAACGACGCCCACCAGGGCAGCCATGACGAGCACGCCGAAGACGTTCTCGGACCAGAGGAAGTGACTGTGTGCGATGAGGGTCGGGGAGAGCGCGGCGAGGAGACCCGCGATCAGGCCGGTGCGCGTGTCGAAGAGGAGAAAGCCGAGAAGCGCTGTCAGGGCGACGAGCAGCGTGCCCCAGAGAAGTTGCAGCCGCTGAAAACGCGCAACGGGTGTCGGGAGGGCGTCCTCCGGAGCCGCGACGAGGGACAGGAGCCAGGCGTGGCCCGGGGGTCGCCAGGCGCGGGACTCGCCCTCGAGGGCGCCGACATACACGTGGCCTTCGCCCCGGGCGAGGCTGTCGGCGACCTCCGCGTAGTAGTTTTCGTCGCCGAGGGTCGCGACGGGTTGCGCCAGTTCGAAGGCCAGCCAGCGAACGCCGCCGGCCAGGAGGACCAGGCCGACGAGGAGGGCGAGGGTCGACGGGGGTAGCGCGCGGCTCCGCCGAACCATGACGCGGGCGAGGCCGGTCGGCTCAGCCGAGCGCGGCTTCGATGGCGGTGACGACCGCCTCGGCTTCGGGTTCGGTCGGCGGTTCGAAGCGAGCCACGACCTGGCCGCTGCGGTCGATCAGGAACTTCCCGAAGTTCCACTTGATGTCGCCGGACCCCTCGGGCTCGGTGTCCTCGCTGGAGAGCCAGGCGTAGAGCGGATCCCGGTCGTCGCCGTTGACATCGATCTTCGCGAAGAGGGGGAAGCTCACGCCGTAGTTCGTCGAACAGAACTCGCGGATTTCGGCCTCGCTGCCGGGCTCCTGGCCCGCGAACTGGTTGCACGGAAAGGCGAGAATTTCGAAGCCGCGCGCCTGGAAGCGTCCGTAGAGGCGCTCGAGTCCGTCGTATTGGGGGGTCAGGCCGCACTTCGACGCGACGTTGACCACGAGGCAGACCTTGTCCTTGAAGTCGCCCAGGTTCTGCTGTGCGCCATCGATTGTGGTTGCAGAGAACTCGCTGAGGTTCGGCACTTTCGCCTCCGTGTCTCGAACTGTCCGCTGCCGGTGATCCGCAGCAGAACCACGGAAAGCGGCGCGAAACGTCTGAATTCGCGGCGAGTATATCACCGCCCCGGCCGGCTGCGGGAAGCCGGCCCAACCGTGCGCGGCGCGCGGGCTACCATGGGGGCGAGCGCCGCATGATGTCCCGACTCGCTTCCGCTTCTGCCGCCGCCCGCGACCGGTGGGTCCTCGGGGCGGTCCTGGCGGCGGTGTTTCTGCGCGCCGGTCTCGTGGCGCTCTTCCCGGACCCGGTGCCGGTCAACGACGAGATCGACTACTGGCGGCTCGCCGAGGCCCTCGCCCGGGGCGAGGGCTTTGCCTCCAACTTCCGGCCGCCGCTGCACCCGGCGTTCATGGCCGTGTTCATCGGAATGGGCGGGGACGCGGTGGCCGTGCGCCTGGCCCAGGCGGTCCTCGGTGCGCTCTCCGTCGTCCTGGTCGGACTCGTCGCGGAGCGCGTGGGCGGCCTTCGCGCTGCCCGGGCGGCTGCCTGGTTCGTGGCGCTCGATCCGGTCCTGGTGGGTTTCTCGCACCTGCTGTGGTCCGAGACGTTGTACATCGCGTTGCTCCTCCTCGGGCTCTTCCTGTTGCTCCGCGGAGCCGGTTCCTGGAAGGGGTGGGACTGGGCGGGCGCCGGCCTGGCCTTGGGCCTGGCCTCCCTGGCGCGCCCGCAACTCCTGACCTTTCTGCCCTGGCTCCTGCCCTGGGCGTGGCTCCAGGCGCGGCGGGCGGGTGTCGTGCCGCGGCGCCTCCTCGTGTCCTTCGGCTTGCTCACGCTCGCGACCTGCTGCGTGGTGCTGCCCTGGTCGTTGCGCAACTTCCAGGTTTCGGGCGACTGGTTCCTCGTCGATACGAACGGCCCCTACAACCTGCTGGTCAGCACCGAGCCCGGCGCCCACCGGGTCGACAAGGACGACCGGTGGAGTCCCCGCTGGGCCGCCATCGGCAACCTCCACTACATGGTGGCTTCCGAACGCGCGCCGGGAAGGGTGCAGCGCCTGGCACTCGAGCGAGCGGTGCAGCGGATCCGTGCGAACCCGGCGCGGTACCTCGAGAAGTCCCTGTGGGAGGCGGGCCACCTGTTCACGCTCGACAACTTCGTCCTCCGACACCTGCGCAACGACTGGTACGGGGTGGGTTCGCCACCGGGACTCACCGCCGGGTTGACTCTCCTCTGTGTTCTCTGGACGATGGCGCTCTACGCGGGCGGTGGGGTCGGGTTGCTGGCAGCGCCCGCGTCTCCTTTCCGCGGGTTTGCCCTGCTTGCGATCGTTCACGCCGTGTTGCTGTTCGGGGTCACCTACTCGCTTTCGCGCTACGCCGTGCCGCTGCGGCCGCTCTTTGCCATCGCCCTCGCCTGGGCGTTGACGCATCCTGTCGCCGTGCGGGAACGGGTGCTCGGCAACCGGTGGGTCGCTGCGCTGGCGCTTCTGGTCGTCGCGGTGCTGCTGGGCGTCTGGGTCCGTGACCTGCCCTTGCTCGCCGATCTGTGGGAGACCGGCGGGAAGGGCTTCTTGTTCGTCCGGAGCGCAACGCCGTGAAGGGGTTTGGCGGCGGCGTCCGCGTGGGGAAACGGGCCGCGGTGCTACTGGCCCTGGCCTGCGCGTTTTTCGCCTGTTCCGGGGCCGAGCGTCCCAACGTGGTCCTCGTGGTGCTGGACACGACGCGCGCGGATCATTTTTCCGCTTACGGCTACCCGCGGGCGACGACGCCCAGTTTCGACGCTTTCGCCGAGCGGTCGATCCAGTTCGACCGGGCCTTTGCGACGTCGAGTTGGACGGTTCCCTCTCACGCCTCGCTCTTCACCGGCTTGTACCCCGTCACCCACGGCGCGACCCAGGAGAGCCAGTACCTCGCCGCCGATGCGGAAACCCTGGCGGAACTCCTCGCCGCGGACGGCTACGAGACGGCCGCGTTTTCGAACAACGCGTGGGTCGGAGAGAAGACCAATCTCACCCAGGGCTTCGCCCACGGGGGGGAGATGTGGCGTCAGCGCGGTCCCGGTCAGGCGGTCCGGACCAACCGGGCGGTGGTGGAATGGCTCGATACGCGGGACCCCGACCGGCCCTTCTTCTTGTTCGTGAACTACATCGAGCCACACTGGACCTACACGGCGCCCCGTTCGTGGCAGGACCGGTTCCTCTTCCCAGGGGTCACGCCCGCCGAACGCAAGCGCGCGAATTTCGGGGTCGTCGACTGGTACCTCGATCGCGACAGTGTTGCCGAGCGGTTGGTGCCGATTCGGGTGGGCCTCTACGACGCCGAGCTGGCCTGGGTCGACGCCGCGCTGGGGGAACTGCTGGAAATGCTCCGGGATCGGGGACTCGAAGAGTCGAGCTTGGTCGTGGTGGCGTCGGACCACGGGGAGAACCTGGGGGACAACGGGCACCAGGGGCACTCCTTCACCCTCTACGACAGCACGTTGCGCGTTCCCCTGGCGATCCGGCCTCCGGGGGGCGCGGGGGCCGGTAGCCGGCGGTCGGACCCGGTGCACCTGGCCGATGTCTTCGAGACAATCGCAGCGGCTACCGGGGTCTCGCCGGGCGGCGCGCGCCGTGCCGGTGAGGATCTCCTGGCCGGGCCGCTCCCCGACGACCGGCCGTTGCTCGCCGAGTACTACTACCCGGCCCAATTCCTTGCGTACTTCCCGGAGGCGGCTCGTGAGGGAGCGGAACTCGCGCCCTACCGGCGTCGGATCCGGGCGCTGCGGATCGGGCCGCACAAGCTCATCTGGGGCTCGGACGGTCGTCACGAGCTCTACGACGTGGCGGCCGATCCGGGAGAGACACGGGACCTCTCCGGCAGCGCCCCGGAAACCGCACAACGCATGCAGGCGGCGCTCGAGGCGTTGGTGGCCCGTTACGCGGCGGACACGCCCCCGCCTGCGCCGCCCGCGGGCGCGCTGGACCCGGACACCGAGGCGAACCTGCGCGAACTCGGCTACCTGCGCTGAGGCCGCGCGGGGGCGACCGCAGCCCGGTATCCTCGCAGGTCGTGGCGAATTCGCTGGGTGCGGCGGGGCAGGGCGGGGCCGGCGTGCGCTGGCTGGCGGCCTACGCGGCCCTGGTCCTGGTGCCGTGGTGCCTGCGCGGCTTGCTGCTCTTCGAAACCGGCGCGGGATTCAGCGTGGCGGATCTCCGGGGCTTTCTCGCCGATGCGGCGGTCGCGGCGGTTGCGTGGGCCGTCCTCGGGTTCCTGGCCGGCTGGTCCCGTTTCCTCGCGGTGGCCGGGGCCCTGCTCCTGGCGGCCGTGGCCACGGCGAACTACGAGACCATTCTCGCCCTCGGTGCAGTGGCCAGTCTCGGCGATGCAGCGTATCTCGGCGACGCGACGTTTCTGAGCGGGTCGGCGGCGGCGTTGACGCATCCCGTTCTCGTGGCGTTCGGGATGGCGGGGGTCGCCGGGTTGGCGTGGTTCGGCTTCGGCGCGGCGCGTCCGCCGGTTGCCTGGGGTGCGCTCGCGGCTGGCGCGGTCCTGCTGGTCGGCCTGGCCGCGTGGCCGCCCTCCGGGTCGATCCAGGCGTGGCGCCAGGTCAACCCGCCCCTCAACGAACTCCAATGGCTCGTCCGCGGCGGACCCGGGTCGCGGGACGGACCCGTTTCCCGCGATGCCCTGGCCGAGCGCCTCCCGTCGTTGCGGGGAGACCTGGACGGAGCGCCGCGGGTCGCCCTGGACGGAAGGCGTCGCAATGTGCTGCTCGTGGTGGTCGAGGGAGTTTCGGGCGCCTACCTCCAGACGGCCGCGCGGGTCCATCGGCGCAACCCGGCGCTCCAGATGGACCGACTCGACGCCGTCTTCCGCGACAACGTGGGTTTCGCGACCTTCCTGAACCACAACCGCCGCACCAACCGCGGGCTCTACGCTTTGTTGTGCGGCGAGATGCCGGCGCTCGTCCGCGGGATGCCGAAGATGACGGTTGCTTCGACCCGGCCCTGGCGCGACTGCCTGCCCGAGATCCTGCGCTCGCACGGTTACGAGACGGTCTACCTCCAGGCCGCGCCCCTGGCCTTCATGTTGAAGGACCAGTTCATGCCGCGGATCGGTTTCGAGCGCGTTCTCGGCCACAAGTGGTTCGAACGCTACTACCTCCGCACGACCTGGGGCGTCGACGACCGCGCTTTCTTCGAGCAGGCGTCGGAGTTGATCGAGTCGCTCCAGGCGGAGAGCAAGCCGTGGTTCCTGACGCTGCTCACTGTGGGGACGCACCACCCCTACGTTGTCCCGCCCCCCTACCGGTCGCCGATCGCTCGGCAGAACGTTCGCGGTGCGTTCGAGTACCTGGACCTTGCGATCGGGGAATTCATGACCTGGCTCGAGGCTTCGGGGGTGCGCGACGACACGCTGGTGATCTTCACGTCTGATGAGGCGTCGGGTCACCAGGTGGGAAGCACCGACGTCTTTGCCCAGCGGCTCTCCCAGAACTGGGGTTTTCTCGCGGCCCTCCTGCCCGATCGCAGCCGGCTGCTCGTGACCGAACCCTACGCGCAGTCGGACGTGCCCCTCACCGTGCTCGATTACCTGGGGCTGGGGAGCGAGGCGGGTCCGCTGCACGGCCGGAGTCTCTTCCGGCGCTATGACGCGGGGCGCCACCTCTTCTTCGGAAACGTGAACCTGCGGACGATCGGGGCGCTCGACCCGAGTGGTCTGCTCGTGGTGTGCGCCTTCGAGGGCTCCGAGTGCACCGGCTACGACGCCTTCAGCGGCCGGGTCTTTGGCGAGGCGCCCCAGTCTGCCGAGGTCTCTCCGGAACTCGCCTCGCTGGTGGTGGACATCGCCGACCGGAGCCTTCCGCCGCGGGATACCGGGGACCTCGAGGTTCCCCTGTTGAGCGACGAGCGGTTCACGGTCGACATGCGCGATTGGCAACTCGTGCAGGGCGTCGCCCAGGTGGCCCTCGAACCGGACGAGTGGCTGGAGGTGGACATCGAGGTGGAGGTGAGCGGAGAGGGACGGGCGGAAATCGAGCACTACCTGCGGTTTCCGCGCAAGCGCATGCTGCTCTACGGCACCTCGGTGGTGTCGCCGGGCCAGACCCTGCGGATCCACTACACCCTGGCGGCCGGCGACCGCATCACCCAGATGGCGTGTCGGACCAAGGCGCGGCTGATCGACGGCTGGAAGCTGGAACTCCTGCACACCCGGCGTCGCTTCGTCGTGCACCGCGGGGGCGAGCGTCCGCCGCCTGGGCTCCAGGTGGAGGTGTACGAGACGGGCGGCGCGCCCGTAGACGTCACGATCATGCCGCCCGCCGCGATCGACCGGATTGCCCGGGAAATGTCCCCGGCGGGTCCGACGGACGCGGGCGGATAGCTTCGGGAGGGAACCATGGGACGGCTGAATGGCAAGCGGGCGCTGGTGACCGGCGCGGCGCGCGGGACGGGAGAGTCCATCGCGCGCCGCTTCGTGGCGGAGGGGGCACGGGTCGTCTGTGTCGACGTCCTCGACGAACCGGCCCGGGCGGTGGTCAAGGCTCTCGGCGCGGCCGCCGCGTACCAGCATCTCGACGTGACCAGCGAAGACGACTGGGAACGGGGCATCGCTTTCTGTCGGGAGGAACTCGGGGGTCTCGACATCCTGGTGAACAACGCGGCGGTTCTCCTGATGAAGCCCATGGCCGAGACCACCCTCGCGGAATACGAGCGCGTGGTCTCGGTGAACCAGACCGGCGTATTCCTCGGCATGCGGAGCGCCAGCGAGATTCTGCGGGAGGCGGGTGGGGGATCCATCGTGAACATCGCCTCGATCGATGGCACCCGAGGCACGACCCGCCTGATTGCGTACGCATCGAGCAAGTGGGCAGTGCGCGGAATGACCCGGGTTGCCGCGCTGGAACTCGGACGGCATGGCATCCGGGTCAACGCGATCTGCCCCGAGGCGGGCAGTCCGCACATGGTGGCTCCCTACGTTCCGGAGGGCGTGGACATGGAGCGCGCGATGGCGGCACAGATGCCGGTGCTGCCGCCTCAGAAGAAACGCACGGTCGCAGAACGTCTGGACGACATTGCGCAGCTCAGCGTCTTTCTCGCCTCGGACGAGAGCACCTCGTGCACGGGAGCCGACTTCGTGATCGACGGCGGGAACACGGCGGGGCGCATCCTGCCCGAGATGCCCCGGAGCTGAGCATCACGTCGCGGGCCGAAAACGTCTGTGCGGCGCACATTTACGCTCACACGTTGAAGCGGAAGTTGACCACGTCGCCATCGGCGATGACGTAGTCCTTGCCCTCCACGCGCAGCTTCCCGGCGTCGCGGCAGCGGGCCTCGCTCCCCAGCTCGACCAGGTCCTCCCAGCGCACGACCTCGGCGCGGATGAAGCCGCGCTCGATGTCCGAGTGGATCTTGCCCGCGGCACGCGGCGCCGGAGTGCCCCGCGCGACGGGCCAGGCGCGGCACTCGTCGGGGCCGACCGTGAGCATCGAGACGAGGTCGATCAACTCGAACGCGGCGCGGATGAAGCGATTGCGCGCGGGCTCCGGGAGGCCGAGCGAGGCGGCGAACTCGGCCTGCTCGTCGTCGGGTAGCTGAGCGACGTCCATCTCGACGGCCGCGGACAGCACCACCAGGCCGAGGTCCCGCTTCTCCGCCGCCGCCGCGAGCGCCGCCGCCGCGGGCTCGGCCACGTCCTCCT